>JBQCCX010000067.1:0-7724 GCA_051961815.1 Xanthobacteraceae bacterium
GCGCCGGCGGTCAGGTCCTGGTAGTAGAACAGGTTCACGATCGACAGCAGCGTACCGCCGAGCGCCTCATTGGCCCTGAACAGATGGTGCAGGTAAGCCCGCGAAAAATCGCGCGCGGCGGGACAACGGCTTTGCGGATCGAGCGGCCGCCGATCGTCGGCGTGGCGCGCATTCTTGATATTGATCGGGCCGAAGCGGGTGAATGCGAGCCCATGGCGGCCGTTGCGCGTCGGCAGCACGCAATCGAACATGTCGACGCCGTGGCCGATCGCCTTGAGAATATCCGAAGGCGTGCCCACCCCCATCAGATAGCGCGGACGCTCAACGGGCAAGACCGGCGCGGTCGCGGCGACCATGCGCAGCATCACCTCCTCGCTCTCGCCGACGGCAAGCCCGCCGATCGCATAACCGTCAAAGCTGAAGTCAATCAGCGCCCGGGCGCTTTCGGCGCGCAGCCGCTCGTCGTCGCCGCCTTGCACGATGCCGAACAGCGCCCGCCCAGGCGGCGCCTTTTCGAAGGCGCGCTTGCACCGCTGGGCCCAGCGCAGGGACAGCCGCATCGCACGTTCAACATCGGCCGCCGCGGCCGGCAGCTTCACGCATTCGTCGAGCTGCATGGCAATATCGGCGCCGAGCAGGATCTGCACCTCGACCGCGCGTTCGGGCGTCAGCTCAACGGTCGCGCCGTCAAGGTGCGAGCGGAAGGTCACGCCGGCCTCCGCAACTTTGCGTAAACGCGCAAGCGACATGACCTGGTAGCCGCCGGAATCGGTGAGAATGGGCAGCGGCCAATGCATGAATTCATGCAGCCCGCCGAGGGCGGCGACACGCTCGGCCGTGGGCCGCAGCATCAAGTGATAAGTATTCGCCAGGACGATATCGGCGCCGGCCGCGCGCACGTCGTCGTGATGCACACCCTTGATCGCCGCTTGCGTGCCGACCGGCATGAAAGCCGGCGTGTGTACGATGCCATGCGCGGTGGCGATTTCGCCATTGCGCGCCGCGCCGTCGGTTGCAATCAGCCGGAACGAGAATGGGCTCGCCATGGGGTCTATTTATCGGAACAGCAGGCAAGCGTCGCCATAGGAATAGAAGCGGTAATTGGCGGCGATGGCGTGCTCATAGGCGCGGCGCATCACATCGAGACTGCAGAACGCGCAGACCAGCATGAACAAGGTCGAGCGCGGCAGATGGAAATTGGTCAACATCGCGTCGACGGCGCGAAAGCGATAACCGGGAGTGATGAACAGCGCGGTTTCGCCGGAGAATGGGGCGAGTCTGCCGTCATCGGACGCCGCGCTTTCCAGAAGCCGCAGCGCGGTCGAACCGACGGCCACGATCCGGCCACCGGCGCGGCGCGCGGCATTCAAGGCCGCCGCGGTTTCGGCGCTGACACTGCCCCATTCCGGATGCATTTTGTGGCCCTCGGTATCCTCCGCCTTGACCGGCAGGAACGTGCCGGGGCCGACATGCAAGGTGACGCGATGGAGTGCAATGCCAGCTTGTCGCAAAGCTTCGGTCAAAGTTTCGGTGAAATGCAACCCGGCCGTGGGCGCGGCAACCGAGCCCTCGGCGCGTGCGAACATCGTTTGATAATCGTTGCGGTCCTGCTCGTCCGCCGCGCGGCGGCTGGCGATATAGGGCGGTAACGGCATGTCGCCCCGCTCCTCCAGCGCCTGGTCAAGAACCGCGTCGGTGAACGCGAAGGCAAGCGTGATTTCGCCGCCGCCGCCTTTGTCTTCGACCGTGGCGTCGAGCTGTTCAAGGAAGCAGACGCGGCCCTCGGCACCGAATCGCACAACATCGCCGGTCGCAAGCCGCTTTGCCGGTTTGACCAGCGCCCGCCAGTGCGAGCCGTCGAGCCGCTTGATCAGTGTTGCTTCGATCGCGGGCTCGCGGTCACCGCGGCCGATGCGCCGTCCGTGCAAAGCGGCGGGCAGGACCTTGGTGTCGTTGACCACAAGCGCGTCGCCGCGGCGAAGGAGTGCCGGCAAATCGCGCACGATGCGGTCTTGCAGTTCAAGCTGCGGCTGCGGATGCACGACCAGGAGACGCGCCGCATCTCGCGGCGCGGCCGGGCGCAGCGCGATGCGCTGTTCCGGAAGCGTGAAATCGAAAACATCGGTGCGCATGACGAAGACCGGCTTGAGCGCAGCAAGGCGAACGGCTTTTCCTTAAGCCTTCAGGTGCATTACAAAGGACATATCGCAACTCACTGAATGGCAATCAATGTGACGCCCTTTGCGGTCATTCAGGTCAAGCCCGGAATTGGCGATGTCATCTGGCATTTGCCATTCGTCCGCGCCATCGCCGCGACGACGCCGGGCGGACGGGTGACGTTCTTCGCACCGCCGACCAGTGCCGCGAGGGATTTGCTCGCGGCCGAGCCGTGCGTCGCCGAGACGGTGTATTTCCAGCATGCCGGCTCGGAATTGCAGCGCGGCATCAATCTCGTTCGACTGGTCGCATTGTTGCGCCGGCGCCGCTTGCGCTCGATCTGGATTCTCGACCGCACCATCCGGCCGGCGCTGGCGGCGTCGCTCGCCGGCGTTCCGCAACGGATCGGGCTCGGGCTCGGGCCGCAAAGCGCGTTCATCACCAATCCGGGCATCGGCCGGGAGCATTTCCACGATCATCCGATCGACTGGCTGCGTGCCTTGATGGCGGCCATGAACGTGCCGCTACCTTCGACCGAACCGGATGTGCCGGTGGCCACCGCGGTTCTCACATCGATTGGACAGAAATTTGCGCAATTCGCGCGGCCCTGGATCGTGATCGGGATTGGCGCCTCACATCCCGACAAGGACTGGCCGGACGTTAGCTGGTGCGAATTCTTAAGCGGTCTGCGCACGCCCGGCACCGTCTTTATGGTCGGCGGGCCGGCCAACGACGCGCGGGCGAAAAAACTCGTCTTCGCGTCCGGCTCAGATCAGATCGTCAATGCCTGCGATCTGTCGCTGATCGAGGCGGCTGCGCTGCTCCGGCTCGCCGATCTTTTCGTCGGCCCGAGCTCGGGGCCTCTCAATCTCGCCGCGGCCGGAGGCACCGAGGCGTTTGGCCTGTTCGGCTCGACGCCGGTTTTGACTTATTCGAAATTCATCCACGCGGTCGTGCCGGCGGGTGGCCCCTGCCCCGGCGGCATGGCGCGGATTGCGCCGGCGCAAGTTCTTGCGCAAATCGCGCCATATCTGTCGGCTGAACACAACGCCACCGCTAAGCTCGCGGCGCAAGATCATATTCGGTAAGCGTCACGCTTCAGTTGCGCTTACCGGCTGCAAAGTCGGACCGTGTGGGACGGCGCAGGAGATTTCGAGCTGCAGCGTTTACGCCGCTCGGGCGCGCTCAAGATGGCGGTCGATGAATTCAATGACGCCAGTCAAGAATTCTCGAGTCGAGCCTTCGTGACGGTTCAATTCGGATCGAAGCCGCTCGATCAGCAGCTGCAAAATAATGAACCAGCCGCGTTCATTGGCCAAAAGCAGATCCGAAATTTGAGTTTCAGCGTCACGTAGTTTTTGCTCGACACCCTGTTCCGCGCGCGCGATCAGCGTCAATTGCGAAACGCAATATTCGGTCTGGTCGGGGGCCACGTCCAAGGCCGCATCCGTAAGTTCTTGCATTGCATGTACGCCCATGATCTTGACCTCCTCGACCGATTTTTCCGATAGTGGCTGGGTGGAGGTTGAACACCTCGGACCTCGACAACGACTTCACTGCGGAGTGCGTTGGATCAGCCTCCGGCTCCTTTTGACGGTTCGGTTGTGCGACCATCGGAGTTTATTTCGGCTGCACCAGCAGGGCTCACGAGCTCGGCGCCGACCTGGATGCCTCGTCGCCATTTCACCCGCGCCAAACGTCCCGCTCCGATCTTCGAGAACAACAAGACAAATTTGTCAGGGATCTTCTGCAGGTTTGCGATCCGAAGGCGAACTCCAGTCCGACTGATATCGACGACTTCGCACGGCTGCAGCCCGAACGACCCTTCAGATCGAATCCAGGCATTATCGTTGTGACCGCGGCGAGCGGCGCGGCGATTCTCAAATTTCTTCAGTCCGGCGCTCAGTTTTCCCTGAAGACCAAATCCCAAGTTCTTTTGCAGCTTCCAGCTCAAAGTCAGGCTCCGCCGCTTCGTTATTAAAATTGCCGTTACGGCCAATTGCCAGGCAGCTTTCGCGAGCACCGCAGGTGCAGCGCTCATCTTGCCAAAGGATTGCCAAGAGAGGCCCGGTGCTGGCTGTTGGTCGTGCACGGATATTAATCACGCTCAACTTTTAAGTGAGCCTAACTCGATATTCCAAAGTCGACGGGTTTTGTTAACGAACCGATATACGCAACGTTGGCATTGACCCGTTGCGTAACAGCACATTTCGCCGGTGCGTTTTCGCTGTGCCGTCAGTCACAGTGCGTCTTGCTGACCAGGATTACCTAGGCCTTTGTAGGGGCCAACGCAGAGGAGCAATCCAATGCGCTACATCGTTTACGCATCAGCAATCTTGGCCGTCCTGCTCGTCGCAACAATCGCGAGCGGCCATCTGCCTCGAGGAGCGACCGCATCAAATGGCGAAAGTAACGGCACGCTGAACGTCTTGACGCTCGAACAGACAATCGATGCGACGACCCTGCCCAGGCAGGAAATCCCCGACGAGGTCTATCGCTAGTCTTGGACGACCACGACGGTGCCGTCAGGGCGTTTTGAGCAACACCCGGCATGCAGCGCTTTGCGCGGGAATAACAATCGCGCGCGGCAGTTCCGCTCCGGCGCCGCATCGCCCAAGCGATTGCGCTTCGTCAAAGTCGATGGAAACCTCGCGGCCGACGGTGACTTTCATGCGGTCCGGCTGACCCGGATTCCACGGAGAGCCATTGGCGATGATCGTAGCGCCAGCATCGTCCGACCAAGTGGAGTCTTTGTCGTCGCGGGATGAATCGATTGTGCATGAATAGTCCAGACTTTTGCGATGACCGCCCGGACCGCACCAGATGACGACGCCCTCTATCTTTTGCAGTGTGCCATTGACCAGCGTGACACTGGCGTAGCCCGCGATACAGCCACGCTTGAGCTCGAAGTCGCAACGGCGAATCTCTTGCCCGCCGGCGCGAGCCAAAAGAGTCATCATTGCCAGCGCCGGGAAAACAGCCACAAGGGCAAAGCGCTTCATCATTGGAGCGATTTTTCCGTGCTGCGATCGTCGACGAAACGAATAGCAATCGGCCGCCCGGCGACGGCGCCCGCCATGCCGTCGCTGAAATGCAAAGGCGTACAGCGCGCGAGCGCCGCCTTGACCGCGTCACGATAGACATCGCGCACGTCAACCGGCGCGTCATGGCTGGCATAGGTTACGCGCGGCGGCGCGATGATCTCGCCGTCGCGTTTGAACGCAAAGCGGATCGTGTATTCCATGCCGTGCCGCGCCGAATCCTTCGGCGGCGGCACCCAGCAGGCCCGCAGCGTCGCGTAGATCGCACGGATGGAATCGAGCGGCTTGTCCTCCGCCGCGGGCTCCTTTCCCTGCTCGATTTCGTGGAGCTCGCCAGCCGCGCCGATCGTCGGCTCGGCCTCATCCGAGGACACGATTGTCAGGCGCAAATCCTGCCCGATCGGCGGCGGGTATTGCGGGAAGCATGGGCCGCGATGGAACACGTCGCAGAATGACGGATGGCACGGTTCGTCGCGCAGCACGCTACAGGGTGCGCGCGCCGGCGGCAGCTTGTTCAGAGGCTGGGTTGACGCCCGGTCCGTTGCTGCAGTCAAAGCCAGAGCGAAAACTCCGGCCAAGATCGATGCGCTTTGCGGACTGCGCACCGGTCCGTCCTTACTTCATATCGGCTGCGACCTGGGCATGCACGATCTTGTCCGGATTGGCCGGCGGCTCGCCGCGTTTGAGCTTGTCGACCACGTCCATCCCGCGCACCACCTCACCGACCACGGTGTATTTGCCGTTGAGGAAGGAGCCGTCGGCGAACATGATAAAAAACTGGCTGTTGGCGGAATTCGGATCGGATGTCCGCGCCATGCCGACGATGCCGCGGGTATAGGGCACGTTGGAGAACTCCGCTTTCAGCGACGGATATTTCGAGCCGCCGGTGCCATTGCGGTTTTGGCCGTCGCCGGTCTGCGCCATGAAGCCGTCGATGACGCGGTGAAAGGGCACATCGTCGTAAAAGTGGTCGCGCGCAAGCTGCTTCAAGCGCTGCGCATGATTGGGCGCAATGTCGCTGCGCAGCTTGATGACGATGCGTCCCTGCGTGGTGTCGAGGACGAGCGCGTTTTGCGGATCGAGCCCGGACGGCAGCGGCTGAGCGGGCTGGGCGGAAGCTGAAGCGGCACACATGATGGCAAAGAGTACGGCAAAAACGCGGGTCATGTCATCTCCCGGCGGTGAGGTTCAGATGATGGCGTGAAAATAGGTGAGGTTTGCGTCTGACGAGGTTTGCGGATCACTTCTTGGCGAATTTTTTCTTCAGCCGCGCCGCAACCGGCGCCGGCACGAAGTTCGAGACGTCGCCGCCCATGCCGGCAATCTGCCGCACCAAAGTGGCGGTGATGGGGCGCACTGCCGGTGCCGCGGGCAAGAACACCGTTTGGATCTGCGGCGCCATCGTGGCGTTCATGCCGGCCATCTGCATTTCGTAGTCGAAATCGGTCGCGTCGCGCACGCCGCGGACCAGGATCGTCGCACCGACGCGCCGCGCCGCGGTGACGACGAGCTCGGCAAAGGTGACGGAGGCCAATTCACAGCCGGCAGCGCGGGCGAGCGGCGCGCAGACTTCGTCGATCATCGCCAGCCGTTCGTCGGCCGAGAATAAGGGAGCCTTGCCCGGATGAATGCCGATGGCGACCACCAGCCGATCGGCCAGATGCACGGCTTTGCCGACGACATCCACATGGCCGTTGGTGATGGGATCAAACGATCCGGCAAAGAGTGCGATGCGTGGATTGGTTCGTGCGGGCATGGTCGCGGTCTAACCCGCGTGCCGAGTCCCCGCAAGGCGCGACGCGCAATGCGGCTGGCCTAAGCCCCCACTCTCGAGCGTCGGCAAACGGGCCCGCCTCAGTTTCCCTAACCGAAAATCTCTTGTTTTCAGCGAGTTAATCCAATTGCCGCGACGCGCGGATGCCGCTTCTCACCCGGCCACGTGACGTGCGGATGGTCGGCCCAAAATCGGGCTTCGGATTAGCCGACCCTGCACCCAGCGGCTGGCTCAATGAAGGGCTTGCCAAACGAAAGATGGCCGGAGGAAATCCGGCCATCTGATCACACGCCGCTTGCGTCAAAATCGGCCGCCTTTAGCCGCCCCACTTGTAGTTCAGCCCGACGCGGAAGATATTCTCGCGGAACGTGGAGGTAACAGTTCGCACTCCTGCCTGTCCGCTGGATGGAATGCCTCCCCCAGTATAGAACGTGCTGAAAGTGTCGGTCGTGCTGCCTAGATCCATGTAAAGATATTCGGCCTTCACCGACCAGTTGCGCGATATCATGCCTTCAACGCCGGCGCCGGCAGTCCACCCGGTCGTCGTTGTGCTGGCGCTGTAGGATCCGGCGAAGTTGTTGACCGTACCACCAAGGATGAAATTGGTTTGACCAACCACATTGCCGCTGCGGTTCACTTCACCATAGGCGAGACCGCCGGTGGCATAGACCAGGACCGGTCCCGCGGCGTAGCCGAAACGTCCGCGCACGGTCCCGAACCAATCGACCTTGTGTTCCTCGGAAAACGCCGAG
>JBQCCX010000068.1:0-45386 GCA_051961815.1 Xanthobacteraceae bacterium
GACTGACGCAGGTCATCTCGGTGCAGACCAAAGCCGCGCCGCCTTTGGCGCGTTCGCCGTAATGGACGAGATGCCAATCGGTCGGGCAGCCGTCGACCGCTTTGTATTGCGCCATCGGCGAGACCACGATGCGGTTCTTCAGCCGCATATCGCGCAACCGGAACGGCGCGAACATCGGACGCCGGATGGTGTTGTCGGCGGCGCCGGCGAGCCGCTGGAACCAGGCCTCCGCGCCTTCCAGCCAGTCGCGGTCGCGCAACCGCAAATTCTCGTGGCTGATGCGCTGCGAGCGGGTCAGCAGCGAATAATTGAATTGCACCGGATCGAGATGCAGATAGCGTTCCACGTCCTCGAACCATTCGAGCGAATTGCGCGCCGCCGATTGCAGCCGCAATACTTCGGTGCGCCGGGCATCCTCGTATTTGGCAAAAGCCGAAGCCAGATTCGGCTCACTCTGCAAAAGGTCCGCCATGGCGATCGCGCTCTCCATGGCGAGCTTGGTGCCCGAGCCGACGGAAAAATGCGCGGTTGCGGCGGCATCACCCATCAAGACGATGTTTTCGTGCGACCACGTCTCGCACAGCACGCGCGGAAAATTCAGCCAAGCCGAGCCGCGCAAATGCGACGCGTTCGACATCAGCGCATGGCCGCCGAGATATTTTTCGAAAATGCGCTCGCAGGTCCGGCACGAGTCCTCCTGGCTCATTGTTTCGAAACCGAAGGCACGCCAGGTCGCCTCCGAACATTCGACGATGAAGGTCGCGGTATCGGCGTCGAACTGGTAGGCGTGCGCCCACACCCAGCCGTGCTCGGTCTCCTCGAAGATGAAGGTGAAAGCATCGTCGAATTTCTGGCGGGTACCGAGCCAGACAAATTTGTTTTTGCGGGTCTCGATGGCCGGCTTGAACGCCGGGGCGAATTCGTTGCGGGTCTTCGAATTCAAGCCGTCCGCGGCAATGACGAGGTCATAGTCCTTGGCGAGCGCGCCGGCGCTGGCGATCTCGTTCTGAAAGCGCAAATCCGCGCCGAGCTCCCGCGCCCGCTCCTGCAGCAGCAACAGCAGCGTCTTGCGTGCGATTCCGGAAAAGCCATGGCCGGTCGAGACGATTCTCTGGCCGCGATAATGAACCGCGATATCATCCCAATAGGCGAAATGCTCGCGGATTGCTTGTGCGCTGACCGGATCGTTGGCCGCGATATTGTCGAAGGTCTCGTTGGAGAACACCACGCCCCAGCCGAAGGTGTCGTCGGGCCGGTTGCGCTCGAATACGGTGACGTCGTGCGCGCGGTCGCGCAGCTTGATGCTGATTGCCGAATAGAGCCCTGCCGGGCCGCCGCCGAGGCAAGCGATCTTCATGCCCAACCTTCAAGCCAATACGCTTTCCGCGCTTTCTTAGAATGGCATCGACAGGAAAGTATTTCAAGCTTAAATATTCAATGTTAAAGCTTTATCGGCCATCCAAGCGCCGCTTCCGACGGAGCCGCTGGCGTGTATTATGGCTTTGGGCAATAAAGCTTTTTTCGGATTGCGGAGCGGGACCCTGATGAGCGGGAGGAACTCCATTGTCGCCGATGTGATCGCGAGCGACCTCGCCCGCTATGGCGCACGGCGCTGTTTTGCCCTTCTCGGCACCGCCAATTTCAAGGTTTCGCACGCGCTGGCGCAGGCCGGCGTCGAACTCATTTCCGCGCGCCACGAATGTAATGCCGCGAGCATGGCCGATGCCTATGCCAAAGCGAGCGGCGAACTCACCCTCGTCAGCGTCCATTCCGGACCGGCATTGACCAATGCGCTGACCGGAATTGGTGAAGCGGCGAAAAGCCGGACGCCGCTTGTGGTGCTCGCCGGCGATGTGCCGAACGGGGCGGTGAAAAACAATTTCCATATCGAGCAGGCCGAGATGGTGCGCGCGGTCGGCGCCGTCGCGGAGCGGCTGCATACGCCGGGCAGCGCCCGCGACGACACGTTGCGTGCGGTGACGCGCGCCTTGCGCGAGCGGCAAACCGTCGTGCTCAGCCTGCCGCTCGACGTGCAGCACGCGCCGCTCGCCTCGAATCTGCCGCCGCTCGAACTGCCTCCAAGCGGCGGACGGCTACATCCCGATCCTCGCGCGGTCAAAGCGCTCGCCGATGCACTGTCGCAAGCGCAGCGTCCGCTCATTCTCGGCGGCCGCGGCGCGGTCATTGCCGACTCCGAAGCGACATTGATCGAGTTGGCGGAACGCACCGGCGCGCTACTAGCGACTTCGGTCTGCGGCCACGGCCTGTTTTCGACCAGTCCCTGGTCGCTCGGCATCAGCGGCGGTTTCTCCTCACCGATCGCCGACGAATTGATCGCGGAGAGCGATTGCATCGTCGCTTTCGGCGCAAGTTTGACGTCGTGGACAACCAAGCGAGGCAAGCTGATCGCGCCGGGCACCGTGGTCGCGCAAGTCGATGTCGAAACCGGAAAGCTCGGCTACCAGATGCCGGTGCAGATTGCGGTCCATGGCGACGCCCAAGCGACGGCGGAAATGCTCCTTGCCGAACTTAAGCGGCGCGGCGCGAAACCGCGGCCGGGCCGGCGCACCGAAGCGATGCGCGAGCGTATTCGCGCCGGCGACAATCACCATTATCCGCACCCGGACGAATCGAGCGGCGATTTCATCGACCCTCGCACTTTGAGCAAAGCGGTCGACGCGATCCTTCCGGAGGAACGCGTGGTGGCCTCCGATTCCGGCCATTTTTGCGGTTGGGTACCACGCTATTTGCGGGTGCCGAATGCGCGCGCTTCGTGCTTGAGCCATTCGTTCCAGTCGGTCGGGCTTGGGCTGCCGTCGGCGATCGGGCTCGCCATCGCCAATCCCGGCAAGCTCGCCGTGCTGGGCACCGGCGACGGCGGCTTGCTGATGTCGATGGCGGACCTGGAAACCGCGCTGCGCTTGAAGCTTCGCCTGTGCATCCTGGTTTATAACGATGCTTCCTATGCCGCCGAGGTGCATTACTTCCGGCGGCAAGGCTATTCAGTGGATATTGTGCAGTTTCCCGAGACCGATTTTGCTGCCATCGCCCGCGGCTTCGGCGCGCGCGGCGTCACGGTGCGGAGCCTCGCCGATCTCGATCCGCTCAAAGCCTGGGTCGCCGAGGGCGCGCCGGGCGTGTTCGTGATCGACGGCAAGATCAACCCCAATCTCGAGGCCGACTGGCACGCCGAGCATTTTCCCTAAACCAAACGTCATCCTGAGGTGCGAGCGAAGCGAGCCTCGAAGGATGGCCGTCGCCCTTCGAGGGCCGCTTCGCGGTCACCTCAGGGTGACGGATTTTGTCGGCGTTAAAAATTGCCTCCGACCCCGCGCGCCGGCAGGTAATGCAGCACGCGGCGCTCGATCAGGATCACCGCCACGTAAGCGATGCCGCCGACCAAGGTCAGCATCACGATCGAGACGAAAACCAACGGCGTATTGGCCTGGCCTTCGCCGAAGGTGAGCAGATAGCCAAGGCCGAGATTGCCGCCGACCAGTTCGCCGACCACGACGCCGACGACGGCCAGTGTCGAGCCGATGCGCAAGCCGGCAAACATCGGCGGCATCGAGCTTGGAAATTCGATGCGCCAGAAGATCTGGGCTCGCGACGCCTTGAAGGCGCGCGCGAGATTGATCAGATCGGGATCGACATTGCGCACCGCCGTGAGCACGTTCACCATCACCGGAAAGAACACGATGAGGATCGCCACCAGGATTTTCGGATAGACGGTGAAGCCCATCCACAGAATGAACAATGGCGCAAACGCCACCTTGGGCGCGATCTGCAGCGCCAGGATGTAAGGCGACAGCGCCAGCTCGGCGGTCGGCGACATGCCGAGCAGATAGCCGACCAGCGCGCCAAGGAGACTGCCAAGAATAAAGCCGGCCAACACTTCGGCCACCGTCACGCCGGTGTGAAGCGGCAGATGATAAACCTCCCAGGCGCGCACGAATTCGGCGGCGACGCTGGAGAGCGGCGGCACGATGAAGGAAGGAATGCCGAGGAGCCCGGGGCCCCATTGCCACGCCGCCAGGAACACGACGAGCAGCGCGACGCTGGCGATCGTGCCGCGACGCACGCGTGCGGATTGCGCGCCGTGGATCATTTTGCGTTTTCCGGTTCGCGCGCGAGCCCGCCATGGCCTTCCAGCGCGACGTTTTCCAGCGACACATGGGCGATATCGAGCCGGTCCATCAATTGCGCCACGTAGTCGCCGAACCTGGCATCGCGCCGCCGCACCATCGGGTTGTCGCGTTGGGGCAGATCGATCGCGATTTCATCGATGATCGTTCCGGGTCGCCGGCTCATGACCAGGACGCGATCCGACAATGTCACCGCTTCCGCAAGATCATGGGTGATGAGGAGCGCGGTTTTGTTTGCCGCTTTGAGCGTCTGCGCGAGATCGTGCTGCAGCACCATGCGGGTCTGAGCATCGACGGCGGAGAAAGGCTCGTCCAACAAGAGCACGTGCGGATCGACCGCAAGCGTGCGCGCCAGCGCGACGCGCTGCCGCATGCCGCCCGACAATTGATGCGGGTAGTGGCCGGAAAATTCGGCGAGCTTGAAGTTCGCCAGCAAAGCCGCGGCGCGGCGTTTGCGCTCCTCGACCGGTACGCCCTGAATTTCGACGCCGAACATGACGTTCTCGGCAACCGTGCGCCATGGCAGCAGCAGGTCCTTTTGCAGCATGAAGGCAACTTGCGCATTCGGACCGGCGACGCGCGCGCCGTCGACCAAGGCAGCGCCTTCGCTCGGCGCGGTCAGACCGGAGCCGATATTGAGAAGCGTGCTTTTGCCGCAGCCGGTCGGCCCGATCAGCGACACGACTTCGGCATCGTGAACCGAAAAGCTCACACCGCGCACGGCCGTAAGGGCCTGCCCGCCCTTGGCATCCGCGAAACGCATGGTCACGTTGCGGTATTCGAGGCGGACGACGGACATTTCAGACCATCGGGACAACGAGCGGCGGCTTGTCAGGGGTTGGCGTTGCGTGTTCTCGCTCGGATAATTCAACTATACTGTAAAATCGCTGTACCGCGAGGGGGATAAGATGCTCGACAGTCCTGGCCGTTTTGATCTCTGCCGCGCGCTTTGGGCCGCCGCCGCGCTGCTGCTCGCCGCGATGGTCGTGAATGGGCCGACGGCGGCGCAGGCCGACGAGAAGATCACATACCTGTTCCCTGCCCCGCCGATTCTGCCGGCGTTCGGCCCGATCCAGATCGCCAAAGGCAAAGGCTATTTTTCGCAAGCCGGGCTCGACGTGAGTTACGCGGTCGGCCGCGGCGGCGTCGATGTCGCCAAGGAAGTCGGCGCCGGCAATGTGCCGCTCGGCGGCATCGTTGCCGATGGGCCGATTGTGGTGCGGCAGAACGGTGTGCCGGTGAAGATCGTGGCGCTGTTCGGCGGCAAGGGATTCATGCAGCTCGTGGTGCGCGCGGATTCCGGCATCCAGAAGCCGGCCGATCTGAAAGGCAAGACCATCACCGTGATGTCCTATCAGGACACCACGTTCTATGCGCTGCTCGGTCTCCTAGCGAGCGCCGGGCTGACGCAAAACGACGTCGACATCCAGGCCGCCGGTCCGGTCGGCGTCTGGCAGTTCGTCGCCACCGGGAAATCGGTCGGCATGGCCGGCGTGCCGGACTGGATTCCGCCGGTCGAAGCGGCTGGCGTTCCCATCAAAATCCTGCCGACCGATGAATTCTTCCCGCACATGGCGCAGGCGGTCGCCGCCTCGGATCAGATCATCAAGGACAAGCCGGACCTGGTGCGCAATTTCGTCAAGGCCGCGCTGCACGGCATGAAAGATATTATGGATGACTCCGACAAGGCAGCGGCCGATTTCGTGAAATTCGTGCCGGAGTGGACGGGAAAGGAAAACCAGGTCAAGGAAGCGTTCGCCTATTACGACAAACTGGTTTATCCCGGCCAGAAAGTGCTGGGCGCGGTCGATCCCGAGCGCATGGCGACGTTGCAAGACTTCTATCTCGCCAAGGGCATCATTCAGAAGAAGTCGCCGGTCGACGAGCTGTTCACCAATCAATTCGTGCAGTAGACGTTTGCGCGGCGCTCGTCATTGCGAGCCAACGGGCCCGGCCCGAAGTGGCCGGCCCGATGACAAGCTCCGCGAAGCAATCCAGCCGCTGTGACAAACCGCTCTGGATTGCTTCGTCGCTTGCGCTCCTCGCAATGACGGTTTCTCACTTCCGGTAACTGTCCGTCCCCTGCCAGCCGTGCTTTGAGATATCGAAAATCACGCCGTCGGGATCCTTGAACTTGCGCTCGAAATTGCCGTGGCGCTCCTCGCCGAGATCGAAAAAGAATTTGCCGCCGTTAGCCTCGATGCGCTTTTGCGTTTCGGCGAGATCGTCCACCTGAAAGCCGAAATGGTGGGCGCCGACATGCGCGGTCGGATTCTTCAAATCCGAAGCCTTGCTGCCGGCTGCGCCGGTAAAATTGAGCAAAGCGAGATTGATCACGCCGTCGCTCATATAAATCGCCGAGCCGATATCCAGATCCTCACGGCCGATCCGTTTGAGCTCGAACACGTTCTCATAGAATTTCGCCGATTTCTCGAGGTCATTCACGCAGACGGCAAAATGGCGCAACCGGGCCATGGGCCACTCCTTGTTCACCTATTCGCCAAATCATAAGGCAAGCACTTGCTTGCGTCACCTCAAGCTGCCAGCACTGTAGCACCATGGCCAAGCGTCACGCCGAAATTGCCGGCGCGGGATTTGCCGGACTGACCGCCGCTTGCGCGCTCGCCCAGCGCGGCTGGAGCGTGCGCGTGCATGAGCGCGCCGATCGCCTGCGCACCACCGGCGCCGGCATTTACATCTACGAAAACGGACTTCGCGTTCTGGAGGCGGTCGGAGCCTATGACGCGGCGGTCAAAGGTGCGCCCTTTGCCCATACCCGCGAGGTCCGTGACGGAAGCGGTCGGCTGATTGCGACCCATAGCTGGAAAGGCAGCCGCGTCTTTTCCATCGTGCGCCAGAACGTCATCAATGCGCTGGCGGATGCCGCGCGGCGCGCCGGCGCCGAGATCGTGACCAACTCGGTGGCGGTCGAGGCCACGCCCGAAGGCGAATTGATGCTGGCGGACGACACACGCTGCAAGGCCGCTCTCGTGGTCGCTGCCGATGGCAGCAATTCGCGGCTGCGCGACCGGCTCGGGCTCCTCGCCAAGCGCAAATATCTGGTGGACGGCTGTACCCGCCTGCTCTTGGACAAGACCGCGGCGGAGCGCGCGAGCGGCGACGGCAAGACAATCGAATATTGGTCGGGCACGCGGCGCATTCTGTACACGCCCTGCAGCGAGACCGACATCTATATCGCGCTAACGATGCTCGACGCCGACGAAACCGCCAAAGCCGTGCCGGTCCGCAAGGACGATTGGAAACGCTGGTTTCCGCCGCTGCAAGCCTTGATCGACCGTATCGGCAGCGGGGGTCGTTATGACCGTTTCGAGCTGATCAAGCTGAAAACCTGGTCGGCCGGGCGCGTCGCGTTCCTCGGCGACGCCGCGCATGCGCTGCCGCCGAATATCGGCCAGGGTGGCGGCTGTGCCATGATGAATGCGTTGTCGCTTGCGGTTTATCTGGAGCGGGAAACCGAGATCGCCGCGGGCTTGCGAGCCTGGGAGCGCAACGAGCGCCCCATGACCGAGCACACCCAGCGGATTTCTTATTGGCTTGGGCTGCCGACAACCTGGCCGCCGGCGCTGCGCGCCGCCGCGCTCGGGCTCGCCGGCCGCTCGAAATGGCTGACCGCGCAACGTACCCGCACCGCCCTGCACCGGCCAACCGGGACGTAGGATTGATGCAACCGTCCGCTGGTCCCCGCGAAGGCGGGGACCCAGCTTTGTGTCAGATCGAATGAATCCCGCTGGATTCCCGCTTACGCGGGAATGAGCGGTTCTTGCACCGCGCTCAAAACGGAATCGTGATCCCGTCGAGCGGCGCGTCGCAATTGACGAGATCGACGCGTTTCCACGCAATCATGACGCGGCCGTCCGACTGCACCAGCCGGTGCAGCGCGGTGCCGCCGAACATGCGCTGCTGCTCGCGCCTGTATTCGATCATGATGAATTTCGAGCGCACCGTAGCTGCGTTGCGGTCGCTGGTCTCGATCGTGACATTGCCGACGAAGCGGCTCGTACGTGAGCGCGGCTCCTGCGAATACATCCGCGGACTGGCGAGCCGGCGCACCCGCGTTTCGAGGAGGCGGCGATCGTCATAGATCAGCGACACGGTTTGGTGCGGATCCGGCTGATCGGGTTCGCTCGGCACCCAGTACCACGCGTCGGGGGTGAATAGCGCGAGCCAATCGTCGAATTTGCCTTCGTCGAGCAACCGCGCCTCATGGGCGAGGAATTGCTCGCAGCGATGCAGATCGAGCCCGCCGGCGAGCGGCGGCGTGCTGCGCGGCCGCCGCGCAATGGGCCGGCGGGCGCGGATCGCGGCCGGCTTGGATGGACGCTTCGGCTTTCGGGCCATCGCCTAGACCGAATTTCCATGGAAGCAAATCGCTAGCACGATATTTTCCTTGCGCATGATCTTGTCCGACCTGCCCACGCCCGCCGAAGCTTCAACCCGAACGTACAGCATTTGCTAGGGCTTCGCGCAGGCGGGAAACCGGTTTCCACTTTTCGGGATCATACGCTGTGACGCATCGCGGCGCCGCCATCGGTCATGTAATGCAGCCAGGCCTCGAACATATTGCGGATGTAAACCTCGCTGGTCGAATTCTTGCCGCGCCGGCCGGCATGAGCATCGGGTGCGTCGCTTTGCAGACCGCGGCCGATCTCGATCCATTCCGCGCCCGCACTTGAGAGTCCCATGCCGATGCGGTTGTAGATTTCCAGATCGTCGGTGAGCACTAGAGAGCCGGTGCCGTTAACGGTATTGGCGAAGCTGATGGTGTTGCGGAACATCTGCTCCGGCGCCCCTTTCAGCCGGAAATTGTAAGTCGCGACCACGGTGCGGTCGACGGCGACCGGATGCACGACGCGCAATTGCTGAAACTGACTCATGAACGACAGGTTCGGATAGATATTGCTGTTCCAGCGCCGCACTTCGAGCACGCGGCGGGTTTCCGCCTTGCCTTTTTTCTTCTCCATCACTGCAATGTAGTCGCGGAACACCGGATCTTTCAGCGCCGCCACCAGCTTGGCATCGTCGTGATAATCGCCGAGATAGGAATGGCCGTTCGGATAGGTCCAGATGCCGACCTGGGATTCCCAGAAGCTGTAGGGTGCGCCGTTCTGGCGCATTTGCCGGATCGCGATCTCGCCCGAGCCGTCGGAATGAACGCTGTCCGATTGCTGCTGCGCGGCGTCGATCGAGGAGCGATGCGTGAACAGCGGATGCGCCGCGTCGCACAGATTTTCCAGGTAAAGCTTCCAGTTGGCGTCGTAGGCATGCTTGAACATGCCGCCGGCGACTTCGATCTCGCCGTCGGGCGCGCGATCGATCATGTCGTCCAACGACGTCGTCATGTGACCTAGGAATTCTTCCAGCCCCGGGCCATCGGCAGCCTCGCTCGCGAATACGAAGCCGCGATAGCTTTTCACGCGCGCCGCCGACACCATGGCGGTCTTCGGATTGTTGGGATCGAAATCGCGCGGATAGCCGTGCTGCAGCGGCACCGCTTTCAGCCGGCCGTCGAGATGG
This sequence comes from Xanthobacteraceae bacterium, assembly GCA_051961815.1. GTDB lineage: Bacteria > Pseudomonadota > Alphaproteobacteria > Rhizobiales > Xanthobacteraceae > BOG-931. The sequence continues at coordinate 9,681 of JBQCCX010000068.1, forward strand.
TAGGTCCAGCCGTGATAGCAGCACTGAAATTCCTCGGTGTTGCCCTTGTCGTTGGCGACGACCAGCGAGCCGCGATGCGCGCATTGGTTATGGATGACGCGAATCTCGCCTTGCGCATCGCGCACCAGAACCACGGGCTTGCGGCCGATGAACGTCCGCGCATAGTCGCCAGGCCGGCGCACCTGGCTCTCGTGGCCGACGTAAATCCAGGCGGTGCCGAAAATCCGCTCCATCTCCGCTTCGAAGATCGCCGGATCGGTATAGAGCCGGCGATGCACGCGGCCGGGCTGCACGAGCGAGTTGAATGCGCCGTTCGAGCTCATGATGAAACCTGAAGCCACGCGCCGAGGCGCGGTTACTTGGTGCGGTTATTTGCCTTCATTCCAGATATCGGTGGCGAGCTTCCAATCGCGTCCGGCTTTCTGCCAAATGACGACATACTTGCCGGTAATATCCTTCGGCGGCGACTCCTTGGTCTTCAAGCTGAAAGTGCCGATCTCGCGCGCCGCGGCAGGGCCCAACCGGGTGACTTCGAGCGTCGTCACCTTTGGGTCCGTGGCGTGTTCGGCCATGCCTTTCCACATCGCGGCGATCGCCGCGCGGCCCTTGACCATCGCCGAACCCGGCGGAAACGCGGTGGCGTCGGCAGTGTAGAGCGAGGCGACGCCGTCGAAGTCGCCTTTGTTGAAAGATGCGACCCATTTGGCGTTCGCCGCGGCAATCTCCGCCTGTTGCGCCGCCGCCGGCGCGATCAGACCGACCATAAAAGCAATCGCAAATGCAGTGCTGCGCATTCTTGACCCTCCTCAACTAGCAGCCTTGAACGACAAACTGACCGAACTCCTCGGGCGCGGCGAAGATCACATCTGCCCGGTCGCCTGCCATTCCTGCCGGGACCAGCGCTGGCGCGCCCTTGATCGGCCCATCCTCGCTTGAATCAGTCTTGAAACGGAGATTACGTTCAAAAAACTTGCGCTTTTTTCCATCCGCCGTAGCGATCTCGTAAGTGTCGCCGCAGTAGCGCACGCTCTGCACGCGCGTCGCATTATCGACATTCTTCAAGTTCGGCACGGCGTTTCTCATCATACCGCCCATCATTCCGCCCCCGCCTTGCGCTTGCTTTTGAGTCGTGCGCGAATTGGGCTGGCTCGCTTCTTTGAGATAGGCGATGATGTCGGCGCGATCCTGTGCGCTCTTTATTCCTGGGAAAGGCATTTCATTACCGGGCACGGCGTGTTCGGGATCGGCCAGCCAACTATCAAGCGTCTTATCGTTCCAGACCAACCCGGACGATTTGAGAGCATCCGAATATCGCGCGAAGCTTTCCAGGCCGCCGGCACTGCGTCCGAACAGGCCTGACAGACTTGGACCAGTCAAATTTTTATTGGGCTGTAGTGAGTGACAGGCGATGCAATTTCCAAACAGGCGCTCGCCGCGTGTAGCATCACCCGGTTGCGCTTGCGCGATATTCGCTCCTAGAACGATAAGCGCAGCCGGCAGAAAATGACGCATGATACCTCGGTTTCCGTTGTTCGCTCTTAAAGGCCTTGGGTCACGCCAACGGTAATGTTTCGCTTTGCCTCTGGCGAGGGAATTTCTTTGCCGGTAAGCTGTTTGTAACGGTCGAGGGGTGGGGAGACCGGTTGTGCATAGCACCTTCGCGAGGCGCCCATTGCGGAAGCGCATTATTGCGCTGGTCGCCGCTTACGCGATCGCGTGCGCGAGCCTGATTGCAGGCTTCACCGCCGTCCAGGCCGCCGATGCCGCCCAACAAGGCGGCGTCCTCTGTCATAGCGAGGTCGCAGCGCAGCCGGCGCCCGATGAATCCAACGGCAAGATCTGCGTCGACTATTCCTGTTGCACCGGCTGCCTGGTGATGGCGGCGGCAGTGCCGCCGCCACTGCCGGCGGTCGCCGCTCCGCATTCGTTGAGCCGACGGCTTGCGCCGCTTGCGCATCCCGTCCTGGCCAGCGGCACCGACTTTAATGTTCATCGCTCGCGAGGCCCTCCGCTAGCCGCGTGAAGGACGCGGCCACCACCCGGCCGCATTGCTCATGCGCTTATGGAGATTGCTCATGCTTCGCTCTTTGAGCTGCTCGCGCGCATTCGCGTTGGCGCTCCTGTTCATTGCGCTCTCGGCCGCAGAGGCCTTGGCGCACTGTTTTGTCGGTCCACGTTTTCTGCCGGCGACGCTCGCCACCGACGACCCCTGCGTCGCCGATGAGATGTCGTTCCCGACCGTGCAATGGTCGAAGACCGGCGATGTGCCGGCGGCAACCGAATGGGACATTTCGGCGGAATTATCCAAACGGATCACCGAGAATCTCGGCATTTCCATCGGCAATACCTGGTCGCAAATTCACCAGCCGGGCGGCTTTACTCAGGCCGGATTCGGCAATCTCGAGACCACGCTACAGTATCAGCTTCTCAAAGACGCCCCGCATGAGCTCGCCTTGCTGCTCGGGCTGGTCGTCGAATGGGGCGGCACCGGAGCCATCCATTCGGGACTGGCGGACCCATGGTCGACGCTCACGCCGACATTTTATTTCGGCAAGGGTTTTGGCGATTTGCCCGACTCGTTCGGCTGGTTGCGCGCCTTCGCCGTCACCGGGCAAGTCGGCTACCAGTTTCCGACGCGCTCGTTCGATGTCGATTCCGGCACTTTCATCCCGCAGATGCTGGTTTATGGCGCCTCGATCCAATACAGCATGCCGTACCTGAAATCCGAAATTCGCGACTATCAGTTGCCCGATTTCATCAATCACCTGATCCCGATCGTGGAAGCGCAGTTCGCGACACCGGTCGCCAACAATTTCGGTAATAGCCCGATCACGATCGGCACGATCAATCCGGGCGTGATCTGGGTCGGCACCTATTTCCAGATCGGCGCCGAAGCGGTACTCCCGGTGAACCACGCCAGCGGCACCGGCGTCGGCGTGCTGGCCCAGCTGCACCTTTATCTCGACGACATGTTCCCCACCACGATCGGCCGCCCGCTGCTCGGCGGCAGCACCGCCCCGACGCAACAGCTCAAATTCTAGAGGCATCGTCATGCGCATAAAGATTCTCCTCGTAACGGCATTATTCGCCGTTCTCGGCAACGCCGCCGCGCACGCCCACGCTATGCTCGATCACGCCAGTCCTGCAGTGGGCAGTACCGTGGCAAGCGCGCCGCGCGACGTCGCGCTGACGTTCAGCCAGAACCTGGAGGCGGGTTTCAGTTCCATCCAGGTGACGGATGCCAATGGCGCGCGCGTCGATCAGGGCAAACCGCAGATCAGCGGCAATACCATGCGCGTCGGGCTGAAATCGCTGGCGGCGGGCACCTATCGGGTGCGCTGGCATGTGCTGTCGGTCGATACGCATAAGACGGAAGGAAGCTTCACCTTCAGCGTTGGCGGCCGGTGACCTTGGACGATCCGCTTCCTTACGTCCGCGCCGTTCATTTCGCCGCGACCATCGTCGCGGCGGGCGCGGTCATCTTTGAAGTCACGGTGGCGGCGCCGGCCTTGGCAGTCGCGGCTGGAATCGCCGACCCGGCCATCAAGCGCTGGCATCGAGGCTGGATCTGGCTGATCTGGACGAGCCTTGCGGTCGCGGCTTTATCCAGTGCGGTCTGGCTCGTTCTGATCGCCGCCGACATCTACGCCGCGCCGATCACGGAAGTCTGGAGCGATGGCGGCATCTGGACGGTCGCGACGCAAACGCGTTTTGGAGAAGTCTCGCTGGCCCGGTTGGCGGCGGCCGCCCTCCTCGTCGCGGCACTGCCGATGATCCTCCGCGGCGACGGGCCGGGCCGGTGGCGCGCCGGCGCACTCGTTCTCGCGCTCATCATCCTGACCGGACCGGCCTGGATCGGACATGCCGGCGCGACGCCCGGCGTCGCCGGCGAATTTCCGCTTGCGGCGGACGCGCTGCATTTGCTGGCGGCCGGCGCCTGGCTAGGCGGGCTCGTGCCGCTGGCAATGCTGCTGGCGATCGCTGGACGGCAGAAGGAACCGAGCTGGGCGGCTGTGACTGCGATCGCGGTGCAGCGGTTTTCGGTTCTCGGTGTGATCAGCGTCGCCACGCTGTTGGCCTCCGGGGTAGCCAATAGCTGGTACCAGGTCGGCACCCTCACCAATCTTTTCGCGACGGCCTACGGTCAGCTCGTTCTGATCAAGATCGCCCTGTTTGCGGCGATGATCGCGCTGGCTTGCGTCAATCGCTTTTATTTGACGCCGCGGCTCGCCACTGCCGGCGCGGTTCGCCGGCTGCGCGATACCACCCTTGCCGAAACCGCACTCGGCTTCGCCGCGATCGTCGCGGTCGGCTTTCTCGGGGCCATGGCGCCGGCCAGCCACACGCACCAGAATGCGGCAATTCCCGAGGGCGCAGCCTTTGTTCACATCCATTCCAATGCCGGGATGGCCGACGTCACTATCATGCCGGGCCGGGTCGGCACGGCGCGCGCCACCATTCGGCTGTGGAACGACGAATTTCAACCGCTCGCCGCCGAGCGCTTGACCTTCCCGCTGACACCGCCGGGCGCGCAGCCGATCACGCGGCCTGCTGCGCAGGCTCAAGACGGCAGTTGGGAAGTCGATGTCGTCCCGCTGTCGCAAGCCGGCAACTGGAAGGCGGCGATCGATGCCACGCTTGTCGACAAGCGCCGTCTCTTGCTCGACGCGCCGATCGCAATCGAGCCGGAGCGATAACGGCGCGATTGCGATCGTCCGCTCGTCCCCGCGTAAGCGGGGACGAGAGGTTCTGGATTCCCGCTTACGCGGGAATGAGCGGAAGACCTAACGCGCGGCCGATGATTTTTTTTTCAACTGCCCGATGCCGACATCACGTCGCCGAACAGCTTCCAGGTCGTGCCGTCGAACTTCTGCAATTGCATCTGCTTGATCGGATCGAAGTCGTCGGCGCTGGTGTTGAGCGTAATGCCTGGCAGCAGCAGCGGCAGCTTCAGATTGTGAAGGCTGGCGGCCTGCTTCATGACATTCTCACGCGTGAGATTGTCACCGCACATCTTGAGAACTTCGACCAGGGTTTGCGCGTAGGAATAGCCGATCGCGGCTTGCGAGTCGGCGATACTGCCGGAGAAGCCGTATTTGTTCATGAAAGCGAGCCACTCCTTGTAACCCTCCGTCTCATGCCACTGTGGATCGGTCGGATCCATGATGTAGGTGGCAGAGATGATGCCGACGCCTTTTTCCAAGCCCGCCGGCTTCATCACCAAGCCGACCGAATTGCCGACGGAATTGAGAAAGTGGGTGGGCTTCCAGCCGATATCGTAGACTTTGCGCACCGTCTGCGCTGCGAATTTTGGAATCGCCGCGGTGAGCAGCACGTCGGCGCCGCTGCCTTGCAGCGCCACCACCTGCTGGTCGACCGTCGGATCGGTTGTCTCATAGGATTGCGTCGCCACGATCATCTTGGCGGCTTTGTCGCCAAGCCCGCTCCGCAGCCCATTGAGATAATCCTTGCCGTAGTCGTCGTTCTGATAGAGCACCGCGATCTTCGCGTTGGGCAGGTTCTTGAGGATGTAGCTCGCATAGATATGAGACTCGATCCCGTAGCTCGGCAAAAACATCATCGTCCACGGAAAATGTTTGGGATCGTTCCACTGATCGGCACCGGTGGCCACGAACAATTGCGGCACTTTGTTTTCGTTCAAATAGCCGTGGATCGACATGTTCGACGGCGTGCCCAGCGGCGCGAACATCAGGAACACCTTGTCCTGTTCGACCAGCTGGCGCACCTGCTCCACCGTCTTTGGCGGGCTATAACTGTCGTCGCGGCTGATGTAATTGATCTTGCGGCCGTTGATACCGCCCTTTTCGTTGATCATGTTGAAATAGGCGGCGTGGACTTTGCCGTTGATGCCGTAGGACGACGCCGGTCCGCTATACGGATTGGTATTACCGATCTTGATTTCGGTGTCGGTCACGCCCGGACCGTATTGGCCCGCGGCGTAGGCCGCGTTGCCGGCCAGCATCAATGCGGCCATGCACAGGCCGGTTACCATTGTCTTCCTTGCTGTCATCACAAACCTCCCTTTGCGTTTGTGTCATTTTGCGGCGCGCGGCGCCGACCGAAACCGTTGGCCTGCGTGAGCCAGCCACGGGCCGAGAGTACCGACGACGCCCCGCGGCATGACGTACATGAAGAGCAGCAGCGTTAATCCATAGATCGCCCAGGGCGCAGCATCGGAAATGTCATTGGCGAGATTCGGCACGAACTCGATGAAAAACCCGCCGATGATCGCACCGCCGATCGTGGCGATGCCGCCGACCGCAGAGCCTATCAGGAACGACAGCGACAGGAACAGGGTGAAGCTCTCCGGCGCGACGAAGCCGATCACAATGGCGGCAAGCGCTCCGGCGACCCCGGTGAACAATGTGCTGGCGCCAAATGCCAAGGTCTTGTAGCGCGCGGTGTTGATGCCCATGGCAGCGGCCGCGATGGGGTGATCGCGGATGGCGACAAACGCCCGCCCGGTGCGGCCATTGAGCAGATTTGCGGCGACCCGGATCGCCAGCAAAAGAACCACCAGAACAAGCAGATAAAGCCAGCGATCGCGGTCGATGCCGAGCCCCGGCGGCGGCATCGGCTTGACCAGAACGAGCCCCTGCTTGCCGCCGGTCCAGGCATCGAAATATTTCAGCAATTGCGGCATCGCGACCGCCATCGCCAAGGTGACAAGCGCAAGGTACGGCCCCTCGAAGCGCAGCGCCGGCAAGCCGAACAGCACGCCAAGCGCAAAACAGACCAAAGCCGCCGGAAGGAGCGTCGCCCAATAGGGCACGCCGTAGCGATGCATAAGAATGGCCGCGGTGTAGGCGCCGGCGGCAAAGAAGCCGCCATGACCGAGCGAGATCTGTCCGTTATAGCCGGTGAGAATGTTAAGCCCGAGCACGGCGATGGCGTAGATCATCACCTGTGTCAGCTGGAACACTTGGTAATTGCTCAACTTGAAAGGCAGCACCACCGCAACCGCGATCAATGCGGCAATGCCGGCCCATCGCCACACCGGGATGCCGGTTGCGCCCTCGCGCTCGATCGCGAGTTTGCCAGTGCGGTCAACGGACACGGTTTCAGCCATGGTCACACCCGCCGCACCACCGCCGTGCCAAACAAACCGTTCGGCCGGAACACCAGGACAACGATGATCAAGATGAGGGCCACGGTCAGTTTAAGCTGGCTGGCGATCAGATAAGTTCCCACCAGGTTCTCGGTCACGCCGACGATCAACCCGCCGACCACCGCGCCGACCGGACTGGTGATGCCGCCAAGGAGCGCGCCGGTAAAGGCGTAGAGCAGCACGCCGCCCATCATATTCGGGTCGAGAAACAAAACCGGTGCGACCATGATGCCGGCCACCGCGCCGATCGCCGCCGCAAAACCCCAGCCGAGCGCCAGCATGCGGCCGACGCGGATGCCGCTGAGCCGGGCCGATTGCGGGTTTTGCGCGGCGGCGCGCATGGCAAGCCCGGTGGTGGTGAAGCGGAAAAAGCAGAATAGCGCGACCAGCATCACCAGCGTCACGGCGATCACCCCAACATCGCGGGTCGTCATCAACGCGCCGAACAAGGTGCGATCCGGGAACGGGCTGGGAAACTCCTGCAAGGTGTAGCTGTAAATCCAGCCCGCGGTAGCGTTGAAGATCAGAAGAAGACCGATGGTGACCACCACGGCGGTCAGGATCGGCGCATTTTCGACTGGCCGGATGACGACGCGCTCGATGAGCATGCCGCCGACAAACGACACCACAAGCGTGATCACGAACGCGGCCCAGAACGGCAGTCCGGCATTGACCAGCGTCCAGGCGATATAGGTGGAGAACATCGCCATCTCGCCTTGGGCGAAGTTCACGAGGTCGGTCGCGCGATAAATCATCACCAGCGCCAGCGCGAGACTTGCATAGACGGCGCCGGCCGCCAGTCCTGAAAATATTTGTTGCAAAAGCTGATGCATCGGCGCCCGTCAATATCCGAGATAGGAGCGGCGAATCTGCGGGTCGTCCGCCAGCGCTTTGGCGCTGCCGGAGGTCACGACATAACCGGTTTCCAGAAGGTAGGCGCGATCCGCCATTTCCAGCGCCAAGCTTGCATTCTGCTCGACCAACAGCACGCTGACCCGCTGCTCGCGCCTGATCCGCTCAACAATTCCAAAAATTGCTTCGACGACCCGCGGCGCCAGCCCGAACGATGGTTCATCGAGCACCAGGAGGCGCGGCGACATCATCAAGGCGCGGGCAATGGCCAGCATCTGCTGCTCGCCGCCGGATAGCGCACCGGCTTGCTGGCCGCGCCGCTGCGCCAGGATGGGAAAATACCCATACATGAGCTGCATTTTTTCGTCCGGACGGCCCGCGGCGGTGTAGCCACCGATGCGCAGGTTTTCCTCAACCGTCAGCGCGGTGAACGTGCCGCGCCCCTCCGGCACATGGGCGACGCCGAAGCTTGCGATCTGCTCGGTCGAGCAGCGTTCCAGGCGGCGGCCGTCGAACACGATCTCGCCTTCGCTGCGCACCATGCCGCAGATCGCACGCAGCGTGGTGGTCTTGCCGGCGCCGTTGGCGCCAAGAAGAACCGTCATCCCGGCTTCGTCCACGCCCAGATCGATGCCATGCAGGACTTCGGATTGGCCGTAAAAGGCCTTGACCGCGCGCAATTGCAGAACAGGCGCCATCAGTGCCGCGTCCCCAGATAGGCTTCCGCCACTGCGGGATTACCGCGCACCTCTGCCGGCGTGCCGTCGGCGATGACGCGGCCGAAATTAAGCACAACGACTTGGTCGGACAGGCTCATCACCAGGCCCATGTGATGTTCGACCAGGAGGATGGTGATCGCGAGCTGATCGCGGACCGAACGAATGAGCGCGCCAAGTTCGCCGACTTCCTCGTGATTGAGTCCGCCGGCCGGCTCGTCGAGCAGTAGCAGCGATGGCCGCGCCGCCAGCGCGCGGGCGAGCTCGACGCGCTTGCGCGCCGCGAAAGTAAGATTCGCCACCGGACGCGCCGCGTCGCGCTCCAGGCCGACGAAGGCCAGCATCGCGCGCGCGGTCTCCTCGAAGGTACGCTCGTCGCGGCGCGCCGAAGGCAGTGTCAGCGACTCGACCAACGCGCCGTTGCGGCCGCGGGCGTGACCGCCGACCTTGACATTGTCGAGAACCGTCATCGAGGCAAACAAAGCGGGAGCCTGGAAGGTGCGGCCGATGCCAATCGCGGCGATGTCGGACGCCGCACAGCGGCGCAGCGATCTGCCGTTCAAGCGGATGTCGCCGCCCGCCGGCCGGTAAAGCCGGCTCAGGCAATTGAACAAAGTGGTTTTGCCGGCGCCGTTCGGGCCAATGAGCCCGGCGATCCGGCCTTGGCTCACGGTGAAGCTGACGTTTTCGAGCGCAACGATGCCGCCGAAACGCATCGTCAGTTGCGCGATTTCCAGTAGCGGCGCGGCCGGGCTGGCCGTGGTTTGCGGCATCGGCGGCGGGGCCATGGTCATGCCGGTCGAGCCGCCATCGCTAGGTGTCCTCCTCGGGCCCGGCCGTCATTCTTGGTATTTCATCGGCTGGCCGCCGTGGCAGGGCACCAAAACGTGACACGGCGCGAACGCTTACGTCAACGCAACCGAACCGATAATTCGCGAGGCCGATTTGGAATATTTGTCGCAAGGCGGGGTTCGAGCCGCTTGCCCCGGCGGCAATTCAAAACCTTAGGCCGCGGCGGTGGCCGGATCGATCATCTTATCGATCCGGCGCATCGGCGAATCATCGCCTCGTCTTTGGCAAGATGCATGCAGAACGTCTTATTATCGGCAACATAACTCTCGGCCGATTCAACGCGGTTGAGTGCCGCAACATGTCGCAGCTGGCGTAGGTCAGATCGCGGCTTCGGAATTGGTATCGAAGAAATGCAGCCGGTCCGGCCGCAGCGCGAAGCGCAATTTGTCGCCGCGTTTGGCGCGGACATTGGGTTCGACTGACGCGACCATGGTCTGTCCGCCGACCTGCAGATCGAGCAGGCTCTCCGCGCCCAATCGCTCGACGACCTCGACCAAGGCCTCGAAACACAGTCCCGGCGGATCGCTGCCGTTGGCGAGCTCCAGATCCTCCGGCCGAACGCCAAGGATCACATCGCGGTCCGCATAAGGCGCAAGGCGCGCACCGATCTCGGCTGGCACGTCGATCGCAAGGCCAGCATTGCCGGCGCGCAATCCGCCGGAGCCGTTGGTCACCTGAACCGCGGCAAAATTCATCGCCGGCGACCCGATGAAGCCGGCAACAAAACGGTTGACTGGCGTATTGTACAGTTCGAGCGGCTCGCCGACCTGCTGTACCAGGCCGCCGCGCATCACCACCACGCGATCGCCGAGCGTCATCGCCTCCACCTGGTCATGGGTGACATAGACGGCGGTGGTGTTGAGACGGTTGTGCAGCTTCTTGAGCTCCACGCGCATCTGCACGCGCAGCTTGGCGTCGAGATTCGACAGCGGCTCGTCGAACAGAAACACTTGCGGATGACGCACGATGGCGCGGCCGAGCGCCACGCGCTGCCGTTGCCCGCCGGACAGCTGCCGCGGCTTGCGGGCGAGATAATCGCGAATACCGAGGATATCAGCGGCCTCGTAGACGCGCTTTCTGATCTCGCCGCGGTCGACCTTCCGCATTTTCAGGCCGAAGGCCATGTTGTCGTAAACGCTCATGTGCGGATAGAGCGCGTAATTCTGGAACACCATGGCGATGTCGCGGTCCATCGGCGCCAAGTCGTTGACCACGGTATCGCCGATCAGCACCTGACCCGAACTGATCGATTCCAGGCCTGCGACCATGCGCAGCGTCGTGGTCTTGCCGCAGCCCGACGGGCCGACCAGAACCACGAATTCCTTGTCGCGGATCTCGAGGTTGACGTCTTTGACGGCGTGAACGTCGTCGTAGAACTTGTTGAGGTCGCGGATCAGAACGCGCGCCATGGCCTCATCCCTTTACCGAGCCGGTAAGGCCGGCAACATAATGTTCGACGAAGAACGAGTAGATGAAGGCCACCGGAATCGAGCCAAGCAGCGCGCCCGCCATCAATTGCCCCCAATAGAACACGTCGCCGCGCACAAGCTCGGACGTGACCCCGACCGAAACGGTTTTCTGCTCCGCCGAAGAGAGAAACACCAGCGCGTAGATGAATTCGTTCCACGACAGCGTGAACGCGAAGATTCCAGCCGACAAGATTCCGGGAACGGCGATCGGGATGATGATATAGACCATCGCCTTCCAGCGCGTGGCGCCGTCGATTCGGGCGCATTCTTCGAGCTCGCGCGGAATCGCCTTGAAATAGCCCATCAACAGCCAGGTGCAGAACGGAATAAGAAAGGTCGGATAGGTCAGGACCAGCGCCCACGGCGTGTCGCCCAGCTGAAAATTGCGAATGATGTCCGCAAGCGGAATGAACAGCAGCGTCTGCGGCACGAGGTAGGTGATGAAGATGCCGGTGCCGAGACTGCCGGCGAAAGGAAACTTCAGGCGCGACAGCGCGTAGCCGGCGAAGACACCGCAGAACAGCGAGATCACCGTCGAAAGGATGGCGATGAACAGCGTGTTGAGCATCCACCGCGTGAACAGCGTTTCGGTCAATAGGTCGATGATGTGGACGAGGGTCGGATGCGCGGTCCAGAACGGTGTGTAATTAGGCGCCATCCACGGCCGGTACAGTTCGCGATCCGGCCGGACCGATGTCACCAGCATCCAGTAGAACGGGAACAACAACCAGAAAATGAACCCGCCGAGCGGAATATAGAAGTAAATCCAACGGCGCCATTTTGCCCCTTCAATCATCGCTCAGTGCACCTCGACCCGGCGGATGTAGAGAAGCTGCACCACCACGACGATGAGCAGGAACGGGAACATGGCGAGAGAGACTGCGGCGCCCTCGCTCAGAAGCCCGGTGCCGACGCCGATCTGATAGGCATAGGTCGCGAACAGCTGGGTGGCGTTGGCCGGGCCGCCGCCAGTCAGGACGTAAACGAGCTGAAAATCGGCGAATGTCTGGATCACCGAGAACAGCACGACCACCATCGTCACCGGCAGGAGCAGTGGCCAGGTCACGTGCCAGAAGCGCTGCCATGGGCGCGCGCCGTCGATCGCCGCAGCCTCCTGGAGTTCGGGATTGATGGTCTGCAACCCGGCCAAAAGGCTGATCGCAAAAAATGGCACGCCGCGCCAGACATTGACGATGATGACCGAAATCAACGCCAGATCCGGATCGCCAAGCCAGTTGATCCGCCCGTGAATAAGGCCGAGCTGAAACAGCGTCCAGTTGATGACGCTGAAGGTCGGATCGAACATCCACTTCCAGGCGAACGTCGAAAGCACCGTCGGAATGATGAATGGCAACAGAATAAAGGCGCGGGTGAAAGCCTTGCCCTTGAAGTGCCGGTTGAGCAGCAGCGCCAACCACAAGCCCAATGCGAGCTTGAACACGGTGGCGACCGCCGTATAGACGAAAGTATTCCAAACCGCGGTACGGAAGATGCTGTCGTTCCAGAGCGCGATGAAATTCTGCACGCCGACGAAACGGCCGGGCACGCCGACCTTGGTGTCGGTCACCGACAGCAAGACGCCTTGCACGAACGGATAGGCGATGAACAGCGCAAGCAGCACGACCGTCGGCACCAGCAGCGCCACTGCCAGCCAGCGTTCGTCCTCAAGGAGCCGCGTGGCGAGCCCGCGCCGTGGCGCCTGGGCGAAGGCTCGCTGACCGACGGCTTCGCTTATTGCCATTGCCTGTTTCCTCTCCGGCTAGTGGAGCGGATTTGACATTCGCTGCCCACCTGGCCGCGAACTCGTAAAAGCGAATGTCAAATCCAAAGCTCCACTAGGACTTAATATTAGCTAGTGGTCCTTTTGATTCTAACATTCGCATGAGAGCCTGCCGAACCCGCATGCGAATGTTAGAACCGGACCACTGGGCGCCGGCCACGCCGTCCCGGCTGCAAGCGCGGGCGGCGTGGCTACGGCGTTCCGAACTCAGATAGTCCATCGCGCGGCAAGTCAGACGTAAATTTTCTGCAACTCGCCGGTCGCCCATTTCACAGCTTCCTCGGCCGGCATGCCCTGGACTGCTTTGGCATACATGTCGACGATGACGTACTTGCTCAGGACCTCGCCGGCCTTGCGATCGGCCGCACCGGCAAAGCCCGGGAACTGTCCGGAGCGGCCGGCCTTCTGGAACGGCAGCATAACCGGATCCTTCTGCCAGAGCGGATCTTGTTCCCAGATCGTGGTTGGGCCAGCCGAATAGCCGCCCTGGGAATCGAACCAGGCCTGGTAGACCGGCTTGGACGAAATCCAGGCAAGGAAATCCTTGGCCGGCTTTTGCTGCTTGGAATAGCCCATCAGCATATTCGTCATCGGCAACTGATACGAGAACTGACCGGCCGGACCCTTGGGCAGTTCGCCATGCAGGATGTCCTGCCACAGCGGCGTACCTTTTTCGGTTTGGTATTTGTCGGCGTCGCGCTTGGCCAAAAGATAAATCGAGGCGCCGTTGAGCGTCGATGAAATCGTGCCGGCGAGGAAAGCGCGATTGTTGCTGGAATCATCCCAGGCGAGGCCGCCTTCGTCGCAGGCATCCTTCCAGAACGCAGTCCAGAACTTGACCGACTCGACGGTCTCCTTGCTGTTGAGCGCGACCTTGCCGTCCTTGTCGACCTCCTTGCCGCCCCAAGACCATAAATACGGATAGAAGAAAGTCGGCGGATCGCCGAAGCTGTGGCCCATCGCCTGGCCAAGGGGTTGCCCTTTGGCCTTGAGCTTCTTGCCGGCGTCGCGGTATTCGTCCCAAGTCTGCGGAAATTTGGTGAGCCCGACCGCCTCGAACCAGGATTTCCGATAGGAATTCTCGTTGCCGAGGATGCACCAGGGGACGCCGAGCCATTTCTTGCCGTTGTTGGCAACCGCGATGGACTCCTTGTAGAAGCCGCCCTGATCCTTGCCGAGTTTCTCGGCGATGTCGTCCACCGGGGCCACGCTATCGGCATAGAGCTGCGGCCAGTTGTTGAGCGCGCAGATCACATCGGGCCCGGTGCCCGACTGGATGGCGGCCGTCGTGCGCGCCTGGATGTCATTGCCGTTGATCATTTCGATGTTGAGCGTGATGCCGAGATCCTTGGCGGCCGCCGGCACAATTTGCTCGCGCAGAACTTTGTCCGAGTTGGGAACGAAATCGTTCCAGCGCAGCCAGGCCACCGTCGTGCCCTGGGCGTAGGCCGGCGCCCGGCCGCTGGCCAGGATCGCGGCGATCCCTCCGGTCTTTGCCGCAAGCGCGCCGGCACCCGAAAGCTTGAGCAGCTTGCGCCGATGAATTCGAGCCATTGGAGTCCTCCCTTAGGTGATTATCGAGCTTTCTTTTCAGTCCAATCTTTAGCACGTTTTATGGGCACTAGTGGAGCGGATTTTACATTCGCTAACCCCCCGGAAGCGACCTCGTGAGCGAATGTCAAATCCAAGGCTCCACTAAGACTGATATCCACGATGTGGTCCTTTGATTCCAACATTCGCATGAGAGCCTGCCCAACGCGGATGCGAGTGTTCGAATCGGACCACTGGGTCGAGGACCACGGCCATTTGAATGCGGAATTGCCGACCCGGCGCGATGGCGCGATGCCGCAGGGAGCGCGGCCGGAACGGCTGTCACGGCGCGTCTTTGGGCCACGATCAAGACTATGTTTGCCGTCTGGAAAACCATTCGGCAGCCCCGCGGCGGCTTTAAGACCGCACAAAAACGCCTTTGCCGCTGCTCTGGCGGTCAAACAGCCGGTAGGCGTCCTCGGCCTCGGACAACTGCCAGCGGTGGGTGAACAGGTGGTCGACCGCGATTTTTCGATCGGCGACGAAGCTTGCACATTCCGCCTGACCGATTTTCGAGAACGTCCACGAGCCGACGATCGTGAGCTGTTTACGCAGCACATCGCGGCTGACATCGAGGACAACATCGCCGCCCTCCCCGACCAGGCATACCGTGCCCCAGGCTCGGGTCGCGCGCACCGCAGTCAGCCTACCGGCCCCGGTGCCGGATGTGTCCAGCGTCAAATCGGCGCCCGCCCCATGGGTGAGCGTCTTGATGGCAAGAACCGCATCGTCGGCCTTGGGATCGACCACCGCGTCGGCGCCGAACTCCTTGGCGCGGACGAGCCGTTCCGCGTTGACGTCCAGCGCAATCACCCGCGCGCCCATCGCCGCGGCAAGCTGCGTCGCCGACAGCCCGACGGGGCCCTGCCCGACAATGGCGATGGTATGAGCGCCGCCGACATTCATTCGTCGCAGCGCGCCATAAGCGGTGCCGGTGCCGCAGGACACCGCGGCTCCGGTCGTAAAAGTCAATTCCTCGGGCAGCGGCACCAGGGTGTGCGCCGGAACCTTCATGTAGTCGGCGTGCGCACCGTGCGCAGTGACGCCATAGACGGTGGTGCCGGCAACGCACATCTGCGACCAGCCGCTGCGGCAATGCTGGCACGACCCGCAGCCGCTGTAATGGTGAACCATGACGCGCGCGCCGACCTGCGCGGCGCGCTCGTCGACCTTGCTCCCCACCGCAGCGACGACGCCGCACGGCTCGTGACCGGCAATCACCGGACCCTCGAGCTTGCCGAGGCCGAGCGCCGCGGTTTCGCCGCCAGCCGCGCGATAAAATTTAAGATCGCTGCCGCACATGCCGGACGCCTTGATTTCGACGACGACGTCGTGCGGCCCCGGGGTCGGATCGGGACATTCGAGGACCTGCAGTTTTCGTTCGCCAAGAAAACTCACGCCACGCATCGCGCTCTCCAAAATCCGTTGCGGCAATCTGGCATGCGCAGTCGGCGGCCAGCAACCGGTCTCGATGAATTGCAGCGATCGGCTGTGTCGGCGACATCCCAGGCGCATATCGCGTTGATCTAGATCAAGGCGGCCGGTGCGACCGGCCCGTAGCTTTGCTTGCAACGTAAGCCGCGAGGGAGCTCGATGCAGCAGGATATTCCCGGCACGACGCTGTTCGATGGCGACCAGGCGCAAAAGGGGTTTGCGCTCAATCGCATGTGCTTTTCCTTCAACAAGGCCGAAAACCGTGCCGCATTTTTGCGCGACGAGGAAGCCTACTGCCGAAAATTCGGCCTAAGCGACGAGCAGTGCGCCGCGGTCAAGAGCCGCAGCGTGCTGCGCATGATCGCCGCCGGCGGCAACATTTACTATCTCGCCAAGCTCGCCGGAATTTTCGGCCTCAACGTCCAGGACATCGGCGCTCAGCAGACCGATATGAGCGTTGAGGATTTCAAAGCGAAGCTCGTCGCCGCGAGGAGGTAAGAATGGCTGTGATCATCGGCGGTGTCGGCACCACCCATGTGCCCTCGATCGGCAAGGCCATCGCCGAGCGCAAACACAAAGACCCGTATTGGAGTCCATTCTTCAAGGGCTTCGATTACGTGCACTCCTGGCTTGCCCGCGAAAAGCCCGATGTCGCCGTGGTGTTCTATAACGACCACGGGCTCAACTTCTTCCTCGACAAAATGCCGACATTCGCGGTCGGCGCGGCTGCGCTCTATCGCAACGAGGATGAGGGCTGGGGTATTCCGGTCGCCCGCGCAATTCACGGCGATGCCGCTCTGTCTTGGCATCTCATCAATGCGCTGGTTGCCGACGAATTCGACATTACGATGTGCCAGGAGATGCTGGTCGACCACGCCGTGACCATCCCGATGGCGTTGATGTGGCCGGGCGAAAACTGGCCGATCCGGATCGTGCCGGTCGCGATCAACACTGTGCAGCATCCGCTGCCTTCGCCCAAGCGCTGCCTCAACCTCGGTCGCGCGATCGGCCGGGCGATCGAAGCTTATGCCGGCAACTTGCGCGTCATGATCGTCGGAACTGGCGGCCTGTCGCATCAGCTCGATGGCAAACGCGCCGGCTTCATCAATACCGAGTTCGATCAGTTTTGCCTGGACAAGATCGTCCACCAACCGGACATGCTGGCGCGGCTGTCGATCCACAACCTAGTCGAGGAAGCGGGCGCGCAAGGCGTCGAATTTCTCAACTGGATGGCGATGCGCGGCGCGCTCACCGGAGCGGTTTCCGAACTGCACCGCAATTATCACGTTCCGATCTCCAATACCGCCGCCGCGACGGTGGTGTTGGGGAACCGCGGGGTCGCACGGCGTGAAGCCGCGTAAACGGCAAATTTAGTCGGGCAGTAAGAAGTTCGCCCACGAACACGATCTAACCCTGCACGAACGCGTTGACCGACTAGCGCGCTCGCGACAGCCGATATCCGCCGCACTGGGCCTCGCGGGCGAAATGCACTGCGCGGGATCGCACTTATCCACAAGCCGCCTTGACCCATTGCCGATCCGCCGAGCAAGTTCGGGGTTCTGCTCACTCTCGGCAGGCAGGCCATGGCTGATCACATAGCGGCGGCGCAGCGTTATCGTGCTCGGGCGACAAAATGCGAGTTGTCGGCCAAAAGCACCTCGTCAGCCAAGTTCGGCGAATGTTATCGGCTGCTGGCGCAGCACTATATGGTGCTTGCCAATCTGGAAGAGGATTGCGCGCACCGGACGTCGCCTTTCGCTCGGCAAGACGAAAAGACCCATGAACGAGCGCCGGTTCGGTCGGTCGCAGCCCGGATGTTTGCAGTGCGGCAATTGCAGATGACGGCGCCATCCACCGAGACCGTGTCAACGCCCCCCATGTCCGTAGTCGCGATCCCGGCTGCTGAATTCGGCCGTTAGGCCCCGCGCCGGCGGTTCCGGTTTTTGCCACCGCAGGGGAACCGCGCGCTGTCCGGCACCGCACCGCACAGCAAGGCAGTTGCCAGCGATCCGAATATTTCGAAATATTATTCCGCGCGGGTGCGCGCGGATAAGATACGCGCGCTAAGGATCGCCCACAAAAAGAAAACATAACTGAGCGGCAAACTGGCATGCTTGCGCATGGGTCGTAATTGCAAATGACAGAGCGTGAGGCCAGACGATGACGAATGTGGGATCATTGAACACAAGCCGCGACGACGCGGCAAAGCTCGAGCGCCGGGGCTGGAGCGAGCTTTATCTGAAAGAAGACTGGTGGGCGGTCTGGCTCGGCTTGGCGCTGATGGTCTTCGCCATTGTTCTGTTCCAGGCGGGCAGCAGCAACATTATCAAGGCGCTCGCCATCAATCCCGGCGGCCTCAAATGGACCACGTTCGGCCAGCTCGGCGGTCACTTTGCGCAAAACGCGTTGCTTTATCTTTATCAGTTCCTGTTCTGGCTGGTGTTATTCGGAGCGACGACCGCAATCATGGGCGTCAAGCTCAAAGAGTTCGTGCCCGCGTTTATTTTCCTTTATGTCGGCTCGCTGCTGATGTTCGCGATCGCCGGCTGGGCCAACGCGGCGCAGTTCAATCTTGAGGCGCCGCTGGTCGCGCTGATCGTCGGGCTCGTCATTGCCAACGTGTTTCGTCTGCCGGCCTGGATGGATAGCGCGTTCCGCGTCGAATATTACATCAAGACCGGCATCGTTCTGCTCGGCGCCACTTTTCCGATCGCGCTCGTGCTCACCGCCGGCCCGGTCGCCATCGTCCAGGCGACGATCATCTCGCTCGTGACCTGCCTGGTGATCTATTTTGTCGCTACGCGCGTGTTCGGCCTGGAAAAAACGCTGGCTGCGGTGATGGGCGTCGGCGGTGCGGTCTGCGGCGTATCCGCCTCGATGGCGATCGCGGCGTCCGTCAATGCCAAGAAGGATCATCTCTACACCTCGGTGACGCTCGTCGTCGGCTGGGCGCTGGTGATGATCGTGGTGCTGCCGTTTGTGTCGCGGGCGCTCGATTTGCCCGCCGGGGTCGCCGGCGCCTGGATCGGCACTTCGGAATTCGCCGACGCCGCCGGATTCGCCGCCGCCACCACTTACGGCAAGATGGTTGGCAACGAGGACGCGGCGATCAAATCGTTCACCTTGATGAAGGTGATCGGCCGCGACCTGTGGATCGGCATCTGGTCGGTCGTGTTCGCCGCGATCGCCGCTTTCGTCTGGGAAAAGGGACAGACCGGCCGCGTGCCCGACGCGCGCGAAATCTGGTGGCGATTCCCGAAATTCGTCATCGGGTTTTTCGCCGCCTCGATCCTGATGAGCGCTTTTACAAGCGGCTTTGCGACCGCCGATTTCAACGGCACGGTGCGGCCCAACGTGATTGCGCCGCTGGTCTCGCTGCGGACCTGGACCTTCATCTTCTGCTTTCTCTCGATCGGCCTGACGACGCGGTTTCGCGATTTGCACATCGTCGGCTGGAAAGCGTTCTGGTCCTTCAGCATTGGCGTCGCCGCCAATGTCGTCCTCGGTTACATTCTGTCGGTGATCGTCTTTGGCGACTACTGGGCCGCTATCCACTAGAGCATGATCCCGAAAAGTGGATACCGGTTTTCGGACCAGATCATGCTCAAAAAACAAGCTAAAGCGAAATTCCGATTCAACCAAAAATCATTTCGCTTTAGCGAGCCCGGCGTGGCGCGCTGCGCGGGGTGCCGGTTCTTTACCGGTGCACCCGCCGCGCTCGAGCACGCGATACCCGGTCTCAATATTCTCAGCTCGGCCTACGGTTCGGTGCGCGGCGATACCGGGCTGTGCCAGCGGCACGAAGTTTTCGTAACCGCGCGCAGCGCGGCGTGCCCGCAGTTTGAATCCAACGGTTGATTTCGCGAGCGACCGGCCGCTACTTTAGAAAATCCTCGATCAGCTTGATCGTCGCCGCAGGATTTTCCTCCATCACCCAGTGACCGGAATTGGGAACGACAGCGGTTTGCACATTGGTTGCCGCGGCGTGCATCACCGTGCCCATCATCGGCCCAAAGGATTTCTCGCCGCCGATTGCGAGCACCGGCATGGTCAGCATGCCCTTCGCCAGGAAAGCTTTGTTGTCGATGGCGTCCTGGTCGAATGCCTTGAACTGCTCGAAACCGGCGTGCATTGCGCCGGCCGCCGCGTAGAGATTGGCGTAGTGCGCCCGCGAGGCCTCGTCGAATTTCTTGGGATCGGCCGAGAATTCAGTCCAGAACCGATCGAGATAAATGCGCTCCCGGCCCTTCACCAGCCGCTCGGCGTCGGGACCGTAGAATGAAAAATGCCACAAAGCGTGGCTGCGGACGATGTCGTCCCACGGACCGACACCCGGCAGCGGCGCGTCGATGATCACAAACTTTTTGACCCGCTCCGGATGCTGCGCAGCGAACGCATAGCCGACCATGTTACCGATGTCGTGGGTCACAAGATCGACCTTATCGACCTTGAGGGAATCGAGCACGCCGGCCACGTCTTGCGCTTGAGTCTTTTTGTCATAGCCGCCGGCCGGCCGCGACGACAATCCAAGGCCGCGCAGGTCGGGCACGATCACGAAATGATCGCGCACGAGCTCGGCGGCAAGCGGCGCCCACATATCGCCGGTTTCGCCATAGCCGTGGAGCAAGATGACAGCGGGGCCGGCGCCGCCGACGCGCACATAGATCTGCGTGCCGTTGGCGACGATATTCATCGTTCCGAAGCTCGCCGGGTAGGGTTGCACGGCTGCGAGTGCGGATGCGCTCAGCAAAAAGCCAACTGACATGGCGGCGGCGAAGTTTCGCATCGTGACCCTCCCGAAATACTGCCGACGGAGATGTGGCGCTGACGGTGGAGTTTATGGTCGCAGCACGATCTTTGCTGCGGCGGTGCGGCCGGCGTCGATGTCCTGGAACGCTCGCGGACCTTCGGCAAGGGGCCGTTGCTCGATCCAGTCGAGCGCTCCGAGCCGGCCCGCGGCGATGGCTTCGAGAGTTTGCCGGAATTCCAGCGGCGTATAGCAATAGGTGCCGGCAACGACGATCTCCTGCAGCGTGATCTTGCGCACGTCGAAGCCCTCCGAGCCCGGCAACAGGCCGACGTGAACGATGACACCGCCCGGCTTGATCAACCGACTGGCCGCGGCGCGCGTCGCCACCGCGCCAACCGCGTCGATGACGAGATCCATCGACAATTTGGCCGGCTCATCCCGCTCGCCGGGTGCGTAGCATTGGAACGGTCCCGCCGCTGTCGCAGTCCGCCGCCGCGCCGCATTCGGCTCCCCGATATGAATGTCGGCGGCGCCGTGCATCGCCAAGACCAATGCGCAGGCGAGCCCGATGCCGCCGCCGCCGATCACGGCGCAGCGGCTCGCCGCGAGCGGGCGCGCCAGCAAGCGCGCCGCCAAATTTGCCGCGTGATAGGCGACCGCAAGCGGTTCCGTCAGCGCCGCCTTGGCGCTGTCGAGGCCGTCGGGAATCTTGATGGCATTGGGCTGCGGCACGCGTACCAGTTCGGCAAAAGCCCCCGCCCGCGGCGGCACGGAAAGGAGCTGCCGCGACGGACAAAGATGCGGCCGGCCCTCCAGGCACCAGTCGCAAACGCCGCAAGGTACGAGTGGATTGACAGCGACGCGGGCGCCGCGGTCCGGGCCGCTAACGATCACGCCGGCGGCTTCGTGCCCGAGCACAAAAGGCGGCGGACGGCGCGAATCGTGGCCGTGATAGGCATGCATATCGGAGCCGCAGATCCCCACCGCCTCGACGCGCACCAGGACCTCGTCGTTGCCGGGCGTCGGTTCCGGTTCGTCGCGGCACAACAAAACATGCGGCTCGGTATAGACCAGCGCTTTCATCGGGCTTTCATCGGGCTTTCATGGCTTCGCTTTGCGTTCAATCGGAGGCCGGCGCGATCTTAGCAGAGCGCAATGCAGGCATGAAACGGACCTAAAAAAGTTTTTGCCGCTGTGGCCGATGCCCTGCCCTGCGGTCGCAAAAGCCGGTCCATGCGGCTAGAGTGAGGCACGACGAATTCGCCAGCACGGACGAGCAATGACCGGTCGGCAACCTTCATCGTCGCCAAAAATCACCGAAATGCTGGTCGTGCCGGTGGCCGGGCACGATGACATGTTGCTCAATCTGTCCGGCGCGCATGCGCCGTTTTTCACGCGCAATGTTGTTATTCTTCACGACAATGCCGGCCGCAGCGGCGTCGGTGAAGTGCCGGGCGGCGAGCCAATCAGACGCACATTGGAGGATGCCAGATCGTTGGTGATCGGCCGCGAGATCGGCGCCTATAATGACATTCTCAACACGATGCGCAGCCGCTTCGCCGACCGCGATAGCGGCGGACGCGGGCTGCAGACATTCGATCAGCGCGTCGCCATTCACGCCGTCACCGCGGTCGAGGCCGCGCTGCTCGATTTGCTGGGCCAAATGCTCGGCGTGTCGGTCGCGGCGCTCCTCGGCGAAGGCCAGCAACGCAGCGCGGTCAAGATGCTCGGCTATCTGTTTTTCGTCGGCGATCGTAACAAGACCGACCTGCCCTATCCCGCCGAGCCAAACGCCAACACCGATTGGTTTCGCCTGCGCCATGACGAGGCTTTGACGACCGAAGCCATCGTGCGCCTCGCCGAAGCCGCTTATGCGCATTATGGGTTTGAGGATTTCAAGCTCAAAGGCGGCGTGCTTGCGGGCTCGCAAGAAATCGAAACCGTCACCGCGCTCGCCGAGCGCTTTCCGCAAGCGCGCATCACCTTGGATCCGAACGGCGCGTGGTCGCTTGAGGAGGCAATCCGGCTGTGCCGCGACATGCACGGCGTGCTGGCCTATGCCGAGGATCCATGCGGCGCCGAGCGCGGCTATTCGGGCCGCGAGGTCATGGCCGAGTTCCGGCGCGCGACGGGCCTGCCGACCGCCACCAACATGATCGCCACCGACTGGCGGCAGATGGGCCACGCGATCATCTTGCAGTCGGTCGACATTCCGCTCGCCGATCCGCATTTCTGGACCATGCAGGGCGCCGTCCGTGTCGCGCAGATTTGCCGCGATTGGGGCCTGACCTGGGGATCGCATTCCAACAATCACTTCGACATTTCGCTGGCGATGTTCACGCATGTCGCCGCCGCGGCGCCGGGCCGGATCACGGCAATCGACACGCACTGGATTTGGCAGGACGGCCAGCGCTTGACCAAAGAGCCGCTTGCGATCCGCGGCGGCATGGTCGCGGTGCCGGAGCGCCCGGGGCTCGGGATCGAGATCGATCTTGAGCAAATCGAGCGCGCGCACAAACTCTACCAATCGCACGGTCTCGGCGCGCGCGACGATGCGATAGCAATGCAGTACCTTATTCCCGGCTGGGCCTTCGACAACAAGAAGCCTTGTCTCGTGCGCTAAAGCATGATCCCGAAACAGCTTGCCCCCGGACAGCGATCCGAGGGTGGACGCCGGAAAAGATCATGCTCAAACAAAAACTAAAGCGAATAGCATCAATCAAAGATGATTTCGCTTTAGTCGGTGCGCGTGGCGCGGCAGGAGCGAACGATGGCCGATGCAGTGCGAAGCAACGATACCGGCGCGACTGACAATGCCGTCCAGCGGCATCGCATCGTCATCGTCGGTGGCGGCGCCGGCGGGCTCGAGCTTGCGACCCGGCTCGGCGACAAGCTCGGCCGCCGCGGCAAAGCGGAAGTGACCCTGATTGAAAAAGCACGCGCGCATTTGTGGAAGCCGCTGTTGCACGAGATCGCCGCAGGCAGCATGGATCTCGGTCATCATGAGCTGGACTATCTGGCGCAAGCGCACTGGCATCACTTTCGCTATCGCACCGGAGAAATGATCGGGCTCGATCGCGGCCGGCGCGAGGTCCTGGTCGGGCCGGTGGTCGAGGAGAACGGCACCGAGGTGACGCCGGCGCGCGGCTACCCTTACGACATCCTGGTGCTGGCGGTCGGCAGCCTCACCAATGATTTCGGCACGCCGGGCGTTGCCGAGCACGCGATTTGCCTGGAGACGCCGGAGCAGGCCGCGAGATTTCATGGCCGGCTGGTCAACGCTTGCCTGCGCGCGCAGAGCCAGAACGAGCCGCTGCGGCCAGGGCAATTGCAGGTCGCGATCATCGGCGCCGGCGCCACGGGCGTCGAGCTTGCCGCAGAGCTGCACAAGTCCACCCGCGAGCTCGTCGCCTTCGGGCTCGATCGCATCGATCCGGATCGCGACATCACGCTGCACATCATCGAAGCCGCCGAGCGAATCCTGCCGGCTTTGCCGGCGCGCATTGCCACCGCCGCGGCCGACCTCCTGCGCGGGCTGGGCGTGAAGGTCTACACCTCCGCGCGCGTGGCCGCCGTCTTGCCTCATGCCGTCGAGTTGACCGATGGGCGCACAATTAATGCCGAACTCGTGGTCTGGGCCGCCGGCGTCAAGGCGCCCGGCTTTCTTCACAACCTCGACGGGCTCGAGACCAACGCGATCAATCAGCTCGTCGTGCGGCAGACGCTGCAGACCACACGCGACGATGATATCTTTGCGATCGGCGATTGCGCCGCCTGCCCGTGGCCGGAACGAAACACCACCGTGCCGCCGCGCGCCCAGGCCGCGCATCAACAATCGAGCCATCTCGCCAGACAATTGCCGCGCAAGCTCGCCGGGCAACCGCTTGCGCCGTGGCGCTATCGCGACTTCGGTTCGCTGGTCTCGCTCGGCGAATACTCAACGGTCGGGAGCCTGATGGGTAAACTGGTCGGACGAAGCCTGTTTGTCGAAGGTTATTTCGCGCGGCTGATGTATGTGTCGCTTTACAAAATGCACGAATACGCGCTGCACGGTTTTGTCAAAGTCGCGCTCGACACCGCGGTGCGACTGATCAACCGGCGCACCGAACCGCAGGTGAAGCTGCATTGACGGCGTGCCTGGCCGTGCGATGTTGCGCTGCGAACAAAAAAGCCCCGCCGAACGAATGCGGCGGGGCGAATTTCAGATAACGCAAGCTTCAGGCGGCGAGCCTTAGTTCCTTGCTGGCGCGGAATGCGACTTTCTTGCCGGCCTTGATCTGGATCGGCTCTCCGGTTGCGGGATTGCGCCCCATCCGCGCGGCCCGGTGCTTCACCTGCAGGATGCCCAGGCCGGCGATCCGGATGCGTTCACCTTTTTTCAGGTGCCGCGTGATCAATCCGATCAGTTCATGCAGGAGTTCTTGCCCGGCGCGTTTGGACATATCGTGTTCTTTGGCCAAATTCGCGGCGAGGTGTTTAAGCGTCACTGAGCGACTGGATTTGACTGCCATGGCTTGTCTCCAAGTTACCTCCAAAGACGGCGTCACTCGGACTAGAAAGCGATTTTATCTGATTCGCGATGCCTTGGCGTTTATTTGTTAGTTCGATGTTTGCTTGCTTTTCTAAACCTGAAAAACCGCCGGAACTGCCGTTTTTGGGCCGAATTAGGGGGATCTCCGGCGCCCATTGCTCAGCTCGTTCCTGGATTCAATGTTCGAATATCGCGGCGAGGCCGCGCACCAGGCGGGCGTGGCGATCTTCGACGGTTTGCCGGTTGACTGAAGCGGAATCCCCGCCGATGCCCAGGTAGCGTTCGGCAATTTCCGGGCGCCCGAGCAGTTCGCGCCCGCCCCCCTGCAATGCGATGCTTCCGGTCTCGATGACATAGGCGCGGTCGGCGATGGCGAGCGTCATCTGCGCATTCTGCTCCGACAACAAGATCGCGATGCCCTCGGCGCGCAGGCGCTCGATCAGCCGGAAGATGTCGGCCACCAATGCAGGGGCGAGGCCCAGCGACGGCTCGTCGAGAACAAGAAGCTTCGGTTCCGTCATCAGCGCACGGCCTATGGCAAGCATCTGCTGCTGTCCGCCGGAAAGGTTGCCTGCCGGGTGACCGAGCCGCTCGCGCAGCGGCGGAAACAACTCGCATACCGCCGCGATGCGCGCGCTGGCCCAGCTTTCGTTTCGACGCCGCCGCACGGCGTAAGCGCCAAGCCGCAGGTTGTCGGCGACCGTCAATCCGGCGACGACCTGACGGCCCTCCGGCGCATGGGCCATGCCGAGGCGAATGCGCGTCCACGGCGGCAACCGTTCGAGCGGCTCGCCGGCAAAGCGAATTTGCCCGCGGCGCACCGGAAGAAGCCCCGCGATGGTCCTCGCCAGTGTCGTCTTGCCGGCGCCGTTGGGGCCGATCAGCGCCACGATCTCGCCGGCGCGAACCTCAAGATCGATACCGCGCAACACGGTGAGATCGCGATATCCGGCCTCGATTGCGGTCAGTTGCAGCATTCAATATGCCTTTGCTTCGACGCCGAGATAGGCCTCGATGACGCGCCGGTCGCCTTGAATCTGCCGCGGGGTGCCGTGCGCCAGCAGCGCTCCGAGATCGAGTACGATCACCTGATCGGCGACATCCATCACCAGCGACATGTTGTGCTCGACCAGCAGGATTGTCAGACCGGCATCGCGAATTGCGCAAAGCAGCGCGCCAAGCTCGGCGGTTTCGGCGTCGTTGAGGCCGGCGGCCGGTTCGTCAAGCAAAAGGAGCCGCGGCCGCGCCATCAACGCGCGGCACACTTCGAGCAGTTTCTGCGCCCCCATCGGCAATGTAGTCGCCGCGACGTTACGAAAACGGCCGAGCCCGACCAGGCCGAGCAACGCCTCGCCATGGCGGCGCAGTGATCGCTCCTCGCGCAAAGCCTCCGGCAGCCACAGCATATGTTGTGCGGCGCCGTGCCTGATCTGGCGATGGGCGCCGGCAAGAAGATTTTCCAGGGTGGTCATGCCGGGCAGAACGCGCGCGGTCTGGAATGTGCGCAGCAGTCCCAGAGCTGCGATGTCGCCTGGGGTGAGGCCGGACAGCGCTCGTCCATACAAACGCACGTCGCCGCGGTCGGCGGGAAACAGATTGGTGATGAGGTTGAAGACCGTGGTCTTGCCGGCGCCGTTGGGGCCGATCAGCGCGGTAATACTGCCATCCGGCACCGCGAAGGAAACGTCGGCGACGGCCTGGAGGCCGCCGAATCGCTTGGCAAGACCGGCCGCTTCGAGCGCCGGCGTTTGCTCCGCGGCGACATGCCGATGCGGTGGCGGCTGATCGGGCGCCGATGACGGTTGCAGCGCCAGCGCGCCCGGCCGCTCGCTCGGAGCAAAGCGCCCGGCCAGCCGCCACAGTCCGCCGACGATACCGTCCGGCAGAGATTGAAACGCCAGAACAAGGACAGCGCCTTCGACCAGCGTCTTGTAAAGCGCGATGGGCTGGAAGGCGATCGGCAACAACGTGAGCAGTGCCGACCCTGCCAAGCCGCCGACCAGCGTTGCTTCGCCGCCGACGATCAGCATTGCGATCATCTCGAACGAGCGTGGCGTCGCAACCATCTCAGGCGACAGAAAATGAAAATCGAACGCCAAAAGGCTGCCCGAAAGCGAGGCCAGCACGGCGCTGATAGCGAAGGCGGCCATCTTGTGTCGCGGCACATTGATGCCAAGCGCCTCGGCCGCGGTCTGGTCGGCGCGGATCGCCTGCAGCGCCCGGCCAAAGTCGGAGCGCATGGCGCCGGCCAGTGCCGCGATCAGCACGACGATGATCGCCAGCGTCAGGTAATACATCGCGCGCGGAGTGGCGAAGACAAAGGGTCCCACGGCGAAAGCGGGAATCCCGACGAGACCCGACGGACCGCCGGTCACTTCGGTCAGGCCGACCGTCAATGAATCGATCAGAAGGCCGAAAGCGAGCGTAGCGAGCGCCAGATAAGCGCCGCGCAGGCGCATCGTCACCGCCGATAGCAACAATGCGCAGATCAGCGACAGTGCTATTCCGGCAAGCGTTCCAACAAGCGGTGACATGCCGTAATTGGTCGCCAGAATGGCGGCGGTATAGCCGCCGAGCGCCATGAAGCCGGCCTGGCCGAGATTGACCTGTCCGCAATAGCCCATCAGGACGTCGAGCCCGAGCACGGCGATGAACAGGATCAGCATGATGACGAGCGAGCTCATAAAACCGCCGCCGACGAGGTATGGCAGCGCGATGAGAAGGAGCAGCAGCGGCAAGCCTGTCAGCATCACGCTGCTGAGGCGCGGGCGGACGACCGAGCGCGTGACGCGCAGTTCCTCGCGCACATCGTGACGGCGGCGGCTGCCCGAGACGAACAGGCCTTGCGGCCGAAACAGCAGCGTCGCCAGCAACAGTCCCAGCGCCAGTCCGTCGGCGAACAGCGAGGAGATGTAGCCGGCGGCCAGTTGCTCGGCGACCCCGAGAAATAGTCCTCCGGCGACGGCGCCCGGCAGCGAACTCATGCCGCCCAAAGCCACGGCGATGAACCCGGCATTGGTGAAAAAGCTGCCGGCGTCGAACTGCAACGACATGATCGGCGCTACGACTGCGCCGCCGGTCGCACCGATCATCGCGGCGAGGGTGAAGCTCAACAGCGTCAGACGCGCGACATCGACCCCCATGAAGCGCGCGGCGAGCGGATTTTCCGCGCAAGCCGTCAGCGCTTTGCCGACGGCGGTACGTGTCATCAAGAACCAGATGCCGATGATGATGATCACGGTAAAGCCGGCGATCCAAAGTCCCTGGGAGGGCACCAGAACGCCGAACACATCGATCGGCTGCTCGCCCGAGAACGCGTTGACCGCATAAGGCTGGCTGCCCCATACCACCAGTGCCAAGCCGTTAATGAAGGTCAAAAGCCCGACCGTGAGCATCAACATGCTGCCGGTGGGCAGCCGCGACAGAGCGGGGACGAAGGTCGCGGCGCCGAGGACCAAGCCCAAGGCGCTGGTGGCGGCGATCGCGGCGAGAAATGCGACCGGCAGCGGCCAGCCGAAATCGTCGGCGAAGGAGTAGAGCGCGAGCGCGCCAATGGTGCAGAAGCCGCCCTGCACCAGGTTGATAATGCCGGTGACGCGATAGACGAGGCTGATGCCGAGCGCGACGACCGCGAAAACGCTGCCCTGCAGGACTCCGCCAACCAGGATTTGGGCGAACTGACTCATCGTCAGCGATCGGCGGGCGCGGACCCCGGTTTCGGTGCCGCGGTTCTATTTGCTGAGCGGCGCTCCGCCCGGTTGCGAAAGCCAAACCCACGAGTCGGTCTTTGCATCGTAGGTCGTCACCGTGGAAGATTCCGGACCGAGCCCGCGCTGCGGATATTTGCTGAAATTATAAGTACCGTCTACGCCGGCAAAGTCGGTCAGCCCGTCGATATATTGCCGCAACTGCGCGGCGGTGGCGCCGCTGCCGAGCTTGCGCAGCCCGGACGCTACGATGAGGCCGGCATCCCATGTGGTCGCGACCATGTTGTCGGCCTTGAGCCCACGCTTGGCCAAACTGGCAGTCATCGACTGCTGCGCGCTCTCGACAGCCGGATCGAGCTTCACGCCTGGCGGGTGCTGCGGATAAAGCGCCGAAGCAAGGATCAGCTGCTTCGGCAGGAAGGCCTGCCACTGCTTCATCGCGGCAAAGGTCTGATTGCCGCTGGTCGGCGCCACTGGCAGATCGACTCCTTGCTGCGCCATGCTGCGAAAGACTGTCGCCGCCGGCGCACCGGTGGTCCAGGCGATGATCGCCTGCGCACCCGAACCCTTGATGCGCGCCATCTGCGCGGAGACCGATACGTCGGATGGGGTGAAGTGCTCCTGGACGAGGAGCTCCATCTGGCCCTTGTTTTCCGGCAATTGCAGCACTTCGGCGACCGAGCGGTCGCCGTCCTGGCCGCTCGCGTCCGTGGTCATCAGCGTCGCAATTTTGGTCCAACCCATCATGCGGTAGTAGCGCACCACCGCCGCGATCTGATCGGTCGAAGACGAGCTCGTCGAGAACACATAACTTCCGCCCTTGGGATGAATGCCCGGCGACAGGCAATATTGCAGCGGGCCATTTTCCACGAGCGGCGCCATGGCAAGACACATGGCGACCAGGCTCGAACCCATCACAACTGCGGGCTGCGAACCGACGATCTGGGTGGTGAGCTGCACTGCCAGCTGCGGCGTGGTCTGATCGTCATGAAATATGAAATTGAGCTTGCCATCGGCGATGCCGCCGGTCGCATTGATCTGATCTTGCAGCGCCAGCAAGGAATCCCGCTCGCCCTGGCCGACAAAGGCAGCGCTGCCGGTCAGCGGCACCACAACATTGATGTCGTATGTTCCGGCGGCGAGCGCCGCGCTGGACAGGCTCGCTGCGAGTGCGCCAGCGGCAATCAGATTGCTATACAAATTTCGGATTGGGTTCATTGGTCTCCTCGCGCCTAGAGCATCGCGGCCCGGCCGGACAGTGTCAATTGTTTATAACCGCACACATTGTTGCCGCGAACACGGACGCCGCGTAGCCGCAAGACGGACCTTTACTGGGATGCCCGATTAAGTCCAACCTTGCCCGACAACATCTTTACCGGAGGAAAGGCGATGCCGCTCAATGCTGCCCAGAAGGGCAAACATTCTGTGCCCGGCGCCGGCAACGTTTATGCCAAAGCAAATGAGGTGATCGTCAAGATCACGGGCGCCGACACCAATAATACGTTCGAGGTCGTGGAAGAGAACTGCAAGCCGGGCTTCCAGTCGCGCTTGCATTATCATGTGAAAGCCTATGAGACGTTCTATGTTTTCGATGGCAGCGCGGACTTCCAGGTCGGCGACGAGTTGTTTCGCGCCGACAAAGGCTCCTGCGTCCACATTCCGCCCGGCGTGCCGCACCAGGTGACGTCGAAAGAAGGAGTGCGCATGTTGATGATCTACAGCCCTGCCGGAACCGAGGGAATGTTTGCTGACATGCATGCGCTCACCAGAGAACAGCTTATGGATGCCGAATTGACCAAGACAATCGCGCTGAAGCACGACACCGTCATGCTCGAGCACGGCAAGGATGGTCGCGGCAAGGGAACGATCCTGGGCTGACTTGCGCGGCAGTCTATTTGAGGCGACGCAGCACGTGAAAGAAGTGAGGCCTTGACCGACACCGCATGGTGGAAGCGCGGAATCATCTATCAGATCTATCCGCGGTCTTTTCAGGACAGCAATGGCGACGGCGTCGGCGACCTCGACGGGATCCGCCGGCGCCTCGATTATCTGAGCTGGCTTGGCATCGACGCCATCTGGATTTCACCGATCTATCCGTCGCCGATGGCGGACTTCGGTTACGACATCACCGATTACTGCAATATCGATCCGCTTTTCGGCACGCTTGCAGATTTCACGACGCTGGTGGACGAAGCCCATCAGCGCGGCCTGAAGGTTGTTCTTGATTTTGTTCCTAACCATACGTCCGATTGCCACCCCTGGTTTCTAGAAAGCCGGTCATCGCGACGTAACGGCAAGCGGGACTGGTATATTTGGCGCGATGGCAAAGCCGACGGTGCGCCTCCCAACAATTGGATTTCACAATTCGGCGGTCCGGCCTGGACGCTCGATGCGCGCACCGGACAATATTATTTGCATAGTTTTCTCGCCCAACAGCCCGACCTGAACTGGCGCAACCCGGAAGTTCGCGATGCCATGTTCGACGTGTTGCGGTTTTGGCTCGATCGCGGCGTCGATGGTTTTCGCGTGGACGTGCTTTGGCTTTTGATCAAAGACGCCATGTTGCGCGACAATCCGTCGAATCCCAATTATCACTCCGACCGGCCCGCCATCGAGCGGTACTTGTCCCTCTACAATGCCGACCAACCGGAAATCCATGACCTGGTCGCAGAAATGCGCTCGGTTCTTGATTCCTATTCCGATCGGGTTTTGATCGGCGAAATTTATCTGCCGTTCAACCGCCTCGCGCTGTACTACGGCAAGAATCTCGAAGGCGCCCATCTGCCGTTCAACTTTGCCCTGATCAAAGCCGCTTGGAACGCCAAGGTCATCGCCGGCCTGATCGCGGATTATGAGGCAGCGCTGCCGCCTGACGGCTGGCCCAATTGGGTGCTCGGCAATCACGATCAGCCGCGCATTGCAGCAAGAGTTGGCGGCGATGGCGCACGAACGGCGGCAATGCTGTTACTGACCCTGCGCGGCACGCCCACGATGTATTACGGCGACGAGATCGGTCTGGCGCGGGTGCCCATTGCGCAAAACCTGGTGCAGGATCCTTGGGAAAAAAACGAACCGGGACTGAACGTCGGCCGCGATCCGTGGCGGACGCCCTTGCAGTGGGATCAATCCGAAGGCGCGGGCTTTACCACCGGTACGCCCTGGCTGCCATTCAGTCAGGATTACCGCCACAACAACGTTGACGCGCTCAAGCGTGATCCGCGCTCGCTGCTTTGCCTTTATCGCAGTTTGACCGCACTGCGCAGACGCCATCGCGCGTTGAGCATTGGGACCATACGCGTGCTCGGGGTCGATAACGATGTTCTTTGTTACGAGCGATCTTGCGATGGCGAACGATTCGTGATTGCGCTGAATTTTGGGAACGATCATGCCGCTGTCGAGATAGCCGAGGTGAAGAGCGCAACGGCGTTACTGTCGACATCGATGGATCGGCCCGTCGGGACGATCGATGGCCCATTGCGGCCCAATGAAGGCATTATTTTTGCTCTGGGGTCGGCAGCGCCATAGCGCCATAGGTCTTCAGAATTCCCGGCGTTTGAGCAGGTAATCAAGCCCGCCGACGCGATACCAGCGATAGCCATACGCTTCGAGACAGACGCGGTGCTTGCCGTTCGGCAACCTGTTGCTGTGATCTTCCGACAACAAGCTGATCAACTTGCCGCGGTCCTCCCCGCCCAGGCCAGTCGCGAATTCCACCTCGCGCGGCTCGGAGGCAAGATTGTGCAGCGTCAAAACCGAATTGTTGCGCCAATCATAACGGACCGCAAAAATCGCTTTGTCGCCGAGGTCCAACACCTTGAAATCGCCCCAACCGATCTCAGGCACCTCCTTACGCATGCGAATAATGCGCTCGGTCCAGTTCAACAGCGAATTTGGATCGCGACGCTGATCGGCCGCGTTGACGTGCTGGTAGCTATACGGGCCGTCATCGATGACGGGTACGACCGGCTTTTTGTTTTTGGTAAAACCGCCGTGCGGCTCGCGCGACCACTGCATTGGCGTACGGCAACTTGTCCGCTCCGGCAATGCCAGATTGTCGCCCATGCCCAGCTCGTCGCCATAGCGGAGCACCGGCGTTCCCGGCAATGTGAACATCAGGCTGTAGGCCAGTTCGATGCGCCGCCGGTCGCCGCCAAGCATCGGCGCCAGCCGCCTCCTGATGCCGCGGTCATAGAGTTGATCTTGCGGATTTGGCCCGAACGCGGCGAACACCGTTTGCCGCTGCTTCTCGGTCAAGCGGCCAAGATCGAGCTCATCATGATTGCGCAGAAAATTGCCCCATTGGCTGGTCGCCGGCCGGCTTTTGGTTTTGTCCATTGCCTTGCCCAATAGCCGCCCATCCGCGGATGCCATGGCGTAAAACAAATGTTGATTGACCTGGAAATTGAACATCATGTGCATCCGATCGCCTGCGGCCCCGAAATAGTTCATGTCGGTGCGCGGCAAGACATTCGCCTCGGCGAGGATGATCGAGTCGCCAACACGCCATTGCAGAAATTCGCGCAGCGAGCGCAGCATCTCGTAATGCTCCCGCGGTTTGCCGACGTCGGCGCCCTTGCTGCTGATCACGAACGGCACGGCGTCCATGCGAAAACCAGAGACGCCGAGCTGGATCCAAAACCCCATGATCTTGAGGAGTTCGGACTGCACGGCCGGATTGAGGGTATTGAGGTCGGGCTGAAAATCATAAAACCGGTGAAAATACCATTGCCGTGCAACGCTATCGTAGCTCCAGGTCGACTTCTGCACGCCCGGAAAAACCATTCCTTTATTGGCCTTCGGCGGACGCTTTTTCGACCAGACATACCAATCGCGATATTTCGACTTTGGGTCGCGCCGCGCCTCTTGAAACCATTTGTGCTCGTTTGAGGTATGATTGATGACAAGATCGATGATGACGCGGATGCCGCGTTGGGCGGCAGCGTGGGTAAAATCGACGAAATCGCCGAGCGTCCCATAGGCCGGGTTGACGCCGTAATAATCCGAAATGTCATAGCCGTCGTCGCGGCCCGGAGAGGTTTGGAACGGCATCAACCAAATCGCGGTGACGCCGAGCCCGTGCAAATAATCGAGACGACGCATGAGTCCCTGGAAATCGCCGATGCCGTCGCCATTGGCGTCCATGTAACTGCCGACCGACAGGCAATAAATGACGGCATTCTTGTACCAGAGGTGTTTGATCATCTGCTTGCGCGAGTTCGCCTGTCCGCAGCCTAGCTAAACGGCGCAACTCGCGAGCGGTTCCACGCGCCGGGCCCGAGCGCGTTTGTCGAACAAGCGACATCCCCTTGCATAAAATAGACAATGAAGCGCTTCACGCGAGAGCCGGCCCAGCAGGCCAGTCACATCGGCAAGTCCTGAACGGCGCGCGCCGCCTCATTGATGGCGAGATGCGCATAGGCATCGCCGCCGGCGTCCGAATTGGCGATGGCCACGCGGCCGAACGGCTGCCGCGCCAGTTTGAGCACGCGATCGTCGTAGTCGTCGGGATCGAAAAGCGAATTGGCGACGTAGCCGTAGCCGTGGGGCCAGCGATTGACCGTGATCGCCGCAATGTCGCGCTCGCCGACAAAGCCGCCGGCGCCGAGCATGCGGTCGAGCTGGTCGTGAATGCGCGCCTCGAAATCCGCGAAAGTCATGGCCAGCAGCTTGGCCTGGCCGATGTGAAATTGCGCGCGTGCATCGAGCCCGGAATTCGGTGCGCCCGGCACGTGTTCGAGATGGAGCACGATCGGCTCCGCCGGATCGCGGGGGTGGCGATAGCCGCCGAGATCGACCGGAAAATCGAGTGTGACATGAGAGAAGAAGCTCATCGGCGCAGCGATGTCGGAGACCTTGAGCGCGAGCCATGGTTGCCAGTTGCGCACCACCACATTGGTGTAGACCAGCGGCGTCTTGACATTGAGCGCCAGCGCCTCGCGTTGCGCGGCCGGCAGATCGGGCGCGAGGTGCGGAATCATCATGTGGAAGCAGGCCAGGACGGCGTGCTTTGCCGTCACCCGATGCGGCGCGCCGCCTCTAGCGCCGACATAGCCGATGCTGACCGCCTCGCCGCGTTGGCGCACATCGATCACCGTCGATTGCAGGCGAATGCGCACCGCGTTGCCGGCGCGATCGAGCGCGCCATAGTCGAATCCGGCCAGCACGATATCATCCATGGTGTGGCCGGGCGCGGCCTCGGGAACGAGCGAACGCACCAACAGCCGCACCAGCGACGCATTGCCATCGGGGAAGTGATAAATGTACGGCTCCTTCCATTCCGGATGATCCTCGGCCGCAAGGCCAAGTCCGGCGAAGCCCGGATAGCCGAAGCTGTGCAGATCGAGCGCCGCCACCGCATCGCAGCCGAGCCCGAAAAAGCCGAGCGGGCGGCCCTGAAAGCAGTTCGCCACCTCCTCGCTGCAGCCGCAGATCTTGATCAGATAATCCCGGTAGCTCGTGCTCTTGAGGATTTGAGCTTTTTCCTCTGCCGGCTTGCCGGCAAGCGGATCGCGTTCGCGGTCGTACAACGATAGCAATTGCCGTTTGCTCGCGTCCGCTATCGGCATTGCCGCGATAAAATCCGTCAGCGCCGAACCGCCCTCCGCGCCGCGCGACACCAAGGCATCGCCGGCAACAAGTGCATCACGGCCAAAATTCTCGCGATCGAAAAATACGCCGCGCGACAGCCCGAGCGAGGAATAGAAGGTGCGGTCGAATGCAGCGTCGAACCGGGACACGTCCACGCCGAGATCGCGAAGGAGCCCCTTGGCGACGTCGCTCCACAAGGTTTTCGGCGACTGCATCGATTGGCTGCCGCCATAGCCGATCAGCGTGTGCGCGCCGCTTGAAAATTCATTGCGCTTGGCATGACCGCCGAAATCGTCGTGATTGTCGAG
>JBQCCX010000069.1:0-5346 GCA_051961815.1 Xanthobacteraceae bacterium
ATCTCGACTACCGCAAATTGCGCTACGCAAGAGCCTAAGCGAAATGATTTTGATTGATTTGGAATTTCGCTTTGGCTTGTTGTTTGAGCATGATCTTTCCGAAAACCGGTATCCAATTTTCAGGGATCGTGCTTTAGCGCCGCGTCAGCCTTTGACCAGCGGACAGGCCGGATTGGGCGGACCGAATGCCTGCTCTCCGGGGATGCGCGTGAGGATCTGATAATAATCCCAGGGGTACTTTGAATCCTCCGGCTTCTTGACCTGCGCCAGCATCAAGTCGTGCACCATCAGACCGTCCTCGCGCAAACGGCCATTGTGCGCGAAGAAGTCTTCGACCGGCGTCTCGCGCATCTTGGCCGCGACTTTGAGCGGCTCGTCGGTGCCGGCGGCCTGGATTGCTTTGAGATAATGCATCACCGACGAATAAACGCCGGCCTGCCACATTGTCGGCATGCGGTCGATCTTGGCGAAAAAGCGCTTCGACCATTCTCGTGTCTTGTCGTCAGTGTCCCAGTAGAACGACGTGGTTAGCAGGAGCCCCTGCGCCGCTTTGAGCCCAAGGGCGTTGACGTCGGTGATCAGTACCAGAAGTCCGGCCATCTGCTGTCCGCGCTGGAAAATGCCGAATTCGCCGCCGAGCTTGATAGCGTTGACGTTGTCAGGCGGGCCGCTAGCGAGCCCGATGATCTTGGCCTTGGATGCTTGCGCCTGGAGAATGAACGAGGACAGGTCCGGGGTCGAAAACGGGTGCGCCACCGAACCGATCACCTTGCCGCCGTTCTGCACGATGACGGCCGTCGCATCGCGCTCCAGGGAATGGCCGAAAGCATAATCGGCGGTGAGGAAAAACCAGCTGTCGCCGCCGCGCTTGACGACCTCCTGTGCGGTGCCGACCGCCAGAGCATGCGTGTCGAACACCCACTGCATCGTGTAGGGCGAACAGAATTTGCCGTGGAAATCGGCCGTGCCGGTCGAATGGGTGATGAAAAGCTTCTTGCGGTCGTTGGCCACCTGCTGAACCGCCAACCCGACGGCCGAGACCGGCACGTCGACGATCAGATCGACCTTGTCGACGTCGTACCATTGCCGCGCGATGCCGGCGGCAACATCGGGCTTGATCTGATGGTCGGCGGAAATGACGGTGATCGGCTTGCCCAAAACCTTGCCGCCGAAATCTTCGGCCGCCATTTGCGCGGCAGTGACCGAGCCCGGGCCCGTTGCCGTCGCCGCCGGTCCGGACAAGTCGGTCAAAACGCCAATCTTGACGACATCGTCGGAAACTTGAGCGTGAGCCGCGCTGGCCGAAAAGACGATCAGGGCCGTAAGGAAGGCAAACCGGCGCATGAAAATGCTCCCGTTGTGTATGCCGTCAGCCTAGCCCGATACGGCGTCGACATCATCAGGCTTCCGGAGGGCACTTTCGCATCGGTGTGCCGGGATCGTATGGTCCGGGCATGCCGCAATTCACGCATGACGGCGTCGAGATCTCTTTTATTGATGAAGGGCAGGGCGAGCCGATTGTGCTCGTCCATGGGTTCGCCTCGAACAAGGAGGTCAACTGGGTCGCGCCGGGTTGGATGACGACCTTGACCCGCGCCGGGCGCCGCGCGATCGCGCTCGACAATCGCGGCCACGGCGCGTCCGGCAAGCTTTACGATCCCGCCGCCTATCACAGCACGGTCATGGCCCAAGATGTGCGAGCCTTGCTCGATCATCTTGATCTGCGTCGCGCCGACGTCATGGGTTATTCGATGGGGGCGCGGATCACGGCGTTCCTGGCCTTGGCGCATCCAGACCGAGTGCGCGCCGCGGTGTTGGGTGGGCTCGGGTATCGACTGGTCGAAGGCGTCGGCCTGCCCGACACGATTGCCGACGCACTCGAAGCGCCGGCGCTGGCCGACGTCACCGATCCGACCGCCTACCTGTTCCGCGCCTTTGCCGAGCAGACCAAATCGGATTTGCGCGCGCTCGCTGCCTGCATGCGCGGCTCGCGACAGACTTTGACTCGCAGTCAAGCGGCCGAGATCGCGGTGCCCGTTATGGTGGCGGTAGGCGAGACGGACCAGATCGCCGGATCGCCCGAGGCGCTCGCCGCCCTGATCCCCGGCGCCAAAGCCATTGTCATTCCCGGCCGCGATCACATGCTGGCGGTTGGCGACCGGGTCTTTAAGTCCGCGGTGCTCGAGTTTTTGGCCCGCCAGCCGGCATAGGCCATTGACCCAATTGCATCATTCATTGGCCGACACGAATAGGCCGCTGGCCCGCCCTTGGTATTGGGCATGCTCGCGCCCCATATGCTACAAGGTCCCGCGAGTGGTGGAGGCTTGGCAATGGCGCAGCATCAAACGCGGCCGGCGATCGACAAGGTCGATCCGGTATGGGCGCGCATCCGCCGCGAGGCCGAAGACATCGTGCGGCGCGAACCGGAGCTCGCCGCGTTCATCTATTCGACCGTCTTGCATCATGACTCGCTCGAGGCCGCGATCGCGTATCGGTTGGCGGGTCAGATCGATCATCCGACGTTATCGGGCGAGCTGATCCGCCAAGCCTATGCCGATGCCCTTGAGGACGTACCCGCGATCGGCGAGGCGTTCCGCGCCGACATCATGGCGACGGCCGATCGCGATCCCGCAACCCATCGCCTGATCGAGCCTGTGCTCTACTACAAGGGCTTCCATGCCATTCAGACCTATCGCCTGGCGCATTGGTTATGGACCAGAGGCCGCCGCGATTTCGCGCACTACCTGCAAAGCCGCTCATCGGCGGTGTTTCAATGCGACATCCATCCGGCGGCAAAGATCGGCCGCGGAATTTTCCTCGATCACGCCACCGGGCTCGTTGTCGGCGAGACCGCAGTGATCGACGACGATGTCTCCATGCTGCACGACGTGACGATCGGCGGCACCGGCAAGGAGGCCGGCGACCGCCATCCGAAAATCCGCTACGGTGTCATGATCGGCGCCGGCGCCAAAATTCTCGGCAATATCGAGGTCGGTCACTGCGCTCGCATCGCGGCCGGTTCGGTGGTCATCAAGCCGGTCCCGAACAATGTCACGGTGGCCGGCGTGCCGGCCAGGGTGATCGGAGTTGCCGGCTGCCCCGAGCCGGCGCGGTCAATGGATCAAATGTTCCAAGACGAACTATGACGAGCCGCTCGCTGCCGCGCCGGCGGCGAGAAATCAGCTTTCATTTTAGAGCTCGCTATGAGCATGCATCAATCGCGGAGATAGGCGGTGGACGTTCAGGAAGTTCGCAAGCTTGACGCTTACTTGAAAAAATTATTCGGCAATGCCCGCATTCGTGTGGTGCCGCGTCCGAAAAAAGAGGACTCCGCCGAAGTCTATGTCGGCGAGGAATTTATCGGCGTGTTGTTCGTCGACGACGAGGATGACGAGCGGTCTTATAACTTCCAGATGGCCATTCTCGGCACCGATCTGGATTAGCCGCCCTTATCTCTGTTTTGCGGGTGCAGTCGCTTTGTCAGGCGGTCGAAGCCTGCTGCAACGTTGCGCCAATCGCTCAACCAGTCGCGGGGAAAGCGGATCGTGATTTGCGCGCCGCCAAGCGCGCGCTCGCTGATGCAGGTGCCCGGGACCGGACCGGCGGCGTGCGTGCAGCGGGCAAAAAATTGTTCGGGATTGTCCGCCGGATAAACGAGGTCTTCGCCGGCATAAGGGGTGCCGCTACGAAACGGCAAAACCGCAAGCCCCTCCTGGCCGGCGGTCGCCTGCGCCGCGAGATAACGCGGATAAATCGTGCGCAGCCGCTCGAGCGGCGGCAACACGCCGGTAAGAGCTACGATGCTCACGAACAGTCGGTCGCTCTCAGCCTCGGCCAATGCCGCCGTCGCGTTCTCCTCATCGATGGGACCACTGTCGCGCACGACGCGATTGTTCGGCGGCGACAAGTCCGGCCACGACAAGACGAGGTCGATCCGTTCGTGCTGGCCGGGTTGGCGCTGCAGCTTTGCGCGGATTGCCGCGGGCGGCACTTCGAACAGCACGCCGCCGACGGTGACCGGGAGCGCCGGCGCGTCGCCGGCGAGCGGATCGCTCGGCCAGGTCGGCCACAACAGATAGGAAATGCAGGACGCAGCCGCCGCGACCAGAACAACGACGAGCAAAAACGGCCCGCTGAGCACAGCGGCTCGGCCGCGTAGCGGCTTGGCTCGGCCGCGTGGCTGCTTGGCTCGGTCAATCGCATGTGCAGTCATGCTGCGGCCGCTCCGGAACGAATCACGGCACGCAGTATTGCACGTGCGGCTTAATGACTAAGGTTTTGCGGGGGCGGTCCCCGTGCTTGCGGGCGCTGCGGCGGCCGGCGCTTCCGCGGCTGGTGGAGGCGTTTGCGCGGGCGGCGCCGCTTTCCCAGCCGCAGTGATTTGCGCGGCGAGCGTTGACGCGATTTTGGCGTGCGCGGCGGCATTAAAGTGGATGCCGTCCCATTGGTAAAAGTCGCGCGGCACCGGATCTGGATCGTAGACAATGACGCGCATGCCGCGCGCGTGCAGGTGCTGCACCATCGCCGCGATATTGGCGCTGCGCGCTTGCTTGGTGCCGAAAAAGCGCAGGTCGTTGGCGCCCGGCTGCAAAATGACGATGTCAGTGCCCGTGGGTACGGCGGCGTCCAGGCGGTTGCGCATCCCCGCGGTGACGTCGCCCAAGACGCCGGCATTGACGACATGGGCCTCGATGCCCTTTTGCCGCAATAACCACTCCAGCACGGCCGGGTAGGCATTCTGCTCCCCGACCCCAAATCCCGAAGTATTGCTGGCGCCGATCGCCACGATGTTTAGCGGCCGCGCTTGCAGGGGCGCGGCGGCGAGCGCTAGGACAGTGCCCAGGACCGCTGCGATGACGCAGGCTAATAAGCGCAAATGCATCGGCGAAACTCCGGCCAGAGTACGTGAATTCGGCAAAGCCCTTGCCATGTCGTAGCGGGGCGCGCGCTTGGCTGCAACGGCGGGGCCGCGCTGGGCGGCTTGCCGTCGTGGCGGCAATTTCCGATCTTGGCGTGGCTATCGAACAAGCGCGCCAGAGGCGAGACAGCGATGATCTATGAACTTGACGGAATGCGTCCGGAATTTCCGGAAACTGGCCGCTATTGGATCGCGCCCACGGCCACCCTGATTGGCAAAGTGCGGCTCAAAGCGGACG
The DNA here is from genome assembly GCA_051961815.1 of Xanthobacteraceae bacterium. Classification (GTDB taxonomy): domain Bacteria; phylum Pseudomonadota; class Alphaproteobacteria; order Rhizobiales; family Xanthobacteraceae; genus BOG-931. The sequence continues at coordinate 5,157 of JBQCCX010000069.1, forward strand.
CCAGCGTCTGGTTCGGCGCGGTCTTGCGCGGCGACAACGAATGGATCGAGCTCGGCGAGCGCTCGCAAATTCAGGATAATGCCACTCTGCACACCGATCCTGGCTTTCCGCTGACGATCGGGCCGGACTGCGTGATCGGGCATAATGTCATCCTGCATGGCTGCACGATCGGCGCCAACAGCCTGATCGG
>JBQCCX010000070.1:0-20644 GCA_051961815.1 Xanthobacteraceae bacterium
AGGAGTTTTTGATTTGCGACAACTCAGACATTTTCGGCGCGCTTCTCGGCGATCAGGCCCGTTGGCCGTACGGCAAGCATGGCGAGGAGGAGCGCAAATACCGCGATATCGATCAGTCCGGGATCAAGAAACTGGGTGGTATAGCTTTCGATCAGACCGACAATCAGCCCGGCGATAATCGTTCCTTCGATGTTACCAAAACCGCCGATGATCACGATCGCGAAGGCTTTGACGATCACCGAGGTCCCGGCAAACGGGGTCAGCACGAGAACCGGGCCGAGCAGCGCTCCACTCATCCCCGCCAGTGCCGAGGCGATGATGAAGGTCAGCATGATCAGAAAATTGGGATTGATGCCCATCAGCGCCGCGGTGTCCCGGTCTTGCGACACCGCACGCAGCGCCTTGCCGAGAAAGGTGAACTTCATGAATGCATAGAGCAGGCCGATGGTTGTGGTCGATACCAGGATGATCAACAGGTTTTGCAGCGTAAAGAACAACGTTCCAATACGGATCACCTGGCCGCTGTAGGGTGTGCTGAAAGCATAAGGAATCGGCCCGAACAGCAACAACATCGCGTTCTGCAGCATGATCGAGACGCCAATGGTGGCAATCAGCGGCAAAAGCTCGCTGCCGTGCTGTCGCAATGGCGCGAAGATGGCGGCATTGATCAGCCAGCCGAGGACCCCACCCAGCACAAGCGCAACGGCGATGCTTACGAAATAATTGGCGCCGAGCAGCTGGGCCACGAAATAGGCGGCAAAAGCACCCAAGGTGACAATGTCGGCATGAGCGAAGTTGATCTGGACCAGAACGCCATAGATCAGCGTGAGGCCCAGCGCGACCAGGACATAGAGGCCGCCGATGACAACCCCGTTAATCCCCTGCTGGAGGAGGATGCTCCACATATCGCGGGGTCAATTCCACTTTAGCGATTCCCAGGACAGATCGGGCTTGGTCTCCATGTAGTGGACAGTGTCCATTTTGATATTCTGGTTGGTCTTGTCGAACGCGACACTGCCTGTCACGCCGGAGAAATCCTTGGTTGCGGCGAGCCCGTCGCGGATCGACTGCGCGTCTTTCGCGCCCCGCTTGACCACGTCGGCAATCAGCATGATCTGGTCGTAGGCGTGGGCGTTAAGATGGGTGGGGTCGCTGTTGAACTTGGTTTTGAAATTCTTCACGAAGTCGCGGACGGCGGGACGTTGATCGGTGGGATCGAATTGGACAATGCGAATGTAGCCGATGGCGGCTTTCCCGGCCTTTTGCTCGAACCCGAACGGCAGCCAGATCGCGCCCAACTGGATCGCCTTGCCGCCGCCACCCTTGACGATGCCGGCCTGCGTCAGCGCCTCGGTGATCTTCAAGCCCTGGCCTTCCAGCGTGTAAGTCGGAATGACGTCGACATTGCCAAGGCCGCCAATCCGCGTGGCAATCGCCGTGAAGTCGTTGACGTCGCGCCCGAAGCCAATGTCCTCAAGGATCTTGCCGCCCAGTTTTTCGAACGTGTCGGCAAAGACCTTGGCGTTGCCGATTCCGGCATTGGTATTCTCGTGCAGCAAGACCGCAGTCCTCGCGTTCAACCGCTTGTAGGCATTAGTGGCGAGATCGACGCCCTGCATGACTTCATTGGGCATGATCCGGAAAGTATACGGATTGCCCGGGTCGGTGATCTTGATGGATGAAGAGCCGGCATTGAGGAGGGGAACCTTGGCCTGGTCCATCAGTGGCATAATGGCCAGGGTCGCATCCGAGCACTCTTCGCCGATCACCACGTCAGGCTGATACTGGTCGAGCAGGCGTTTGGCGGCTTGCGTCGCGGGCAGAGGACTGCACGCTGAATCTTCGTACTGAACCTGAAATGTGTAGCCGTTGACGCCGGCTTTGAGCTGGTCGAGCGCGAGCTCGACGCCCTGCTTGTCCTGAACCCCGAAGTACGAGCCCGGGCCGGAGATCGGAAGGAGCCCGCCGATCTTGATGACCTTGTCGGCTGCCCGTGAGGAGGTATCAATCCCGACAACAATCAGGCCTGTCAGAGCCAACGCGAGCGAGAGTCGCAGCGAGGTTTTCATGAGCCACCCTTCGGTTGGCGGCATTAGAGCGAAATTCCGGGCAAGTTGGCAATGGCATACCCCGCTTGCCTAAACCCGCGCGTTTTTGCGCCGCGGCATCAGGGTGATTTCGGGCCTAGCGAGGCAGGGCGTTACGTCCTCTACGTAAAGGCGTTACGTCCGACACGTAAATGTGATGCCGATCACAGTTTGGGGCGCAGAGTCGTTGCAGCATTGCTTTCCGGAGGGAGGACTGATGCGGGCGACTGGAAAAATCTGCGACAGGGAACGGGCACGGCATGACTGGCTTGTCTGGCTCACACTTGTCGCGGTAATTGCAATACCGCAGACCAGCACCGCCAACGACGACATTACTGGCACGGTCTCTCAAACCGCACCGGTCATCGGCCAGGATGGTACACTCGCCCACCCTTATGCGAATGCCAGCCAGTGCCTGGACAACACTGACATAATACTCTGGCCAAGCGGTCGCTCGGTGCCGAGCCTGCCTCCCGGCCTATCCGTCTGTTTTGTCGGAAGTCAGCCGGTCGAGATTAGCGAGGCGGCTCCGGTGCAGATGCGGGACCGCTAAAACCTGACTTTGCCGCCCCCGATCCTCTTCGGCTTCCCGCTTCACTGCCGGCCTTTCGGACTCCTAACCTTCACCCCGATGCGGCGACCACCAAATCGGCATCGCGCCACATCGTCCGGCGACCCATTGAACCGGACGCGTGTTCACGATAACCGGAATTACGCAGGTAATGGCGGCTGACGTTGACAGTTGCTGATTACCGGGGAGAGGACTGATGCTGGTCTCCTGTCAGAAAAAATGTCCGTGCCGGGCCGATGCTCTTGATGTCCGTCATTCCACGCTCTTCAAAAATGAATGTATCATCCGTCATGGCGCGGAAGGTTTCGCTCACGTGAATGCGGTTGGGTATGCCGTGCGATTCCATGCGGGCGGCAACGTTTACTGCATCACCCCAGACATCATAAGAGAAGCGCATGTCGCCGATGACGCCGGCCGTTGCGTGGCCACAGTGCAGCCCTATGCGTAGCGACAAATGCTTCCCACCGAGCAGTTGGCAGCGGCCAGGAGCGGCGATCATTGCCAATGCCAGCCGACCAATTGTCCTGGCCCCGCCTGCGCCATCGCCGTTTATGCCGGCCACTGCCATATAGCAATCGCCAATGGTCTTTATCTTGTCGGCACCAAATCGCTCGCACAGTTCATCAAATGCACAAACGAGTTCGTCAAGGTAAGCAACGACCTGATCTGGGGGCAAATCGTGCACCGCTTTCGTAAATCCGACCAAGTCAGCAAACAGGATGCTGAGGCATTCGATACGGTCCGCAATGCGTTGGTCGGGCGTGGTTTTGAGCCTAGTCGCAATTGATGTCGGCATCATCGTGGTAACCAGGGCTTCAGAACGCGCATACTCATTCTGCAAGTTGACTTCGGCACGACGGAGTGCCGCCATCGCATAAAAAATAATGACGCAGTTGACCGTGATTGTGTTGATCATCGCCTGATTGGTGAGCATGTCACGCAGGCTTTGGTCTTGCGGCATGATCAATCCGTCGTGGGGAGCGTAATTCACCGTCACGAGGAGCGCCATTGTGAACAGCACAAAATACGCCGAAAACAGCTTCCAGCTCCCCATTCCCACAAAGAGCAAAAGAGCGCCGACCAAGGTGAAATATATTTGAAGATGACTTGCCGTGCCGAGCAGCCAGACGATCGCCACCGTTCCGAGCAGAACCAGGGTCGCCAAAGCTATGGCGGCGGCATTTTCTCCATACCGGTGCAGGCTAGGTATCAGGAGGGCCAGTAACGCAAACACCGCGTTGAATATGTGAACTATGACCAGACCACCAGCGTTGTGCACCGCATTGATCCCTAGATGCGCCAGGGTAGTGCCAGCGGCAACAAATGCGCCGATGTTCGCGATCCGTTGTCGCCGCGCAATCTCCGGATTCGCGGTGACAATGCCGATCGAGGCAAGACGCTCGAGCCAGTGCGGTATCGCCAGGCTACGTTTCGATTCACCGCGAATAAGTTCGCTCAATCGTGTCATTTGAGGAGTATATTCTCATCAGCGCTGCGAAGCACAATCGCATAACGCTGATGCCGCAGCCGTACCGGGTAAACGCGATCCCAACCGCTCATCGATCGCAAGCGGATGAGAGAGCACCGTGGAAAGGAACAACGTCACGAGACCGGATCGCGTATGGGCAAAGTGTTACGGCGCGCGATATGCCAATTACCGCATCAAAAACCCTGTTCACCGGCTGAATGTTGACGCGAAGAGCGGTAAAATCGGTTTTGGCCATGATATGACTTTCCGAGGGTGATGAATGCGAATTTTCCCCATTTTACAGATTATTGCTCTGCTGCCGGCTTCAACCATACCGGGCTAGCGCAGATCCTGAACATGGCCTTGCGCTGGCCAAACGATGGTGCGCTGCATGCCATGTCGTTTCACAGGAGCAACAACGCGCCAGCGCTGATGTGCCGCCCTTTGCAACGATTGGAAGATCTCCAAATTTTGATGCGAGACATTTGGCCTACTTTCTGTTGAACCCGCATCCTAAGATGCCTGACCTGCCATTAAGCTGAGCGGCGGCAGATGACATCGCTGCGTATATTGCGACCTTGAAATAGCCCGGCGAAAACTACGATGCAGTCATGGGGGTAACCATTTTCAGATCTCGGCACCCTCTCAGATCGACCGTCAGCCTGGTGCTTGTCAGCTCGACGTTGACAGTTGGCAACCTATCGGCGCAAGAGGTCGGAAATTCTGATCAAGGTCACAAGATCGCCCAAGCAATATGCGCGGAGTGCCACCTCGTCGATAGAGTGCCGGGGGAACAATCACCCAATCTCATCGCTCCGACTTTCGAGCGTATTGCCAATACACCTGGAATGAATAGCGCAGCCCTGACTGCTGCACTGCGAACTTCGCATGAAAGCATGCCCAACATCATTATCAAGGGAAGCGATCTCAGCGACATTATTGCCTACGTCTTGAGTCTGCAAAAAAATCGGTAGGGCGCTTGCCGGATAAACGAATGCCAGGATCAGACACTGCTCCATCGCAGAATTTTGACTTTGATTTAGATCAACGCTGACGTCCTGAAATTCAGCACACTTGCGATTATTCGGCGTCGTTACCCGGTGAGGAATAGCCGCTCGGCAATTGAACCGACCTCGTTTTAATGCAACTGGATGCAAGCAGACATGAATGATTACGAAAAAATCGCAAAGACGCTAAAGACACGCCTCGCAGAACTGCGGGCGCACCTTGCCAAGGTTGACCGCGAATTGCACAAGCTCCTCCCGGCCGATTTCGAAGAGCAAGCCACTGAACTTGAAAACCAGGAAGCACTCGAAGTTATAGAAAAGACCGAGACTACGGAAATCCGTCAGATTGAAGCCGCGCTGAGGCGAATATCCGATGGCACATACGGAACTTGCGCCAAGTGCGGAGGACCTATCGACCCGAGACGCCTGAAGGCGCTGCCTACGGCGGCAACATGCGTTCCGTGTTCGGCCTGATTCTGCAGTCAATGATCACACACCGATCGTGACCTCACGTGGATTCGGCTGGGGGTTGTCTGGCTGATCGTTCTTGGAATTTTGTTCTGGCTGCGGAGAAGCGGCTAATGTCAGCGCTTGCTCTAGTTGCCCAGCGTAACCCTGAGCTCATCCGCCGTTACCTGAGTGCTCTTCGCCAACCCGCGGCTTCCGCCTCCTCCGGGGTGCAAAACCATCGCTTGCCCTTACCAACATCCATTCTGACCTTGGCGTAGAACTCTTGCCCCGGCATGTGATAGATCCGCTCACCGGTTGCATTCACATTGCCCTTGATGGTGCATTCGGCCGACGGTGCACCTTCAGTTGCTGACCGCGGCAACAAAACCGATTGCGCATTGACAGGAACACTGGGTGCTCCGAGGATCACCGTCGTCTTGTTGCGGTGACGCCAATCCCACGGCGCAATGAACGCGCCTTGCCACAACCCACTCTGTCGTGTCCGCGCCTCTGCCTCGGCGGTAACGTAGGCAGAGGAATACCTCACATAAGCGAGTGCCCAGCGGACCATCCAGCCGTTTAGGTCCTCACCAACCACGGTGCAGCGAGCGAGTTCTCGTCCGTAGACATCGATGTCGGTCGAAACGCATCTGATTTCCCGACCTGCGACATGTGCGGCAAGCCGGTCGCGCGCTTCGAGGCCACATGTCCATTGCTGACCACTGGCGTTGAGGCAGACCTGGTCGGTCTCAGGCGCGTCAATACCTTGAAGACGAATCCTGGCCGGGCCAATGGCAAGGGTATCGCCATCGACAATTCGTGGGATGCCTGCGAATTCGGCGGCATCCGCGCTGATAGCGATGAGGACGATCGTCATCAGCGCCGCGAAGCACAACCGCATCCTGACCTCTGGTCCAGTATCGAATGGCAATTTCCTGGCCTGCTTTGCTCAGCCATGCATCCCCCTCACCTCACTAGAAGCTCGGATGCGATCGCCTCGATGTTTTGTGGCGTTGCGTTGTTTCGTCCCTCAAGGAATTTCTGAAGATTGGCCTCGCTTGCCTCGTAAGACTGCGTATTCAGTCTGCCCCGAAACAGTTCATAGCGCAGCCAGACCCGGTATGTATTGACGACGTCGCTCTCGCAATATTGGGCGATCTCCTTGATGCGACCGTCGCGGTAGTATTTTTCAACTTCGCCGCCGTCCATGCCCTGCGGTTTGCCGGCGAGTCCCATGACCCGGCAGGGTTCGTGCAGGCTCGCCTTTGCATTGGGCGCAAAGGAAGAAAGGACGTCGCAGAGATCGACCGCGTCATCGGTATAGCGGTTGAAGTATGGGCGCGCCGATAACCCAGGCGCCGATACTTTGTGGGTCATGGCCCGGTATCGCAGGACCGGCAGGTCAAACGATGAACCGTTGAAGGTCACGAGCTGCGGGTTCAGTTCGGCAATTTTGTCGACAAAGGCGCCGATCAGTTCGCCTTCGGACCGGTCCCCGACGTGGGGTGCCCCAAGCGCGTCGATCAGCCACTGATCGTTGTCGTGATGCGCGATCAGCGCGCCGATGCAAATGATCTCGTGATAGATGTGCCTGGGAAACTTGTCGCCCATTGCCCCACGCACTTCATCGGGCAATTTGCCGAGGAGGTCATTGGCAAGCGCAAACCCGCTGATGTCGGGTATGGTCTCAAGGTCCCATGCGATCACGTGTGGCATGTCATAAAACTCGGTCGATAAGGCGCGGAAACTGTTCAGTTTTGCGGAACCCGATCACAGCAATCCACAGCAATCCACATATCGCATTCAAATGCTTTCATAACAATTGATGCCGTCTTTGCCGCCCCTCGATAAGCTTAAAGTTTGAAAAACCAATGCAAATCGCCATGAGCGTCGCGGCGGCAAAACCTCGCTTCAAGTCCGGGATGCGGTGCACCCGGTGCGGCGAGGCCCTGCCGCTTCCCGAATGGTCCGAATATCGCAATGACCGACAAGTCGATCATCTGTGGCATTGCTGGAAATGCGATTACCGTTTTCAAACGATTGCAAGCATCGCGTCGATTAACGACATCAAGACGCGGGACGATGTTTTCCCCTCACTGCTGGTCGCATAGGGTAGCGCAGTCCGGCGAACGGTTCATGACTGGCGTTCAAGATCCGCCGGTCGGCGACAAAGCGCACTAACCGCGCGCAGCTATTCCGGACTCAATGACCCGCGAAATTCGGGAGACGCCGCTCGAAAACCGCTTTCACGCCTTCCTTGAAGTCTTCTGTCTTGCGCAAGCGTGTCTGCTCTTCCAGCTCATGATCGGTTGCCTTTCGCACGCGCTCGGCGATATTGCCGCGCATGGTCATGCGCGTGGCGACAAGCCCGAGTGGTGAGTTCTCGCCGATTTCGCCGGCGAGCTTCAGCGCGGCGTCACGCACGTGTTGCTGCGGCACCAGCACGTCAGCAAGGCCGATCGCGTAAGCTTCCTCACCCGTTACGCGGCGGCTTGTATAGAACAACAGGGCCGCTTTGGTCTGGCCGATCACCGCCGGCAACGTGACGGTAAGACCGAAACCCGGATGAAAACCGAGCCGGGTGAAGTTGGCGCAGAAACGCGCTTCCGGACAGGTCACGCGGAAATCAGCCACCATCGCAAGCCCCAGCCCGCCACCCACAGCCGCTCCATGTACCGCCGCGATAATTGGTTTCTTGGTACGAAACAGCCGGTTACCCTCGACATAGAGCGGCGCGACTCCCGGACCTGGTTCATTGGGACGGCGGCCCTGCGGGTCGAGAGTCGAACCATCACCGAAATTGGCGCCGGCGCAAAAAGCCTTGCCCTGGGCCGCCAAGACAATCGCGCGAATATCGATGTCGTCATCGAAGCTCTCGAAAGCGCCGGCAATCTCCTTGATCAAGGGTATGTCGAAGAAATTATTCGGCGGTCGCCGGATCTCGACCAACGCGACGTGGCCGCTCTTTTCGATGCCGATGTCGCTCATGCTTTTGTCCCCTTACTCGGCAGCGGTGCGACGCTCTTTTCGTTGCACACCGCGCTTGACGATCAAAGCGTCCACAACGGTGACGCCATCGCCCTTCGCGTGCACGATTACGGGATTGAGATCGACTTCAGCGATGTCGTCCGCGTGATCGAACGCGAATTGCGAGAGTTTAACCATGAGATCCGCCAAAACGTCGGTGTCGGCCGGCGGCATGCCGCGGTACGACCCGAAGACAGCACTGGCTTTCAGGCGGTGTATCAGCGCGAGTGCCGCCTGATGATCGAGTGGCACTGGCGCAAGCACCGCATCGCCAACCACCTCGACCATTACACCGCCGAGGCCAAGCATGAGCAGCGGTCCCCAACATTCATCGCGGCTGATACCGACAATCACCTCGCGTCCGGCCAGCGCCATGGGCTGCACCAAAACGCCTTCAATCCTGGCGGTCGGAACAAACCGTTTGGCGCTCTCAAGCACGCGCTCATAGGCGGCCCGCGCGTCCTCGGGAGCGACATTTAACAGTACAGCGCCAACCTCGGTCTTATGCGGAATTTCGGCGGACTGAATTTTCACAGCCACGGGTCCACCAATGATCCGCGCACCCGCTTCAGCCTCTGCAGCGGAGCCTGCAAGTGTGCCTGCATTGCCGCCGATGCCATATTCCTTAAGTAGCAAGCGGGCGTGGTATTCGCTCAAGACTGTGGCGCTTGCCGCTAATTGTGCACGGACCTTGTCGCGGGCCGGAGGGGGTGTGCACGCGGTTGCCGGCTTGTTTAATGTCCGCTCACGCAGGACGCGGTAATCGCCCATCACGCGGATCGTTCGTGCGCATCCTATTGCGCCTGTGAAAAGCGGATAACCGGCCGCGTTGAGGATCTCCACACTCCGGTCAGAGGGCAAGGTATAGGTCCACATGAATATAGGTTTGGAGGAATCGTTTTTTAGATTGTCAAGTTTCGGCAAATCGATCTCAAGGAAGGCGGATCGTCGCGCCGTTACCACCACCACAACCGCGTCAATCAAGGGAGATTGCGCGACCAGGTGCGCGAAAGTCGCGTAGCCGATTTTGTGGACTCCCTGTGCCGTGCAATCGACGGGGTTCTGCGAGGTTCCGTAGGAAGGAATATGCATGTCGATTGATTTGCGCGTGGCCTGGTCGAGAACCGGCACCTCCAATCCTGTGGCAGCGCACGCATCCGCCCTCCACACGCCGGCACCGCCAGACGCGGTACAGATGCCGACGCGCTTGCCCGTCGGCATCCGATCCCCGCAGGCGAGGAAGCCAGCTGCGAAGTCGATCATGTCATCGAGCTGCCGCGCCTCGATCACGCCATAGCGGTCGAACACGGCGCGATAGGACGCTTCCGACCCGGCAAGCGCCGCGGTATGGGATGCGACGGCGCGCGCGCCCGCTTCCGATCGGCCGATTTTGCCGACGACGATCGGTTTGCCGAGGCGCAGTGCCTTTTGCGCAACACGCTTGAACCTCTCGGGCGACTTTACGTCTTCAAGCAACAGGAGAAATACGTCGGTCATGCCCTCATCGAGCATGTAATCGACGAAGTCGAACGCTTCGAGGACAGCTTCGTTGCCGGTGCTGACCACGTGCCGGAACGCAAGGTTACGCGGGCGAGCGCGATCGAAAACAGCAAAGCCGAGGCCGCCACTCTGTGAAATGATCGAGACCTGGCCTGCACCGAGGGCGCGGGCGGGTTTGATCGGACCAGCATTTTTTTCCAATACCGGGCTGAATGTTGGGCAGAACGCCGCCGGGATGTTTGCAAACCCTTCCGAATTAGGCCCGCACACGGCCATATCATAGCGGCGCGCCGTGGTGCGGATTTCGTCCTGCATCCGCGCGCCCGTGTCGCCCTCCTCGGCAAAGCCGGAGGACAGAATCATGGCCGCCCTGATACCGGCACGGCCGCAGCGCTCCACCTCCGTTGCCACATATGGGGCGGGAACAATCAGGATCGCGAGGTCGACAGGTTCGGGGAGAATGTCCACGGCGGGATAGGCTTTTAGCCCCTGAACCTCACTCGCGCTGCGGCTGACCGGATAAACCCGGCCGGCGAAGGGATGGCTCAAAATCGTTTGCAGAATTCGCCCGCGCAATCCTTTTAGGTCGGACGAAGCGCCAACCACAGCGACTGATTGCGGCGATAGCAGTTTTCCAATCTCAGCCATAACAGCTCACCGGAGGCCCAATCCGCGCGCGATGATGCCGCGCAGGATTTCAGTGGTGCCTCCCTGAATCGTCAGTTTCGGCGCGATGGTTGTCGCGAACGCAAGCTGCTCCTCAAGCGTGACACGATTGGCGATTTCGGGCGCTGAAAATGCGGTGAGCTCGCGCACCCGGTTTGGCAGGTTCTGCTCCCAGATCGTGCCGAGATCTTTCACGATCGCGGCCTCGACCACCGGCTCTTTGCCGGCTTGCAGCATGCCGGCCACAGAGACCGACATACGACGCAGTGTATGAAGCTGCGCAACCAACCGACCGAGACCCTCGGCGCTACGCGTATCGGGCTCTGGTTCAATGGCACGAACCAATTCAGGCATCAGATAAAACGTTTCAAGGAAACGTTCCGGACCGCTACGCTCGTAAGCCAGTTCGCTCGTGGCCTGCTTCCAGGCGCCGTCGACCTCCCCCAGAACGTGGTCGTCGGGCACAAAGGCATCCTCGAACACGACTTCATTGAAATCTTGCTGGCCGCTCATCTGATAGATCGGATGGACCTTGATGCCGCGGCTTTTAATGTCGACCAGAAATTGCGTCAGACCATGTCGCCGGTTTTCTTTGGTCGGCGGCGAGGTGCGACACAGCGCGATCATGTAGTCGGCAATATTCGCATTGCTCGTCCAGATCTTGCTGCCGTTAATATGCCAGCCTTTGTCAACTTTCGTTGCTCTGGTCTTGGCGGCAAACAGGTCCGAGCCAGAACCCGGTTCGCTCATGCCGATGACGAAGCACAATTCGCCCCGACAGATGCGCGGCAGAATCTCCTGTTTAATGTGCTCGGGTGCGTATTTGAGTAAAATAGGACCGCTTTGGCGGTCCGCCACGAAATGCGATCGAACAGGCGCATTGGCGACGCGAAACTCTTCTGTCACGACGTAACGCTCGAGGAAGCTTCGCTCCTGGCCGCCATATTTTTTTGGCCAGGTCATACCGATCCAGCCCTTGGCGCCGATACGTTTGCTGAAATCGCGGTCGTGCGAGTCGCCATGCCCCGGCCGGTACGGATTGAAAGTGCCTTTGGCGATTTCTTCAGCGAGAAACGCACGCACCTCCCGACGCAAGACATCGCATTCAGGAGGCAGGCGAATTTGATCGAATTGCAGTTTACTGCTCATCGCGACGCGACCATCGGCCAGAATTCGTCCGCTCCACACTGGACAACGTGTCTGCCGAGTTCGGCTGCCCAGTAACTTTCACTGCCGAAGTCTTCGCGCCAAGCCAGCATCCGCAGTGTGAAGCGATGCAGGATGTGCTCCCTGGTAAATCCGATTGCACCAAAAACCTGATGGGCGATGCTGGCGGCTTCCGTTGCGGCTTCGGCGCAGCGGATTTTTGCCGAAGCCCCTTCGAGAAACGCTGCTTCATCAAAACTGCCGATCTGGCTGATTGTGTTTGCCGCAGACCCTGAAACTGCAAGCGCGGCCGCCGTTTCGCCGGCAAGCCGGGCAAGGCTGTGTTGGACTGCCTGAAATTTTCCAATTGGTCGTTCAAAGGCGACCCGCTCATTGGCATAAGCGACACTCAAGGACAAAATCGACTCAAGTGCGCCGGCCGTCTGTACGCTACGGCTGACCGACCCCATCAGCAAAAAGCTGGTCTGGTCAAGACCGGACGGCGCTCGCGCAGAGCGTAAAGGTTTCACACGCTGAAAGCGCACGCGGTTTGATGGATCACCGGCCAGAGTCCGCCCTTGATCAATCGTGCAGTCACATGTAGCGACCAGCGCAACGACAACTCCTTCTTCGCCTTGCGCCAGGACGGCAATGTGTTGCGCCTCGGAAGCGAACGGAATCCCGATGGTGGAACCGCTCAATGTGCCGTGCCGGTCGAAAATGATACGATCGGAAGGCCGGATCGGGGCAATCGTCATGACTCCGCCCGGCGCCGCCACTCCGGCGCGCGCCAGCAGCCAGCCCGCTATAAGAGTTTCGGCAAATGGAACGGCCACAGCAAAGCGCCCGGCAACACCCAGCGTGGCAAAGCCATCGGCAAGACTGGCACCAGCACCGCCCAGCGCTTCCGGAACCCAGGCGAGCGGCAAGCCAGCGTCGGAAAGTGCCCGCCAGAACGGCGCCTTCCAGGCGCGGTTATCGAGCCGGTTAATGGTCTGTGGATCGGCAAGGTCTGTAAATATTCGAGCCGCCAATTCGGCGACGATATGGTCAGTCTCGCCCGTCATTATCTTCCGTGGGGGCCTTGCAATCGTCCGCGAGCAGCTATCGTGATGCCAAGCGGCAGCGATGGCAAGCTGTCGCATGTAAGGCCCGGTCTTTTGGTTGATCGGAGAAAACACACCGGTTAGCGTGACAGCCAAACGATCACGGGCGGCGGTCAGCCGAAAACGTGCCCGGTGTTTGGGAGGAGTTCATGATAGCGAAACTGGTGGCAACCGCCGCTCTGGCTGTTGCAGTCAGCACGACTGCACAAGCCGATGAACCCAAGCACGGCGGCATCCTGCATATCTACCACCGCGAAACACCGCCGTCGCTGTCAATCCATGAGGAGGCAACATACTCGGTGAATGTCCCGGCTATGGGACTGTTCAACAATCTCATCATTTATGATCAGCACAAACCGCAGAACAGCATGGGCGATATCGTGCCGGAATTGGCAACCGGCTGGACTTGGGATTCGGCCGGCACGACGCTGACGTTCAAGCTTCGCGAGGGCGTTACCTGGCACGACGGCCAACCGTTCACTGCCAAAGACGTCAAATGCACCTTCGATCTGTTGCAGGACAAAGCCCAGGATAAATTTCGGAAGAATCCGCGCCGGGATCTGTTCAACAACATCTCGGAAGTAACGACCAACGGCGACTTGGAGGTCGCGCTCCACCTCAAGCGGCCGCAACCCTCGCTGTTGGCCATGATCGCTTCCGGTTATACGCCGATGTATCCTTGCCATGTCACCCCGGCGCAGATGCGCACCCGTCCAATCGGCACCGGGCCTTACAAGTTCGTCGACTTCAAGCAGAACGAGTCGATCAAGCTCGCCAGGAACGAAAACTACTGGAAGAAAGGCCTGCCTTACCTCGACGGCATCGAATATACGATCATCAGCAATCGGGCGACGGCCGTCCTCGCTTTCGTCGCCGGTAAGGTCGATATGACGTTTCCGACCGAGATGACCTGGGCCTTGATCCAGGACATCGGGAAACAGGACCCGACAGCGATCTGCGAGATTAAACCGATCAACGTCAGCACCAATCTCATTATCAATCGCGAGAAACCGCCGTTTGACAATATCGAGCTGCGCAAAGCCATGGCGCTGGCGCTCGATCGCAAGGCGTTCATCGACATCATCTACCAGGGCAAAGCGGATGCCGGGGGCACACTGTTGCCGCCGCCTGAAGGCGTCTGGGGCATGCCGCCGGAAATGCTCAAGACAATACCCGGCTATGGCGATGTCAACAAAGATCGCGAGCAGGCGCGCGCGATCATGGCCAAGCTCGGCTATGGCCCGAACAACCCGCTTAAAATCAAGGTATCGACCCGCAATCTCGCGGTCTATCGCGATCCGGCGGTGGTCCTGATCGACCAATTGAAAACCATTTATATCGACGCCGAGCTTGATGTAGTGGAATCGAGCCAGTGGTTCGCCAAGGTGGCGCGTAACGATTATTTGGTCGGCCTCAACTTGACCGGCAATGGCATCGACGATCCCGATCAGGCTTTTTATGAGAACTACGCTTGCGGCTCCGAGCGCAATTATACCCATTACTGCAACAAGGAGCTGGAAGCGCTGTTTGACAAGCAATCAGTCGAGACCGACGTCGAGAAGCGGAAGAAGATGGTGTGGGACATCGATAAGAAGCTGCAGGAGGACGTTGCGCGCCCGATCCTGTTGCACGCGCGCTCGGGAACATGCTGGAAACCCTACGTCAAGAACATGACGATCATGAACAACAGCGGGTACAACGGTTACCGCTACGAAGATATTTGGCTCGACAAGTAAGCCACACATGAGAGCGCGCCGGCCGATGGCGCAATCGAGCGCGACGGTAGCTTTAGCGATGGGAGGACAGACTGGCGACCTATCTGCTCAGACGCTTCCTGTTGATGCTTCTGACATTGTTCGGCATTTCCGTGCTGGTTTTTGTCATGCTGCGGCTGGTGCCTGGAAATATCGCCGACATCGTGTTCAACGCGGCAGGCATGATCGACGTCGCCGAGAAAGCGAAACTCGAGAAAGAACTCGGTCTCGACCGGCCGATCGTCGTGCAATACGCGCAGTGGATCGGCGGGTTGGCGCACGGCGACCTCGGCTATTCTTATGTTTCGGAAAAGCCGGCACTGCAGGAGATCGCTCCGCGTATTCCGATAACAGCCAAGCTGGCCGGATTGGCGCTGGCTTTCGCGGTGATATTCGGTGTGCCGTTGGGTGTGATCAGCGCCGTCAGGCAGAACACAGCGCTTGATTATGTGCTGCGGGTGATCAGCCTTACCGGCCTGTCGATGCCGGCGTTTTGGCTCGGTCTTCTGGTTCTGATGGGATTTGTCGCCTATTTCGGCACCATCCCGATCTACACCAATCCGCCAAAGGGGTTCTGGAACACGTTGTTGCTGTTTTGCATCCCGGCGGCGGCGGTCGGTTTCCGCTCGTCGGCCCTGGTCATGCGGTTGACGCGCTCTTCGATGCTCGAGGTGTTGCGGCAAGATTACATTCGCACGGCGCGCGCCAAGGGGGCGCCGAACCAGGCGGTGTACTACCGTCATGCGCTTCGCAACGCGATGCTGCCGGTCGTCACCGTGATCGGCATTGAGGCCGCCTTCCTGATGGGTGGACTGATCGTCACTGAAACCGTGTTCAATATCCCTGGTGTTGCCCGCTTTCTGGTTGAGGCGATCCGCTGGCGCGATTACCCGATCGTGCAGAATTTGGTGATGTTCATCGCCGTGGTTGCGGTCTCGATCAATTTTCTGATCGACCTGCTCTATGCCGTGCTCGATCCCCGCATCCGCTACGCAAAGTAGTACAGATGTCGATCCTTGATCTGCCGCTGACCGTCGAAAAGGCCGAGCCGCCAGAAAGCATCTGGGCGAAAATCGGCTACCATCTGGTCAGGAATCCGCTCGGCCTGGTCGGCGCGGCGATTATGGCGGTGTTCGTGTTCTGCGCGGTCTTTGCCGACTTCATTACCGCCTATGGCCCGACCGTGACCGACGCCGCGCATCGGTTGCTGCATCCGGGCTCAGGCCATGTCCTGGGTACCGATCAGATGGGCCGCGACATTTTCAGCCGCATCATTTACGGCGCGCGCATCTCGCTGGCGGTCGGCCTTGGCTCGACGTTTCTCGGTTCGATTTTCGGAATCGGATTAGGCCTGGCGTCCGGCTATCTCGGCGGCTGGGTCGATCTGGTCATTCAGCGCCTGGTCGACGTATTGCAGGCTGTGCCCTTGCTGGTGCTGGCGCTGGTCATGGCGGCGGCGCTCGGTCCCGCGCTTGATAACACGATCGTCGCGATATCGATCCCGTTGATCCCCTACACCGCCCGTGTCATCCGCTCCAATACGCTGGCGCTGCGAGAGCAACCGTTCGTCGAGGCGGCGCGCGGCGTCGGGATGAGCGAATTCCGCATCGCGCTTCGCCACGTCTTGCCGAACACGATTGCACCGCTCATTGTGATTGCGACCGCGCAACTCGGGGCGGCGATCCTGACCGAGGCGTCCCTGTCGTTTCTCGGCCTGGGCGTGCCGGAGCCGCATCCTTCCTGGGGACGGATGCTGTCAGAATCCGCTGCCGAATACGTTCGCACGGCACCCTGGCTCGTGATCTTCCCCGGCCTCGCCATCAGCCTTGCCGTATTCTCGACCAATCTGTTCGGGGATGCGTTGCGCGACATCCTCGATCCCCGGCTGCGTGACTAGGCCAGGCATGACCCAGCCGGTGACAATGGCCACAGAAAAGCGCGAGGCAAGGATTGGCTCCGCAAGCCCGCTGCTCAAGGTCGAAGGCCTCCATACTTATTTCGATTTGCGCCACGGCACAGTCAAAGCGGTTGACGGGGTCAGCTTTACGCTCGGTTCGCACGAGACGCTGGCCATCGTTGGCGAGTCGGGGTGCGGCAAGACCATTACCGCACTGTCTCTCCTGCGGCTCATTCCCAATCCGCCCGGCCGGATTGCCAAGGGAAAGGTTGTGCTCGCCGGCAGGGACCTGCTCGCGCTTGACGAGGAGGAAATGCGCGCTGTCCGGGGCAAGGATATCGCCATGATCTTCCAGGAGCCGATGACCTCGCTCAATCCGGTACTCACAATCGGCAACCAGATCGCGGAGGCGGTTTCCCTGCATGAGCGGTTCAGTCGTTCGCAGGCGTGGGCGAAGGCGGTGGAAATGCTGCGACTGACCCGCATCCCGGAACCCGAACAACGGGCACAGGAATATCCGCATCAGCTTTCGGGTGGTATGCGTCAGCGGGCAATGATCGCGATGGCGCTCGCCTGCAATCCAAACGTTCTGATCGCCGACGAACCGACGACCGCGCTGGATGTCACCATCCAGGCCCAGATCTTGGAGATTATCCTTGATCTGCAGCGCAAGCTCGGCACCGCGGTGATCCTGATCACCCATGATCTCGGCGTCGTCGCCGAGATGGCGCAGCGCATCATCGTCATGTACGCCGGACGCAAGGTCGAGGAAGCATCGGTTGAGGCCCTGTTCGCACGACCACAGCATCCCTATTCGCGGGGTTTGATCGGTTCAATCCCGCGATTGCCGTCGATGCGTGGCGAGGTCGCCAACGAGCGCGAGCGACTGCAGGAAATCCCCGGGACGGTGCCGGGTCTTGGCCATTTGCCGGCCGGTTGCGTGTTCGCACCTCGGTGCGCGCACGCGCAGGATCGCTGCCGCGCCGAATATCCTCCTTTCGAAGAAAAGCTGCCGGGCCATTGGGCCGCCTGCTGGCGCTCCCGCGAACTCTACGAGGATTGTGGTGTCTGACCAAAGCGCCGTGCTTGAGGTACGCGATCTCAAGAAACATTTCCCGATCCGCAAAGGCCTTCTGCAGCGCGTCAGCGGCACGGTATTCGCCGTCGACGGCGTAAGTTTCACGATTGGGCCGGGCGAGACGCTCGGCCTGGTCGGCGAATCCGGCTGCGGCAAAACCACAGTTGGCCGCACGGTTACCCGCCTGATCGACCCGACCGCGGGCAGCATCCGGATTTCGGGGAAGGACATTACCAATCTGAGCAAGAAAGAACTGCGAGCCTACCGGCGCGAGATGCAGATCATATTTCAGGACCCGTTTTCATCACTCGATCCGCGCATGTCTGCCGGTGAAATCGTCGCCGAACCGTTGCGTGTGCATAAAGTCGTCAGCGGCCGGGCCGTGCGGGAAAACGTTGCAGCCCTGTTTGACCGCGTCGGTTTGCGCAGTGACCTGATGGATAACTATCCGCACCAGTTTTCCGGGGGCCAGCGACAGCGCATCGGCATCGCCCGCGCGCTGGCGCTGCGGCCGAAGCTGATCGTCGGAGATGAGCCGGTCTCCGCACTTGACGTATCTATTCAGGCGCAAGTGCTCAACCTGATGATGGATTTGCAGCGCGAACTCAGGCTCGCTTATCTGTTTATTTCTCACAATCTCGCGGTGGTCGAACACATCAGTCATAAAATCGCTGTCATGTACCTGGGGCGTATCGTCGAATACACCGACAAACGCACACTGTTCACGCGGGCCCTGCATCCATACACCGAGCAATTACTGCTGGCGGTCCCGATACCCGATCCGCGCGTGAAACGGCCGAAGCGTGTGCTGCAAGGCGACGTACCGAGCCCGATCAATCCACCGCGGGGCTGTCATTTTCACACCCGCTGTCCGTACGCCATTGAGCGTTGCCGGCTGGAAGTGCCCGCCTTGCGCGAGGTAAAGGCCGGGCAATTGGTAGCTTGTCATTTGCGCTGACTGGCTGATCGGCAGCAAGACGCGCTTGCCGAAGCGATTTTCACCACGTGTGCGGGAAGCGAACGATCAACGGAGCCGTCCGTCATCGGGCGCCGGGTGCGGCGCGGGCTGAACTTCGGTCTGGCGCGATCACGCTGTCGGAATCAGACCGAGCGCAGAAAGTAGCCCGGCTGCGCCAGGAAGAGACGGCCCAAATTCACCGGCAGCTTACGACCTCAACTGGCCGGGTACCGCCGCCTGACGATGGAACGGTGAACGTCTCCGCATTCCAATGACATGGAGTAGCTGCAACGGAGCCATCTGCGAACTGAGGTCTCGCCTGCGGGTAAACAACCACGTTGGTATTGCTGTAGCCGCCCTCGCCATAAGGCCAGCCTAACCCCCAACCCCAGCCGCCAAGCAAAAACTGGTTTCTCTGGAATCGATGATCAAAGTGAGGACGGCCGAACTGAGTGTGGCCGACGTGCCCTCCCGATCCGCCCTTTCCACCACCTCCACCGCCTCCGCCACCACCACCGCCACGTGCAATAGCGGCCGGGCTAGCGCCCATCACTGCAACAGCAATTAGCACGACAAGAATTTTGCTACGCATTACACGCACTCCCTGACAACCGAACTACGCTTATGCCGTTGACCCAAACAAGCCTTATCGCTCGCGCCTCCTGGCTTGGCGGAGCGATTCACTCAGAGCAGAAATGTGATGCTGGCGGCCAGGATGCTGGCGGCGGCAAGTATCAGAATTTCAGAGCCGTCAAAAGTTCTAAAAACTCGCAACCTAGGCACCCCTCACGGTGCCCGAACACCCAAGCTGTTATCCTAGTCCAACCAAAGTGCGGTCGGCAACATGTCAAAACGGCAGGTCGGTGAAAAACAGTGCGGGCATCCGGGCGCGCATATGTCTGCTTTTGGCACGAAGCGTCCTCCATCACGACAAGGAGACGAGTAAGGCCGTCAGTTTGACGGCCCTATCGTCTAAGAGAACCATTCGCTGGTCCTTCTGAGGTGACTAGCGTTGGTCCGGATTAGGTATCGCGACTGTGGCGCCGTCCTTATTGTAGCCAGGGACCGCACCAGATGTGTCGTAGCCGGGGATCACACTAGATTGGTCTGATTGTTTAACGTGAGTGACGTGCTGTCGCTTCTGCGCAAATGCAGGGCTGGCGAGCACCGCGACGATACTGAGAGCAGACAACGCAACCTTTGTATTGAGCAAATTCATTTTGTTTTCTCCATCGGAGTCGCCCCATGCCGTTTATCTACTCGGGATTCGGCGCTGCATAAGGACAGTTCTGTGACTTTTGAATCACGATTTTTTTAATGCGAATTCATCGCCTCGAAGGGAATATTTGGGAATGCGCGAGTGATTATGTAACTTGCAGTGTGCCCAAAAACAGTGCCGTATAAATCCCATTCCAGACCAACTGATTGCACTCTGCGTTCACCAGCCCGCCTTATTGGCGTCACTAAAAATCGCCTTGCGGAAATTGCATCGCAGCTCTTCGTATCTGCACGGGAAATCTCCGGGACCGTTGCCAACGAGGTGATCCGTTAAGACTGGCGCGATCCCGAGGCTGAGATCTGCTGCGCCAATTGATCTCCAAAGCCAATGCCTTGCCTCAATTGAAATTCTCAATGTGGCTTTGCCGCACTAGTGGCGGCGTCATCCTGTTGGTTTGATTGATTCGTTTGTCATGACAAAGGAGGGTGCGATGAAAGCACTCGCTTTACTGACGGCAGCGGCGCTTACTCTCCTTAGCGTCGCGGCCTCCGCACAAACCGCACCGTATGGCAAGGGCAAAGCCCCTCCGCCACCGGTCGTTACGAAAGGCTAGTGCGGGCAATCGGGGGGACCGGCCCGTGGGGCGGGGCCGGTTGGTTTTGGTGGCCCCGGGGCGGAGCAGGTGTGCGATTGGGGGTTGTGCGAACAAC
>JBQCCX010000071.1:0-2731 GCA_051961815.1 Xanthobacteraceae bacterium
CGGTCATCGGCTTGATCTTGGTGTTGACGGCGAGATTGATGCGCTTGAGCTCGGTCCAGGCGCGGGTCGTCAAGACGATGTCGCGCGGCGCCGAAGCCGCGGTGTCGCATTCCGGCGCATATTCGACGCAAAATTCGGCCCAGCCGATCGGTGGACTGGTGACCGGGCCGACGCCGATGTAAAGCGGTTGCTCCTGCGCTTGGCTTGCAGCGGTGGTAGCGAGCAGCGCCACGCCGAACGTCATCAGAATGACGCACGCGGTCGCGCCGCGTCTGGCTCCTGCCACGAAACTCATTGTGACCCCTTCCCTTATCGTTGGGGTCACGTTTCGCACAAAGCTTTTGCGGCGCCGCTAAACGGACCGCTTAAATTTTAAGTAAAACGGCTGCACGTCATTGCCGAAGAGAGCTGGGCTTTTTGCCTCTTTGCCATCGCGCAATGGCGCGCGCCGCGGGCGCAATCTGCTCATTGTCGCTGCGCGCGCCAGACCGATTTGGCGCGGCGGCCATAAAGCTTGCCGCGCCGTTAAGCTTAATGAATGGTTGAGATTGGCCGCGACCGGGCGCTCGCCTAGGGTTTTCGCGACGAATACGGGAGGCGAAGGGGCGTGACTGCGCCGGGCCGTCTTTCAGGGCGCGAACCCGGTGTTGATTGCGCATCCGCGCAGACTGCAAGAGGGAGGACCTGGTCCTCCCTCTTGTTTTTGGCGCACGAAAAAAGAGCTTCACCAGTCGCTTGTTCTGGCTGCAGCCGTGGCCTATCTCGGCACGATCAGGGGTCATCTTGTCCGGACCGACAGCGGCCAATCCCCGAGAGCCGATTTTCAACATTCCGGCGCCTATCGTGGCCACTGTCACGGTATTGGTGCTGGTGCATGTTGCGCGCATAGTCTTGCTGACTGACGAGCAGGATCTCGAGTTTGTCCTGGCTTTCGGCTTCATTCCGGTGCGCTATGGCGGCGGCGTCGCGTTCGGATCGCCGCCCGGCGGTTTTGCCGCCGATCTGTGGACGTTCTTCACCTACGCCTTCATTCATGCCAACTGGACGCATCTGGGGCTCAATCTGGCCTGGCTGATCCCGTTCGGCAGCGCGGTGGCCCGCCGGTTCGGCGCCTGGCGCTATGCGCTGTTCATGCTGGTGACGGCGGCGTTTGGCGCCATGGCGCATCTGGTGACGCATCTCGGCGCGATCGTGCCGATGATCGGCGCATCCGCCGCCATCTCTGGCGCAATGGCGGCGGCGATGCGCTTCGTGTTTCAGCGCGGCGGGCGGGTCGCATTTTTTCGCGACGGCGCCGATGCGGCGCGTTTGCCGGCTTTGCCGCTTCGCGCCACGCTCCGCGACCCCCGGTTCTTGCTGTTTCTGGCGACCTGGGTCGGATTGAACGTGCTGTTCGGCTTCGGCCCCATCGCATTCGGCGCGGAAGCCGGCCAGGAGATTGCCTGGCAGGCTCATGTCGGCGGTTTTTTCGCCGGCTTAATTTTACTCAAAGCCTTTGATCCAGCGCCGTCGCCGCCGGAATTGACCGCCGAGCCAAGCGCTTAACTGCGATCGCGAACCTAAAGTCTTGGCTTCCGGTCCACCGCAGGGCGAGCGGAGCAGGAAATTTCATGGAACTGCGACCGCTCGGCGAACATTGACGATGTTAGCCCACGCGCTGTCGGCATATCGGCGCGTGGCGACGCAGGGAGGCGACGATGACCGTCAGCATCATCATCGCGGCCAAGGGCCGTGAGGTCACGAGCATCGAACCAAGCGCGACCATGAAATCAGCGGTGGCGCTGCTTGCAGAAAGGCGTATCGGCGCGGTCATCGTGCTCGGCGCCGATCATCGCATCGTAGGGATCCTTTCCGAACGCGATATTGTTCGCGCGCTGGCCGAACGCGGCGCTGCGGCACTCGACGAGCCGGTCAGCCGTTCGATGACGCGGAAAGTGTCGACCTGCACCGAAAACGAGACGATCGCCAGCCTCATGGAGCGAATGACGGAAGGAAAATTCCGCCACTTGCCGGTGGTCGATCAGGGCCGCCTGGTCGGCATCATATCGATCGGCGACGTGGTCAAACATCGCCTCCAGGAGATGGAGCGCGATTCCGCGGCGATGCGCGATTACATCCTCACCGCCTAGACGCGGGGGCCCGCGCTTCAGACGTTTCTGCGCTGTTGGCCAGGCGCTGTGATGCGTGCCGAAAGGAAAGTTGCGTCATGCGCCGGGGCGCAGTTGCAGCTTTATTCTTTAGCGCCATATTCTTCAGCGCTATATTCTTTAGCGCTGCCTTGTCCCTCGCATTGCGCCAGTCCGCGGCACAGGCGGCAGGTCTGATCCGCCTTGCGCAAAGCTCGGCCGTCACCAACTGCATGATGGCGTGCAATTCGCAGGCCGCGAACTGCCTGACCACCTGCCTGATCCCCGGCACCCCGCCAATCGGCGCCGCTACCACCGGAAGCAATGCCAATCAGAGCACGGCCTGTCAGCTCAATTGCACGACGCAACGGATGACTTGCCAAACCGGTTGCGCGCGGACCTCGCCATCGCCGTAAAGTCCTGCGGATTGACAATCAACTCAAATCGGCAATGGATTCGGTGATCGACTCGATCGCCTTTTCGGTCGCGGTGCGGCCAACCGCGATGGATTCTGCGGCGCGGTGGAAGTCGAGCCAGCCGATATGGCCGATGCGTGGCGTAATATGAACGTCCGGCGGATCGCCGGCGAGCCGCATCCGGGTGAG
>JBQCCX010000072.1:0-7391 GCA_051961815.1 Xanthobacteraceae bacterium
AAACGGGTCGGGCCGAAGCCGCGCAGATAAGGCACAATCACGCGAGCGCCTGCCGCGACCAGCGGCGCGATCACCGCGTCGTAGCAGCGGGGATCGTAAGGCCAGCCATGCATCAGAAAGACCGGCGCGCCGTCCACCGCGCCGCTCTCCTCGTAGGCGACTTCAAGCACCGATGTCCGGATGCGTTTGAGCGCGCCGTTCAACTCCGGTAATCCCCGTTGATCGCGACATACTCTTTGGTCAGGTCGCAAGTCAGCACGCGGTCGCGGCCCTTGCCCAGGCCGAGCGCGACCTTGAGGCTGATTTCGGGCCGCTTCATTGCCGCGGAAACCGCCGCTTCATCGTAGGCCTGGTCGCGCGCACCTTTATGGGCGACACGAATGCCGCCGAACCAGATCGACAGCCGGTCGCGATCGGCCGGCTCGCCGGCCTTGCCGACCGCCATGACGACGCGGCCCCAATTGGCGTCCTCGCCGGCGATGGCGGTTTTGACCAGCGGCGAATTGGCAATCGACAGCGCAATCCGGCGGGCCGAAGCTTTGGAAACGGCGCCTTCAACAACGATCTCGACCAGCTTGCGCGCGCCTTCTCCGTCACGAGCGATTTGCTCGGCGAGGTCGGCCAGCACGCCGGCGAATGCCTTGCGAAAGGCCGGCAGCCGCGGATCGCTGTTGCGGCTGATGCGAGGCGCGGCCCCGGTCGCGAATGCCAGCACGGTGTCGGACGTCGAGGTGTCGCCGTCGATGGTGACGGCATTGAAAGTATCGATCACGGTCTCCCGCAATACCGATTGCAGCACAGGAGCGGCAATCGGCGCGTCGGTAAAAACGAAGGCGAGCATGGTCGCCATGTCCGGCGCAATCATGCCGGCGCCTTTGGCGAAGCCGTTGATGGTCACATCCGTTCCGGCAAGGCGGACGCGGGCGCTCGCCAGTTTCGCGAACGTGTCGGTCGTCATGATCGCCTTTGCCGCCTCGGCATAGCCGCCCGGGCTGGCCGCGGCGGCAAGGTCCGCCATCACGCGGTCGAAGGCTTGCGCATCGAGTGGCTCACCGATGACGCCGGTCGATGCCAGAAAGACTTCGGAGCTCTTGCAGCCAAGCGCGGCCGCCGCAAATTTGGCGGTCAGCGCACAGGCCTGCCGGCCGCTTTTGCCGGTAAAGGCGTTGGCATTGCCGGAATTGACGACCAGCGCGCGGGCGTGACGGCCCTTGAGCTGCGCGCGACACCACTCAACCGGCGCCGACGGACATTTCGACCGGGTGAATACGCCGGCAACGCTGGTCTGCGGATCGAACACCGCGAGCATCACATCGCTGCGGTCGCGATAACGGATCCCGGCCTGCGCCGTGGCCAGCCGCACGCCGGAAATGGGCGGTAACTGCGGCGTCGTTTTCGGCGCAAGGGGAGAGATCGATGCAGGCATTTGGTTTCCCGTCATCCTGAGGTTCGTTCGCACTCAGGGTGACGGTATAACTACAGTGCAGTTCTCTCGCTGACTACTTCTTCGCCGGTGCGGCGGGATTAAGCGCGGACGGATTGGACTGCGCGGCCGGCTGATCGAGGCGCTCGATCGTCGCGGTTTTGCGGAGATTGTCCACGAGCTCGGCCTGCGCACGACGGGCGACGTAGCTTTCCAGCTGCCCTTTCACCTGATCGTAGCTCGGCGTCGGTTTTACCCGCTTATCTTCGACCTTGATGATATGCCAGCCAAACTGCGTCTTGACCGGGTCTGAAATCTGGCCCTTGTCGAGTTTGAACGCCGCTTCGGCGAATTCCGGCACCATCTGGTCCTTGGTGAAATAGCCGAGATCGCCGCCTTCGGCAGCGCCCGGATCTTTGGATTTCTGCTTGGCCAGAGTGGCGAAATCGGCCCCGCTCTTCAGCTGCGCCTCGATATCTTTGGCTTCGCCCTCGGTCGCGACCAGGATATGCCGGGCACGGACTTCCTGCTCGTTCGGCGTCTGCTTGATCGCTTCCTCATAGACCTTATGCAACGCGTCGTCGGTCATGGCCGCTTTGCCGGCATCCTGCAGGAGCGCCTCCATCAACGCCTTATGCCGTTCGAATTCGATGCGCTGCTTGACGTCGCCGCGATTGGCGAGCTGATGCTGATCGGCGGCCTGCGCCAGGATGATGACGTCGGAAAGATAAGTGATCAGATAATCGCGCTTCTGTTCCGGACCCATTTGCGGCATGGCCGAGCCGATATCCTCTTCGGCCAAGGTGAGATCGCTCTGCCGAATGTCGACTCCATTGGCGCGCGCGAGCACCGGGTCGGCGTCCTCCGCGCGTGCAATCGGCGCGGTCAGAAGCGCTGCAAGCGCGACAGCACCCAAAAAGCGAGCGGCTAGTCGACGAGGAAAAGACATGTGTGATCCTTTGCCATGGTGGCCCAGCGCGGAACGTTAACCACGACGGGGCTGGCGCGACCGGCCGGTCGAAAAAGGCCAATGTCCGCCATACGCACGTGGCTCGTGATCCCGATCCAGGCAACGAGCCTGCCGCCCTTAATCGGCGCGGACACTCGCCCAATCGCCGGGGGCTTGGCAATGGGGGAAATTGGGCTGCGCCTAACGATCGCGTGAAAACAGCGGTCGCATTGACAAAAAAACGACCCCCTCCTATCTGTCGCCGGTGTATCGGGATGTTTAATCGCCTCGTCATCGCCCGAATAGAGCCGTATTTTCCGCCCGTTGGGTTTGCGCCGCCCACGAGACTAACGACGGCACGATCGGAGCAGCGGGAACGGATTTCCGGAAAAATCGTGTTGTCGTCAAACCGGCCGCGTGGGCCGAGATTCCAAGGGATGATGGGATGATCGGCGCTGTCGCCCGCAAGCTATTCGGTTCCTCGAACGATCGCCGGATTCGCGCCTATCGCCCGCGCGTCGAAGA
Source organism: Xanthobacteraceae bacterium (assembly GCA_051961815.1). GTDB lineage: Bacteria > Pseudomonadota > Alphaproteobacteria > Rhizobiales > Xanthobacteraceae > BOG-931. Next base: position 2,898 of record JBQCCX010000072.1, read on the forward strand.
GATCAATGGGCTCGAATCTGAGCTCGAGGCGCTGTCCGACGAAGCGTTGCGCGCCCGTACCGACGAGTTCAAGCAGCAGCTGGCCGAAGGCGGGACGCTTGACGACATCCTGGTGCCGGCATTTGCCACTGTGCGTGAAGCCGCCAAGCGAACACTCGGGCAGCGCCACTTCGACGTTCAGCTCATTGGCGGCATGGTGCTGCACGAAGGCAAAATCGCCGAGATGAAGACCGGTGAAGGCAAGACGCTGGTCGCTACGCTTCCCGTCTATCTCAACGCACTCGCCGGCCGCGGCGTGCACGTCGTCACCGTCAACGATTATCTCGCCAAGCGCGACGCCGAATGGATGGGACAAATTTACACGTTCTTGGGTCTCACCGTGGGCGTCATCGTGCACGGGCTCGATGACGAAGAGCGCAAGAAGCAATACGACTGCGACGTCACTTACGGCACCAATAACGAGCTCGGTTTCGACTATCTGCGCGACAATATGAAATACCGGCTCGAGGACATGGTGCAGCGCGGCCGGATCTACGCCATCGTCGACGAGGTCGATTCGATCTTGATCGACGAGGCGCGCACGCCCCTGATCATTTCCGGGCCGCTCGACGACCGGTCCGAATTCTACAACACCATCGACGCCTACATTCCGCGCCTGGACAAGGCCGACTTCGAGGTCGACGAGAAGCAGCGCACCGTCAATCTCACCGAGGTCGGCATGGAAAGAATGGAGACCTGGCTGCGCGACGCCGGACTTCTGAAATCGGACTCGCTTTACGACGTCGAGAACGTTTCGGTTGTCCACCACGTCAATCAGGCGCTGCGTGCGCACAAGCTGTTCGCTCGCGACAAGGACTACATCGTCCGCAACGGCGAGGTGATGATCATCGACGAGTTCACCGGACGCATGATGCCCGGCCGGCGCTACTCCGAAGGATTGCATCAGGCGCTGGAAGCCAAGGAGCACCAGGTCATCCAGCCGGAGAACCAGACGCTCGCCTCGATCACCTTCCAGAACCTCTTCCGCATGTACGAAAAGCTCGCCGGCATGACCGGCACGGCGGTGACTGAGGCCGATGAATTCCAGGACATCTATAATCTGGAGGTCCTGGAAATTCCGACCAACATGCCGATGATCCGTCTCGACGACGATGACGAGGTCTATCGAACCGCGCCAGAGAAATTCCGCGCCATCCTGGCGCTGATCGAGGACTGCAAGGCGCGTGGTCAGCCGGTGTTGGTCGGCACCACTTCGATCGAGAAATCCGAACAGCTCGCCGAAATGCTGCGCAAGCAGGGCTGGGAGCAGCACGATTTCTCCGATCCCAACGCGTTTGCGGCGCTCTATTCCGGCGACGAGGGCGCATCAAAGGCCAAGGTGTTCGCGATCCTCAACGCCCGCTATCACGAGCAGGAAGCCTACATCGTCGCCCAGGCCGGCGTGCCGGGCGCCATCACGATCGCCACCAATATGGCCGGCCGCGGCACCGACATTCAGCTCGGCGGCAATGCCGACATGCGCATCCGCCAGGAACTGGCCGACATCGAGGATCTGCGCGAGCGCGAGAAAAGCTCGCGCGCCGGCGACATTCGCTCCCAAGTCGCGCGCTTGAAGGAGAAGGCGCTCGGCGCCGGCGGTCTCTACGTGCTCGGCACCGAACGCCACGAAAGTCGCCGCATCGACAATCAGTTGCGCGGACGTTCCGGACGGCAAGGCGATCCCGGACACTCAAAATTCTTTTTGTCGCTCGAAGACGACCTGATGCGGATTTTCGGCACCGACAAGCTCGACGGCATGCTGCAGCGGCTTGGTCTGAAGGAGGATGAAGCCATCATTCATCCCTGGATCAACAAGGCCTTGGAAAAAGCGCAGCAGAAGGTTGAGGCGCGCAATTTCGATATTCGCAAGAACATCCTCAAGTTCGACAACGTGATGAACGATCAGCGCAAGGTCATTTTCGATCAGCGCGTCGAATGGATGGAGGATCAGGCGGTGGGCGAAGTGGTCGCCGATATGCGCCACACCGTGATCGACGATCTGGTTGCCAAACACGTTCCGGAAAACGCCTATCCCGAGCAATGGGATGCGGCCGGGCTGCGCGAAGAACTCAAGCGCGTGCTTGGGCTCGATCTGCCGGCCGACGAATGGGCCAAGGAAGAAGGCATCGCCGACGAGGAGATTTTCACCCGCGTCGAGCGCCGCGCCGACGAGCATATGGCGGCCAAGGTGGCGCAGTGGGGCCCCGACGTGATCCGCTATATCGAGAAATCAGTATTGCTGCAGACGCTGGATCATCTATGGCGCGAGCATCTGGTTATGCTCGATCACCTGCGTCAGGTGATCGGATTCCGCGGTTACGGCCAGCGCGATCCGCTCAACGAATACAAGGCGGAAGCCTTCAGTCTGTTCGAAAATATGAGCCAAAGCCTGCGCGAAGCGGTCACCGCCCAATTGATGCGCGTCGAGATCCAGGCCGCACCGCCGCAGCAGCCGGCGGCGCTGCCGGCGATGGAAGCGCACAAGATCGATCCCACGACCGGCGAAGATGAGATGGCTTTGGCGCTGGCCGGCGCGGAAACGCTGGCGCGCCATGGCATCGGCCCGGCCAATGCTCCGGCAGGCGCGGCCATGGCGGGAGTTGCGCCGGCGCGGTCGCCGTTGCGGGCGCCGGCACCCGCGCGCAATCCTCAAGATCCGCAAAGTTGGGGTAAGGTCGGCCGCAACGAGGCGTGTCCGTGCGGCTCAGGCAAAAAATACAAGCACTGCCACGGCCGTTACGTTTAGCAGCAGTGAGAAATCGGTAGTCGGTAATCAGAAGCGATATGCGATCTGGTTACTGATTACTGGAGCCCGGCCCAGCGGCTGTCGAATGAGCCGGCCGGGACGAGCGGCTGCGCGCCTTTGATCAGGCCGGCTGACGGGACGGCGCTGGCGACCTGCGGCGCCGGTGCTGCCGGCCGCGGCGCGGCCGGCGTTTCCGCTTTTTGCGCTTCGACTTTTGGTGATGCCGATTTTGCAGTTTCGAGCCTGGCGGTGTCGACTTTGCGCGACTCCGGCGCGGGCTTGATGCCGGCAAGCGTGGTCGGTTGCGGGGCCGGTTGCGGCGCCGCATCGCTCTTGGGCTTAAACAACCGCGCGAAGAAACCCTCGCTGCTTGAACTGGTATTGGCGGCGACTTGGCTAGTGCTCTGACTGCTGCTCTGGGTCGTTGTCCGGTCGAACAGGCCACCAAACAGGCCTGGTTTTTGCGCCGACGCGGTCTTTATGCCGCTATCCGGATCCTCGCGCGGGCCGCTGATGGTCGGGGTCGGCATGCCGGGATGGACCGGCGGGGCATGGATGTGGCCGTCATTGTCGTAGACCGGCTGGGTCTCTTGCAGCTTGGCAACGAATACCCGGTTCATGCCGCCATCGGTGCCCATGACAATCGGCGCCACCGGCGAATTGAACCTGGTCAACTGCGCGATCTGGTATTCGTCGTTGCGCTGCTTCTCCAGCGCCGGTCCGGCGATCTCGTCGGCGACTTCATAAACCGGGCACCGAGCGCTGGCACTGAACGCGAGCGGCTTGGTCGAGTTCGCCGGCGCTTGGGCATCGAACACATAATGCCGCTCGCAGACGTCGACCTTGGGCTCCATATGCGTCACTTCAAAATGGTCGTTGCCTTCCTTGAGCATCTTCCAGAACGGCATATTGGGATTGGTGCGATGCCGCGCCAAATTCGCCGGCGTCATGCGGAACGGATAGGCCTGAATCTGAAATTGTTTCTGGCCGCCTAGAAACGACTCGCGCGCCAGCGAGTAGATCTCGCCGATCTGCTCGTCAGTCATGGCGTAGCAGCCGCGCGACGAGCAATCACCATGGATCATCAAGAATCCGCCGGTGTAACCGTTCGCTTTGTCATAGGCGTTGGGGAAGCCCATGTTGATCGCGAGGTAGTAGTTGGAATTCGGATTCATCAGGCCGGGCGTGATCGCGTAGAAGCCTTCCGGCGCCTGCCGATCGCCTTCCACTTTCTTTGGTCCTAATTCTCCCGACCACCGACAGATCGGATAAACCTTCAACCGTTGATAGAGCCCAGTGGTGTCTTGCTTCCAGACTTCGAGTTCCGATTCCTCTTTGAAGACGCGGACGAGGATCGGAGAATCTTTCGGCATATTTTTCTGCTGCAACAGCACCAGCATTTCCGGCGACAGTTCCTTCATCGCCTTGGCCGGCAGCTGATAGCCTTCGTCGCTGTAGCAACCGGCAAGCGCGAAGGCGCAGGCGATCACCGTCGATGTCGCCAGAGCACGCAGACTGACAGCGCTGCGTGCGAGCGCGCGGCCGAAATAGCTGCGGATCAAAGCGAAATTCCCCGACAGATGGACCATCCCCCAAGCCATCATCTGCATAATCGTTATCCGCAAGAGGCGGCTTTCGCAAGGCAGCCGCTTCCGCCCCCTTGGTTGAACACCGCGCGGCTAAATGATTGGTAAATTCTCAGCGAATTT
>JBQCCX010000073.1:0-6660 GCA_051961815.1 Xanthobacteraceae bacterium
ATGAAACGCGGCGAGATCATCGATTCGATTCGCCGCCGCATGAAGGCGCAAGGCTTCTACGAATTCCAGACGCCGATTTTGACCGCCTCCTCGCCGGAGGGAGCGCGCGATTACCTGGTGCCGTCGCGGCTGCATCCAGGCAAGTTCTACGCGCTGCCGCAGGCGCCGCAGCAGTTCAAGCAGCTGATCATGATCGCCGGCTTCGACCGCTACTTCCAGATCGCACCGTGCTTTCGCGACGAGGATGCGCGCGCCGACCGCTCGCCGGGCGAGTTTTATCAGCTCGACGTCGAGATGAGCTTTGTCACGCAAGACGATGTTTTTGCAGCCGTCGAGCCGGTGCTGCGCGGGGTGTTCGAGGAATTCGCCGGCGGCAAGCCGGTGACGCAAAAATTCCCGCGCATTCCCTACGGCGAGGCGATCGCCAAATACGGCTCCGACAAGCCTGATCTGCGCAATCCGATTGTGATGCAGGACGTATCGGAGATTTTCCGCGGCTCGGGCTTCAAGATTTTCGCCCGCATCCTGGAGACCAATGCCAAAGGCGCGGTCTGGGCCATTCCGGCCCCGGGCGGCGGCTCGCGCGCCTTCTGCGACCGCATGAATTCCTGGGCGCAAGGCGAGGGCCAGCCGGGGCTCGGCTATATTTTTTGGGCGCTCGACAACGGCGCAGTGGTCGGCCGCGGCCCCGTCGCCAACAATCTCGGCGCCGAAAAGACCGAAGCGCTGCGCGCGCAACTTTCCTTGAAGGAGGGCGACGCGGTGTTCTTCGTCGCCGGCGATCCGGCAACCTTCGTCAAATTCGCCGGGCCTGCCCGCAACAAGATCGGCGACGAGCTCGGGCTTGTCGCCAAGGACCGCTTCGAGTTCTGCTGGATCGTCGATTTCCCGATGTACGAATGGAACGAGGAGGAGAAGCGGATCGACTTTTCGCACAATCCGTTCTCGATGCCGAACCTGCCGGTCGACGAGTTCTTGGGTCTCGATCCGAACGACCGCGACAAGATCCTGTCGCTCAAGGCGATCCAGTACGACGTCGTCTGCAACGGCGTGGAATTGTCGTCCGGCGCGATCCGCAATCATCGGCCCGAGGTGATGAAGAAGGCCTTCGCCATTGCCGGCTATGAGGAATCCACGCTCGAGCAGCGCTTCGGCGGCATGCTGCACGCGCTCTCGCTCGGCGCGCCGCCGCACGGCGGCATCGCGCCCGGGATCGACCGCATCGTCATGCTGTTGTGCGGCGTGGAGAACTTGCGCGAAGTGACGTTGTTCCCGATGAACCAGCGCGCCGAGGACCTGATGATGGGCGCGCCGTCGGACGTTTCGCCGAAGCAATTGCGCGAGCTGCACATCCGGGTGGTCAAGCCGGAATAGATAAATCGGAAGGCTGCACCCGCGCCGTCGGGTTCCGGTCATTCCCGCGCAAGCGGGAATCCAGCAGCTGGGTCCCCGCTTGCGCGGGGACGAGTGGTTCGCGCAAAACGTTCGCGCTACTCCGCCGCCATCGTCATTTCCTGTTCGCAGACCGCCGCGGCGATCGCAGCGAATTCTGCCGCCAGGCGCTTTCGTCGCAGCAGACGCAAAATGAGCCGCAGCTCGCGCAAGGTTTCGACGGATAGCCGGCTGCCATAGCCGAGCGCGCTGGCGAGCGCGAAGCTCTTGCGCTCCTCGCGCCACCAGCACTCGACCTCCCGGATCGCTCCGTCGAGCCTCCACGCCGGCAGTGCGGCGGCGCGGGCGCGAAACCGGGCGTGCACCGCCGGATGCTGCGGGCCGAGTCGCAGCCAGCGTGCGACCTGCAGCTTGAAATCTTTGATCTCGGCGGCGAGGCCGAACGCGGCGGCGATCTGCGCCAGTGCCGCGTCGATGGCGCTGGTCGATTCGCCTTTTCCTCTCCCCGCCGCGCGGGGAGAGGTCGGATTGCCAATGGGTCCGGCCCGAAGTGGCTGGCCCGATGACGGGCTCAGCAATCCGGGTGAGGGGGCGTGGCCGCTAGTCTGGGCCAAGCTGTAACGCCCCTCATCCCAACCTTCTCCCCGCACGCGGGGAGAAGGAGTTCGCGGTCAGGTCCTCGTGCCGTCTTGGCATTCTTGTCCCCTTCGCATAATCGGTTACGCGCGATGTAACCGAAAAGGAGACAAGAGTCAAACGATCAAGCCAATTCGTAACCAAAATAAGGACGGCTCCCGCGGCCCCGCGATTCGCCGGATGGCGGCTAAAACGCAGCAATGGCGTGTGGAAAGGGCGGGGACTTTACCGCGGGCCGGCTAAACCATTTTCAGGCAGCACAGCACCTTGCCGACAATCTCCAGCTCGTTGAGCGGGACCTCTTCGGTCGCATGATTCGGATTGTCGGAGATGATCTTGATCCGCGTTGCCTTCGACGAACGAATGAGTTGCAGGCGTTTGATGACAATGCCCTCGAAGGTGTCGCGGATCGCATAAAGCCCGTCCGGCGTCGGCGTCTTGTGCGCGGTATCGATGATGACGCGATCGCCCGACATGATGGTCGGCGCCATGCTGTCGCCGTTGGTCTCGAGCACCAGAAGCCGGCCGGCCGATGTGTGCAGCTGCTCGCGGACGAAGCTTGGCGGAAATACCCATGCTTCGGGCTTAACTGCATCGGCATGGCGACCGTCTTTGCGCATTTCACGCGCCGGCACGCCGCCGCCGCCGAGCCCGGCGCGGGTGTCGAGCTCCGGCACCTGGCCCTTTGCGGGACCGACCGGCTCGTCGCGGGCGCCGCGCTCCGGCAGCACATCGCTTGATTCGATATGCTCGCCGGTGCCCGGATAACGGCCCCAAAGCAGAATTTGCTCAGGCGAATAGCCGAGCGCGTTGGCAAACGGCTTCAAGTGATCGAGGCGCAGCCGAATGAGCCCGTTCTCCAGCCGCGACAATTGCTGCTTCGACACGCCGGCGCGCCGCACCAATTCGCTGCGGCTCATGCCGCGCGCCTCGCGGGCGTGAAACAGGCCGGTCTTGGTCTGCTTGGGGGCTTTCGCTCGTCGCGCCATGGCGGTCTCCAGGGCCGACATTGTCACGGATTCGGTGCAGAACCGCTAGCTTCAAAAACGGTGACTTGACGATCACAGCGTCCCCGATTATGTGACGAATACGAGAGGCGTCATCCTGAGGTGCGAGCGAAGCGAGCCTCGAAGGATGCCCGCCGTCGCCCTTCGAGGGCCGCTTTCGCGGCCGCCTCAGGGTGACGGCGGTTATCGAATGGGGAGTGGGGTGATGGCGAAAGGATTCTGGACGCAGGCGCGCATTGCCGAACTCAAAGCGCTGTGGAGCGCCGGCAAGACCGCCGCCGCGATCGGCCGGGCGCTCGGCGGGATTTCGCGTTGCGCGGTACTTGGCAAGATCTTCCGCCTGCGGCTGGCGCCGCCCGCGCGCGGACGCTCCACGCCGCAGCCAGCCGACAAAGCGCCGGCGCGGCGGCGCGCCGGCAAACCACAACCGGCGCCGGCCAAAGCACGGCGCAAGACGCTGCTCGATCTCAGCAACGAATGCTGCCGCTGGCCTTACGGCGAACTCGGCGGCCGGCATTTCTTTTTCTGCGGCGCGCCGGGCGCCGACGTCGTCCGCGGCATGCCGTACTGCGCACAGCATATGCGGCGCGCCTATATCGTGCCGCCGAGTCTGGTGAAGCCAAGTCTCGTCAAGCCGCTGCACCAGAGGCTGGCAGCGAAATTGGCCTCAAGCCACGATTTCACCCCCCGCTCATTCCCGCGCAAGCGGGAATCCAGCGCAACCGATCCTGCATGGAGTATTTTTTCTGGGTTCCCGCCTGCGCGGGAACGAACGGGTACTAACAAGAGAAAATTCGGGTAGCGAAAGGTGTCGCAACCCAATCGCGTTGCACCTTTGAGCGAGCGTGCGGCTGCGGCGGCGCGCGCCGAGTTGCGCGGCGAGCGCGAAAATATGCTCGGCGCGCTCGGAATCACGGCAGCAGCGCCGCTGTCTCGGGCCCGCGAGGTGCCGGAGCGCTGGACATTTTTGTTCGTGATGGAGCGCATGGAGGAGGGCTTTCGCATCCTCTCGCGCCTGCCGCTGCCGACGCGGCCCAAGGGTTACGTCAATTCGATGCCGGTTTATTTGCATGATCAGTCCGACCTCAATTCGCAGCTCGAAACCTACGAGCTCGAGCGGATGGCGCGCATCCGCAACAGGGTCCGTATCCTGCCGTCGCCGGCGGAGATCGGACGTATGGAAGAGGCGCTGTTTTGGCCGTGGGCCTATTTGTCCGGCATCGAGTCCCATCACCTCGCCCGCGCCGTCAATCTCGGCGCGCTGTGGGCGGCGTTCGACGTCGATATCGACAAGGCGCTCAAACGAATCAAGCTGACGCGGCGTACCTTCAATGCGCGCAAGCTGCACGGCCTGCGCATCATCGAGCGCGAGCTCATCCGCCGCCGCGTGCCGGTGCGGTGACCCTGCTCATTGTGAGGGACATAGCGTGTCCCGGGCGCAGCGCAGCATGCAATGATGCGCTGCTGAACCGGGACCTTCACAGACGCGGTGTTTGAAACGATCCCGGATCTGCGGTGCACCGCTAGTCGCGCTGCACCGCGTCCGGGAAACGGCCTGTCCGCGATGACGAAGTCTAGAAGAAATCACTTGGATAACCCAAAACTCCTGATCGCCGCCTATCGCGAGGGCTTGGGCCTTGCCGCCGTGACGCTCGTCAAGGACGAACGTGGCGCGCGCCTCATCACTGCGGCCCCGGGGGCGTCGCCGCAGCCTGGCGAGGTCGTGCAAACGCGGTGGTGGTGCAAAAGTACGCACCAGGCGCAATCCTTGGTCGAACGCGTCGCGCGGGCGTTGCGCACCGCCCGACCGGATGATGCCGAAGCGGTCTCGCGCTGGCGCCGCGCCGTCAGCGATACGGCCAGGCGTCTCGGCATCATGCTCCGCTCGGACGAAGAGATCGCCAGGGAAGCCGCCGCAGTGATCGCGCGGCTCGAAGCGGAAATGGCGGCGCAGCAGCGCGCCGGCACCCTCAAATCCGTCAACCGCGGCTATCGCGATTACCGGCTCGAGGCGAGCGCGCGCGGCGAGAAAGTGTTGCGCTATGCCGACTGGATGGCGCGCTACAAGGCCAGGCTCGTGCGCGAGATCGCGCACAATCTTCGCGCGCTTTAGGTATATCGTCATTGCGAGCGAAGCGAAGCAATCTAGGGGTTGGCAAAGCCTGGATTGCTTCGTCGCTCACGCTCCTCGCAATGACGTTGGAAAGCTCATTGCCCACGCTTGATTTCCGAATCATCGCGAGTGAAACGGCGGAGCGGCCGAAATCGGCGCTGCGGCAGCACCAAGTGCGAAAAAATTTTTCCGACTGCCGCGCCAAGCACTTAGTCTCCTTTTCCGTGACGAGCGCCGACGCCGCGCGTTGACGGCGGCTTGCCCCGCATGCATTTCTCCTCGCGCGCATGCGGGCCTTGGCGAACTGTGCCCGCAGCGCTCCCAACCCCATCGGAATCGTTTTCGCTGCGCCACCGCGCTTCGATCGCGCGCGGTTGCGGCGCGATTTCGCGCAATCTCACAGGTGAACCAACGTGCGCACGACCGGCAAAGTGAAGTTTTACAACGAAGCCAAAGGTTGGATCGTCGAGGGCGCCATCAAATGGACGGTCGGTGCGGCGCTTTCGCATTTTCAGTAGTGCACGAAGGTTGGCCGACCAAAAGATAGCGCAACTTGCTTGATTATTCTCGCCCCCGCTCGGTATCCGCCGAGCGGGGGCTTTTTTGTTTGGTTCAGGCGCTCATTGGCATTGAGCCACGGTCAGCGCTGCCGCACCGCCTCACGCGAATTTTTCCTGCGTGATTTCCTCGAGCACCCGGCCTTTGGTCTCGATGCCGACGGCGAGAAGCGCGAAGGCGGCGATCAGATAGGCCAGCGCGAAGGTGTGCAGAACATACGCACCCGCGCCGTAAGCCAGCATCAGGCCGACCACTGTCGGCGCCAGGAAGGAGCCGATGCGGCCGATGCCGAAGAACCAGCCGACTGCGGTCGCTCGCAAATGGGTCGGATGCAGTTCGCTCACATAAATTCCGGTCGCGCCGTAGACGCCGGGATTGACCCAGCCCACGGCGGCCGCGGCAAAATAGAGCCACATGCCCGAGGCCAGCGCGAACCACAGATGGCAGAACGCGCCGATGAAATAATACAAAAACAGGACCGGCCGCCGGCCGAAACGGTCGATCAAAAAGCCGCAGGCCGAATAGCCGACCACCGCGGTGCTCGCCTGGACGAGCTGGAACGTGATCGCCTGGGTGAGCGGAAAGCCGCGCTGCTGCAGGATGGTCGGCAGCATGAACAAGATGCCGTTCGACGCCCATAAAAAGCCGAACGAGACGACCCATAAGAGCAGCGTGTTTTTGATCCGGCCGGGAGCAAGCAATTCGGCCACCGTCACCTTGACCTCGGTGCCGACCTCGGGGCGGATATTCGGCAATGCTTTGATCTCGTCAGGCGACAGCGCGCGCCCGATCGCTTGCCGCTCGATCTCGGCTACGGTGTTTTCCGCTTGCGCAACCCGGCCCTTGCTCAACAGATACCGGACCGATTCCGGCATATAGCGCCGCACGAAGAATAACAGCACGGCGGGGATGACACCGACGACGAACAGCGCCCGCCAGCCCCAGCGCGGAATG
>JBQCCX010000074.1:0-2339 GCA_051961815.1 Xanthobacteraceae bacterium
CCGCACGAGCTCCATCAGCTCGGCCATTTCGGCAAGGCTGCCGACGTAAGAGCCCTGAACGGTCAAAGCGCGCATCGGAATCGGCGGCAGCGACAGCGTCAGGTCGCCGCCAAACAGGCCGACGATGACGTATTTGCCGCCCTTGATCAGGCTGTCATAGCCGACGCGCGCACTTTGCGATGAGCCGACGAGATCGATCACCGCCCAGGCGCCGCCTTGGGTCAGGTCGATGATCTGTTGCGCCGCGTTCGCCGCGCCGCCGTCGATGAGATGCGCGGCGCCGGCCGCTTTCGCCGCTTGGCGCTTGGCCGGATCGATATCGACCACGATGGCCGAATGGCCGCCCATCTTCTGATGCAGAGCGAGGCACATCAGGCCCAAGCCGCCGGCGCCGATGATCACGGTCGGCTCGGTTGCGAGCGTCGGCACTTTTTTCAGGGCGCCGAACGTGGTCACCCCCGAACAGGCGAGCGGCGCGACGCGCTCGGCCGGCAAGTCGCCGATGTCGGAGAGGTAGCGCGGATGCGGCACCATCACGTAATCGGCATAGCCGCCATTGGAGAACACGCCGAGGCTTTTCATGGCGCGGCACAGATTCTCGTCGCCGCGCCGGCACGGATGGCAGGTGCCGCAGCCGATCCACGGATTGGCGAGCATGCGCGCGCCGATGCGCAGCCCCTTGGCGTCTTTCGCGTCAGGCCCGATGGCCGCCACCTCGCCGACATTCTCGTGCCCGAGCGTTACCGGCAGTTTCATGCCGCGGTCGGCGAGGCTCAGCCGCTTGCCGCCGCCGAGATCGAACCAGCCGTCGGCAATATGCAGGTCGCTGTGGCAGACGCCCGCCGCCAGCGTTTTGAGCAGAACCTCGGTGCCTTTGGGCTCCGGTGTCGGCTGCTCGGTCTATTGCAGCGGCTCGCCGCAGACGCAGAGCTGAAACATACGCATGGATGGTCACCTTCTCGTTGTCACGAAACCAATTGCGGTCCCGAAATTCTTCTCCGGCGCAAGCACGCGCCGTTCGCCTACTTTGGGCAAGTCCGCAAACTGACTCAAGGCTTCGCACGCGATCGTCAATGCGGCCAAGTGCGGCCCGTCGCCCGGGTGTGGCGGCGGAAGGCCAAAGGCTTTTTCGAAGGCTTGCGGGCGCGCCAGCACGATCGCGCCGATGCGCGTTTGCAGCACCGTGACGGACGCATCGTCGCTGATCGGCTTTGCGCTGGTGACGGTCTGCATGAAGCCGGCAAGTTCGGGCGCGGTGTCGCCGACGATCCAGACGTCGTGCACGTGCGTCGCCCCGTTGCCGTGCTGCAGATAGCGTGGCTGTTCGAAATAATCCGGGCGCAAATGCTGGCAGGCGAAAAGGCCGAGCCATGGCGCTGCCGGATCGCTGACAAAGGCGAGCGAAAAGCCGACCGTGATCTCTTGCCCGTCGGGCAGCTTCGCCGTTCGCGAGAAATCAAACGGCTCGTAGGTTTTAAGCCCGGCCGCGCGCCACGCTTCGATGTCGGCGCGCGCATCCGCGGTGTCGAGCACCAGCATCGAGAAGCCTTCATGGCGGGCGAGATAATCGCGGTTGAAGGCGGCGAAGGAGAAATGCCCGCTACCATGCTCGGGCACATCCTGCGGCGCAGTCACGGCCAGGAGCTCGAGATAAGTGCCGTGAAGCTGAATGAGCGCATTGCCGGTGCCGAACGGATGCTGCCCGCGCGGCGTGACGGTGAATCCCAGCCTCTCGTAATGCGCACGCATGGCGTCGAGATCGCGGCCGGCAAGCACCAGGTGGTTGATGGCTTTTGTCACGTCTTATGACTCGTCATGCCCGCGCTTGTCGCGGGCATCTCGCTTAGGCGGGCACGGCCTTTGAAAATGATCGGGATGGCCGGGACAAGCCCGGCCATGACTTCATGTTCGGAGCCGCAGCATGGATTGCCGGATCAAGTCCGGCAATGACGTGGTTCGTCATGCCCGCGCTTGTCGCGGGCATCTCGCTTAGGCGGGCACGGCCTTCCAAAATGATCGGGATGGCCGGGACAAGCCCGGCCATGACGATCACATAAATCGTCACCACCGGGCTTGACCCGGTGGTCCATGCCGAGCTGACGGTCTGCATGGATTGCCGGATCAAGTCCGGCAATGACGAAGAGAAAGCGGCGAGCGCGTCTCATCGATGCGAGAGAAAATATCGTCACCAATGTAGAGACGCAATCTTGAGATTCGTCTCTTTTTCAGTTACATGCACTTTCGAACCTCGTCCGGTACGGACGCGGCCCGGGAGGCAATCCCTGGATCGCGCGGGCGAGTGCGGTGCCCGCGGGCGGGCTTGCAACCCGCGCCCGGGC
>JBQCCX010000075.1:0-18366 GCA_051961815.1 Xanthobacteraceae bacterium
GGAATGACGCGGACCTTGAACATCTAGTGTCCCGATTCCGAAGTCGCTCGCGCCTGGCGAACGAGCGCCAGCGCCGCAGCCGGATCAAGCCGGCCGTCGTAAAGGGCGCGGCCGGCGATCGCGCCCTCAAGCTTTTTCGCACGCGGTTCGAGCAGCGCCCGCACGTCAGCGAGCGAAGCGAGCCCGCCCGAAGCGATCACCGGCAGCGAAATCGCGTCGGCCAAAGCAACCGTCGCATCGAGATTGAGCCCTTGCAGCATGCCGTCACGGCTGACGTCGGTATAGATGATGGCGGCAACGCCGGCGTCTTCGAAGCGGCAGGCGAGATCAAGCGCAGACAGTGCGGCGGTTTTCGACCAGCCTTCGACTGCGATTTCGCCGTCGCGCGCATCGAGTCCAACCGCGATCCGGCCGGGATAGGCGCGGGCCGCGGCCTTGACCAGCGCGGGGTCGCGCACTGCCGCCGTGCCGACGATGACGCGCGCCACTCCTTTGCTCAGCCACCCATCGATGGTGGCGCGATCGCGAATGCCGCCGCCGAGCTGCACCGGGATTTTCACCGCCGCCAGAATCCGCTCTACCGCCGCGGCGTTGACCGGTCTGCCGGCGAACGCGCCGTCGAGATCGACCAGATGCAAATAAGTAAAGCCCTGCTCGGCAAAGGCGCACGCCTGTGCGGCGGGATCGCGGCTGAACACGGTCGCGCGCGCCATGTCGCCCTGCTGCAGGCGAACCGCCTCGCCGTTCTTCAGGTCGATTGCCGGAAATAAAATCACGGCTTCCACTTCAAAAAATTCGCAATCAGCGCCAGGCCGAGCTTTTGGCTCTTCTCGGGATGAAATTGCGTGCCGACGATATTGTCGCGGCCGACGATCGCCGTCACCGCCCCACCGTAATCGGCGTCGGCCACCAGATCCTGGCGCTGCGAGGGATTGAGCGCGAACGAGTGCACGAAATAGGCGTGCCGGCCCTCCGACCCGAGTGTCAGGCCGTCGATCAAGGCATGCGGACGGACCACATTAAGCGTATTCCAGCCCATATGCGGGATCTTCAACGTGGCGTCGCGCGGCCGAATGCGATCGACTTCGCCGCCGATCCAGCCGAGTCCCTCGACCACTTCATATTCGCGCCCGCGCTCGGCAAGGAGTTGCATGCCGACGCAAATACCGAAAAACGGCCGGCCTTTGCCGTGTACCGCTTGCTCGAGCGCGTCCACCATGCCCGACACCGCATCAAGGCCGCGGCGGCAATCGGCGAAAGCCCCTACTCCGGGCAAAACCACGCGATCGGCGCGCGCCACCACCTCGGGATCGCGCGTCACCGTGATCGGCTGATCCAGTCCCGCCTCATGGGCGGCGCGTTCGAAGGCCTTGGCGGCGGAATGCAGATTGCCCGAGCCATAATCGACGATGGCGACGGTCACCGGCGCGCTCCCGGCTCCGGGAATAATCCGATCACGCCCGACGGCGCGGCGGGCGGCGGCGCAGGCGGCGCGGCTGAGCCCGACGCGGCACCGGTTGCCACTGCGGACCGCCGCGCGGGCGCCTGGCGGATCCAGACATCGAAAAAGCGCCGTTCTGCGTCTTCAAGATCATCGCCGGTGACGACGCCAATATTGCGCCAATGCCGGCGGGCCAATTTGAAGCGCCGCAGCGTGCCGGCCTCAAGGCCGGCCAGCAGCGAGATCGACAGGCTGGCCACAACCAGCGTAACGGCCGAAGCGCCGAGTGCGCTCAACCCGGCGTCGAGCGCCGCCGCGACCAGAACATAAAGCGCCAGCGCCAACCACAAGCGGTGTCGCAGCATCCATAGCGGCGTGAGCAGGAAGGCCCACCAGGAGAAGCCGTCTCGGACGAAGATGAAGCGATAGGGTTCGGTGGCGGCCGCGCCGGCTTCGAGCGGCGGTTGATGCACGGTGTAGATAGACATTGAACGGTCTTTCAGCTTTGCCTGCTGCACAGGTCCGGTAAAACGATCGAGACCACAATTTAGTTGCCGAGCCTGCCCTTGGTCGAAGGCACCTCGCCTGCGGCCCGCGGATCGACCGCAACAGCGGCGCGCAGCGCACGAGCGAGACCTTTGAAACAGGACTCGGCAATATGGTGATCGTTGCCGCCGTATAATGTCGCGACATGCAGCGTCACGCCCGCATTCATGGCGAAGGCCCGAAACCATTCTTCGACCAGTTCGGTATCGAATGGTCCGACTTTGGCGCGGACGAACTCGACCTTGAAGACCAGAAACGGCCGGCCGGAAATGTCGAGCGCGACGCGGGTGAGCGCCTCGTCCATCGGCACGTGCACGTCGGCGTAGCGCGTGATGCCCTTCATCTCGCCAAGCGCCTGCTTGAGCGCCTGACCGAGCGCGATGCCGACATCCTCGGTGGTGTGGTGATGATCGATATGCAGATCACCCTTGGCCTTGACGCGGATGTCGATCCGCGAATGCCGCGCCAACAAATCGAGCATGTGATCGAGAAAACCGATACCGGTTTCGATCGAAGACGCGCCAGTGCCGTCGAGATCGACGGCGACCTCGACATCGGTTTCTTTGGTTTTGCGCGCCACCGCGCCTTTGCGCATTTCGCTCTCCCGATCGTCGTTCGGGCTCAATCACTTGGCTTTGCGGGGGCGTTTTATCAGGGCCGCTGCGAAGTCGCCACTAGTGTCCGCAGTTCGTAAGTATTTGTGGCTTACTGGCACCGCCGCCATCGCATTTGCATTGGCAGGGTCCAACTCTTAAATCATGCCTTACGTAAAGGTTTTCCAGCCCGTTCAGTTGAAAGTTGGCCGCCGAAACCGGTTAATCATTCATCCAGCGCATGTCCTCGGCAGAAGCGGGCCATTCCGGCCCATGGCACGGCACGACCATTCTGACGGTCCGCAAGGGCGGACTGGTCGCGATTGGCGGCGACGGCCAAGTGTCCATCGGACAGACCATCATTAAAGCCAATGCCAGGAAAGTGCGCCGGCTCGGCGGCGGTGCGGTCATTGGCGGCTTTGCCGGCGCCACCGCCGACGCGTTCACGCTGTTTGAGCGCCTTGAATCCAAGCTCGAACAATATCCTGGCCAACTGACCCGCGCCGCTGTCGAACTAGCCAAGGATTGGCGCACGGATCGTTTTCTGCGCCGGCTCGAAGCCATGATGATCGTCGCCGACAAGGATGTATCGCTGGTGCTGACCGGCACCGGCGACGTGCTCGAGCCTGAAGCCGGCGTCGTCGGCATTGGCTCCGGCGGCAACTATGCGCTCGCCGCGGCGCGCGCGCTGCTCGATGGCCCGCTCGATGCGGAAGCGATCGTCCGCCGGTCGCTCGATATTGCCGCGGAAATTTGCGTTTACACCAACCGAAACGTGACCATAGAGACGCTGAAGGCGTGACCGATTTCTCTCCCCGCGAGATCGTCTCCGAGCTCGACCGCTTTATCGTCGGTCAGGGCGACGCCAAGCGCGCCGTGGCGATTGCGCTGCGAAATCGCTGGCGTCGCCTGCAGCTCGATGACCGGCTGCGCGAAGAAGTATTGCCGAAAAATATCTTGATGATCGGCCCGACCGGCGTCGGCAAGACCGAAATCTCCCGCCGGCTCGCCAAGCTCGCCGGCGCACCCTTCCTCAAAGTCGAGGCGACCAAATTCACCGAAGTTGGCTATGTCGGCCGCGACGTCGAGCAGATCGTGCGCGATCTGCTTGAGATCGCCATCACGCTCACCCGCGAAAAGCGGCGCAAAGACGTGGCGGCCCGCGCGCAGCAAGCGGCCGAGAATCGCGTGCTCGATGCATTGGTCGGCGCGAATGCGAGCGCGTCGACCAAAGAAGCGTTCCGCAAGAAGTTGCGCGACGGCGAGCTCAACGACAAAGAAATCGAGATCGAGGTTCAGGCCGGTGGCGGTGGCTTGCCGCTGTTCGACATTCCCGGCATGCCGGGCGCGCAGATGGGCGCGATCTCGATTGGCGACATTTTCGGCAAACTCGGCGGCGGACGAACGAAAACCCGGCGCGTCACGGTTGCGGATTCCTACGAGATCCTGGTCAACGAGGAATCCGACAAATTGCTCGACACCGACCAACTGACGCAGGAGGCGATCAAGACCGTCGAGAATAACGGTATCGTGTTCCTCGACGAGATCGACAAAATCTGCGCTCGCGAGGGCCGGATCGGCGCCGACGTATCACGTGAAGGCGTGCAGCGCGATCTCCTCCCCTTGATCGAGGGCACCACCGTCGCCACCAAGCACGGCTCGGTAAAGACCGATCACATCCTCTTCATCGCTTCCGGCGCCTTCCACATTTCCAAACCGTCCGATTTGCTTCCCGAACTGCAAGGCCGCTTGCCGATCCGAGTCGAGCTCAAGCCGCTGACGCGTGATGACTTCCGCCGCATTCTGACCGAACCGGAGGCGTCGCTGATCAAGCAATACGTGGCGCTGATGGCGACTGAAGGCGTTAATCTCGAGTTCTCCGAGGACGCGATCGATGCCGTCGCCGATGTCGCCGTGGCGGTCAATTCAAGCGTTGAGAATATCGGCGCACGCCGCTTGCAGACGGTGATGGAGCGCGTGCTGGACGATGTTTCGTTCGGCGCGCCCGACCGCTCGGGCGAGACAGTCAAAATCGACGCTGCCTACGTGCATCAGCACGTCGGCGACCTTGCCAAAAACGCCGATCTCAGCCGATTTATCTTGTGAGCGGCAGTAAAAGCGCGCCGTCGCGCATCAGCGCTGGAAGGCCTTTGCGCTCTGCTGCTCGCGGCTGATTTCGCGAATCATCGCCATCCATTGTTCGATCTGAGCCAGCATCCGCAGATCGGCGGCGCCGGCGGGCATTGAAGTTTGCGCTGAGAGCGGCGTACGGTTGGCCGCAGTAAACATACTCTCGGACATGGCTGACGGGTTCCGGATACGCGTTTGCTGTCGCGGCGCAGTTTCGCCGGCGAGTTTGACCGATTCGTGCGTTTTTTCGGGCTTTCTCGATATTAGGTTAACGCTTGGTGTGAAGAGAATGAAGCCGACTAGCCCCGGCCACGCCGCAAGCGCAGGTAAAGCGCACCCTCGCCGCCATGACTGCCGTGTGCTTGCTCGAAACTGACCACAAAGCGGCGGAACTCCGGCAGCGATAGCCACAATGGCACTTGGCGCCGCAGCACGCCGCGTTCAGATGCGGCAAGCCCCGCAGCGCCCGAGCCTTTTCCGGTGACCACCAGCGCCAGCTTGGCGCCCTTCGCTTGCGCCTTTGTGAGAAAACGCAGCAGCGCCGCGTGCGCTTGTGTCTGGGTCATGCCGTGAAGATCGAGCCGCGCATCGATCGTGGCCTGGCCGCGCCCGACGCGTTGCCGCAAGCGGCGCTCGAACTGCGCCAAAGCAGGTGGCTGCGTCGCAGCGGCGCGTTCCTGGCGCGCGCTCTGCGGCGGCGACTGGCGCGCCGGCAGATCCGGCGCGTCGGCAAGCCCGGCACCGCCGCGGCGCAACGGTTTGACGCCGCGCGCGACGCCGCGCCAAAGCGTGCGTTCATCGTCGCTTAAGCGCCGCCGGCTCATCGGCGGCGGCGCGCGTTGGACTTGGCGTTGCTCGCTGGCGCGGCGTTCGCCCCGGCCGCAACCGCCGGCTTGGCCTCAGGCAACGACACCTCTTCGCCATCCGGCGCCGTCTGATCGGGCATGGTGTCAAAATTGAAACCGAACATGCCCGGACGCGCCGGCGGCAGCGGCAGATCGCTGCCGGCCGCCACCGGATCGAGTTCGCGCGGCACCAGCATGACGAAAGTGCCCGGGTTTTTAATGCGTCCGGCGATGCGCGCGGCCTCGTCGCCGGCTCCGAAATAAATATCGGCGCGCGCCGGACCGACAATCGCCGAGCCGGTATCCTGCGCGATCATCAGGCGGTCAAATTTCGTGCCGGTTTTCTGGTTGGCAATCGGGAGCTCGGCCTGGATGAAAAAAGGCGTGCCGTAGGCGTGGAGCGCGCGGTCGATCGCGATCGAGCGACCCGGCATCAGCGGTACGCCCTGGCCGCCCACAGCTTCGTCCTCAGTGGCAAGATCGGTGATCCGGAAAAAAACATAAGACTTGTTTTGTCGCCGCACCTCTTTGGCCGGATCCGGATTTGCCTCCATCCAATCGCGGATGCTCTGCATCGAGACCAGATCTCTGCTCAATAACTTCTGATCCACGAGAACGCGGCCGACCGGCGTGTACGGCCAACCATTATGCGAATCGTAATTGACGCGAAGAATGGCGCCGTCTTCGAGACGGATTCGCGCCGAGCCCTGAATTTGCGCGAACAGCACGTCGACCTGGTCGTGCAGGTAACAGATTTCCAGATGCCAGCCGTCGAGCGCTCCGTCTTCGATCTGGCCGCGATCGTAATAAGGCACGATCTTGCGGCGGCCCACGCGGCGGCCGACGAGCACGCCCTTTGATGGAAACGCCTCGCCGAGCCTGCGCCGGCCGGCGGGGACCAGATTGGGCGGGCGGCGATAAAGCGGCGCCGTGAATTCGCCGGTCGGCACGCGCGAACCGGCGATGATCGGCTCGTAATATCCGGTGAGAAACCCATCGCTGTCGCCGAGCCGGTTGATGCGGATCGGCCGGAAATGGTCCTCGAAAAACTTCCGGGCGCCGTCCTCGTCCAGCGGAATGGCGGCACGTGCGTCGTCGCAAATGTCTTTGAGCGCCGCGGAAATCGGGGTCAAATCCCGAGCCGACTGGCGTCGCCTGTTCTGCAGCGTCCGGCAGCTACCGAGAAACGCGGCGAAGGCGGCGGCATGATCATCGCTGCTCCAGCCTTCGAGCTCGCTCCACTCGACCGGCTCATATTGGGTATCGGGAAAAACCAGCGGGCCGCTGCTTTGTGCCGAAACCGCGCTTGGCAGAGCAAAGATCACCGCCAGCGCGGCGACGAGACGAAGCGAAAGGCGAAGACCCCGACAAGCCGCAAGGCGACGAACCCGACCCGGCGCCGCACCCCCACCCATTGCCAACATCATTGTCCGGTTTCGGTCGCGATGACTTTCCAGTTGGGATCGCGCGAGGACACATCGCGAGCGAAGGTCCAGACATCCGTTACGTCGGTAACTTTATCGGCGCTACCGTCGACCACGGCACCGCTACGATCGCGCGTCGCGGAAATCAGTTTAGAGACGAAACGGACAGTGATTTGGGCTGTCGTGCGGTTGCGCAGTTCGGCCGCCGTTATCGTCGACCCATCGATCGAAACAAAACGGGTTTCGGCGGTTTCGCTGCGGCGCTCACGCTCGGTAATCGCCGCATCGAAGCCGTCATAGACTTCGCGCGACAGCAAGCTGCGCAACTGCCGACGATCGCCGCCGGCAAACGCGGTCACGATCATCTCGTAGGCGGCGCGGGCACCGGTAATAAAATGCTTGGCGTCAAAACTCGAATCCGCGGCGACGATCGCATCAAGCCCGGCCGCGACCGTCGAGCCGCTCTCGGCGACATCCTTCCAGCGCTCGGCCGAAGCCGCCGAAGCTTCGGTGGCCCGCGCGGCGGCATCCGCGCTGCGCTGCGGCAACGCAACCACTTTCTTTTCGGTGGCGGGGCTGCGCACCGCATCGCGGGCCGAATAGGGATCGTAAGGCGGCCGCTCGCGGCCGGTCCGCTGGCCCAATACGCTGCGCAATCGCAGGAAAATAAACACTGCGAGGGCCAGGAAAATGATGGTGTAGATATCGAACACGTCGGCCATTCTTTCGCCATCGCAGCGAGCGGGCAGTGTGTTCCGGGGATCGGTTCGAATGACCAAACCACGGCAAGACACCCGTCCCCGCTCTATGTAGGCACACAGGTTAGGCCATCCAGTGGCGGCTCGCCGTCATTTTAACGCGGCGAAGCGCAAACATTAAACGATCAGCGCGGCTGCGCCAATAACGCCATCGCCCCGGCCAGAGCGCCTCCGCGATGCGCAAGTGGTGCGCTGTTCCCGCCAACCGGCCTCGCGGCAGCAGCATCCCCCGGCATTGTTCGCGGCTCCGCCGCATGTTAGCCAAGCCCGCCCAAGCGGAGATGACAATGTCGACGACGAATGGTGGCCCCGCGCCACAACCGGGTGCCCCCCAGACGCCGGTTCCGCAGATCGGCGTGCTGATGCAATATGTGAAGGACTTTTCGTTCGAGAACCCGAACGCGCCGCGCGCTCTGACGCCGAGCCCACAACAGCCTTCGATCAAGATCAACATCGGGGTTGAGGCCGCGCCGGTGGCCGAAAATGACGTCGAAGTCACCCTGCGACTGGACGGCAAGGCGGAAGTCCAGGGCTTTGTGCTGTTCGGGTTTGAACTGCTCTATGCCGGGGTGTTTCGGATCCTCAATGTGCCGGGCGAAAGCCTCCAGCCGATGGTCATGATCGAGTGCCCGCGGCTCCTGTTTCCGTTCGCGCGGGAAATCGTCGCCACCGCCACCCGCAATGGCGGTTTCCCCCCGCTGATGCTTGAGCCGGTCGATTTTGCGTCGCTTTATCGCGAGCGCATCGCCAGCGCGCAGCAAGCCAACGCGTCCGCTTAATCCAGACTGATGTAATCGCGCCAAATCGCGTTGTCGCCAAGGCTCGCGATGAACTGGCGATGCGCGGCCTGCCCCTCTGCGGTCAGGCGCGACGGCAGCGGCATGGGACGTTGCCGCACCGCGATGATCTCGCCGGGCACCGTGATGACCGGCGCCTGCGACAAAATGAGCTGCGCCTGACGCGCGCCAATCAGTTCGACATAGACCTCGGCCAGAAGTTCGGCATCAAGCAGCGCACCATGCTTGGTGCGTCGCGAATTATCGACGGTGTAGCGGGCGCATAGATCATCGAGCCGGTTCGCCGCTCCCGGATGTTTGCGCCGCGCGATCAACAGCGTGTCGATCATGCGGTCGCGACTCACCGCGGGGTGTCCGGCACGCTCCAATTCGGCATTGAGGAAGGCCAGATCGAACATTGCGTTGTGCGCAACGAGCTGGGCGTCGCCAAGAAATTCAATGAGCTCGGCGACCCGGTGCGCGAACAATGGCTGATCCTTGAGAAACTCGAGGGTGAGCCCATGGATTTTCAAGGCCGCTTCCGGCATGTCGCGTTCCGGATTGAAATAGCCATGGAACGTCTTGCCGGTCGGGAAGCGGTTGAACAGCTCGATACAGCCGATCTCGACTAGACGATCGCCGGTAAGCGGATCGAGTCCCGTCGTTTCGGTATCGAAGACAATTTCGCGCATCGAGAACTCGTGGGCCGCGGCGAATCAGCGGCGCTGCATTGTAGCGACGTTGCGTAAAATGTCTCGAATCTGCGCGCGGGTACGATCGAAGTCTTGCGAGCTGTCCACGACGAAATCGGCGCGGCGGCGCTTTTCGGCGTCCGGCAATTGTTTGCCAAGGAGCGCGGCAAATTTCTCCTCGGTCATTCCCGGCCGGTCCAAAGCGCGCCGGCGCTGGTCTGCAGCCGGAGCCGAGACCACGACCACGGCGTCGCATTGCGATTGCGCCGCAGTTTCGAACAATAACGGAATGTCGACGACCACGACCGGAGCGCCCTGCGCTTTGGCCTCGGCGAGGAACTTGTCGCGCGAGGCGGTAACAAGCGGATGAATGATGGCTTCCAGGCGGGCGAGCGCGGCCCCGTCGTTCACGACCATTTCGGCAAGCTTGCCGCGATCCACCTTACCGTCCGATGTCGAGCCTGGAAATGCTTGTTCGATTCGCGCCGCCGCTTCGCCTTCGTAAAGCGCATGGACGGCCGCGTCGGAATCGTGAACCGGCACGCCGCACTCGGCGAAAAACTTCGCGGCGGTCGATTTCCCCATGGCGAGGGAGCCGGTCAGGCACAGGACAAACGGCCGATCCTTGTTCATCGCGCCACTCATTGCGCCAGGCAGCCAAAGCGCCGCAGAAATTCCAGAGCCTCCAGGAGCGGCAGACCCAAGATCGTAAAATAATCGCCGTCGAAACGCTCGAACAATTGCAGGCCGGGACCTTCGAGCTGATAGGCCCCGACGCTCGCGGCGACCGAATCTCCCGCGGCGTCGAGATAAAGCTCGAGGAATCGGTCCGAGAAATCACGCATGGTCAGTCGCGCCACGCCGACATGTTCGAACTGCACGACGCCATGCTGCACGAATGCGATTGCGGAGTGAAGTTCATGGGTGCGGCCGCGAAGCGCGCGTAATTGGGCACGCGCGGCGTCGCGATCATGCGGCTTGACCAGACGTTCGGCGCCAAGCGCGAGCATCTGATCGGCGCCAAGCGTAAGCCGCCCGCCATGCTTGCGCGCGACTGCAATTGCTTTTTGTCGCGCCAATAAGGCCGCCACGGCGCTGGCCGATTGCGATTGTGCGGCCGCCTCCAAAGCGCGCTCATCGATATTGGCCGGATCGGCTTCGACCGGCACGCCGGCAGCGGTGAGAAGCATTCGGCGTGCCGTGCTTTGCGATGCCAGAACGAGCGGCGCATCGGCAAGCCATAGCGCCATTGGCCGCGTCATGAGCCGGCCTCAGGACAGGTGATGCCGGCGCCGCTCGCCAAGATGGGCCAGCACCGCGGCCGCGGTTTCTTCGATCGAGCGGCGGGTCACGTCGATGAGCGGCCAATTGTGTCTCGCGCAGAGCCGCCGCGAAGCGGCGACCTCCTCGGCAACGGCCTGGCGGTCGATATATTGGTCGTCGTCACGGTGCGCCTTGAGCCCCAGGAGCCGGTTCTGGCGAATCTGCACGATCCGTTCCGGAGTAGCGTAAAGCCCGACAACCAGGGGGCGCTTGAGCGCTTCGAGGCGCGTCGGCAGCGGCATGCCGGGCACCAGCGGAACATTGGCGGTTTTGACGCCACGGTTGGCGAGATAGATCGAGGTAGGCGTCTTGGAGGTGCGTGACACGCCGACAAGCACCACGTCGGCTTCCTCGAGATCGTCCATGTGCTGACCGTCGTCATGCAGCATGGTGTAGTTGAGCGCATCGATGCGGCGAAAATATTCCGCATTGAGCGTATGCTGGGCGCCGACTTTATGCGTCGATTCGGAGCCTAGATAAGATTGAAACAAGTGCAGCACCGGTCCCAGGATCGAAAGGCACGGCAGGCCTAGCGCGCGGCATTTCTCTTCCAGCCGCCGCACCAGATTTTCCTCGAGCAGAGTGTAGAGCACGATTCCCGGCGACTCTTCGATTTCCGCGAGAACCCGGTCGAGCTGTTTTTGCGTGCGCACCAGAGGATGAACGTGCTCGACTGGCATGACCTTGGCATATTGCGCCGCGGCCGCTCGCGCCACGGTGATCAAGGTCTCGCCGGTCGCATCCGAAATCAGATGAAGATGAAAGTAGCCCGCCGCATGCACCATGGAGACGTCAAAACCCGCTCAATAAGCTGTTGAGCCACTGTTGAACTCTGCGGAGAAGGCCACGCCTTTGGCATCGGTGCAAGCAGATTAACCAACAGGTCGCCTCGGCGGTCCACACGGCAAATCCGCCGGCAATTTATGCCGTCAGCAATCGCCAGCACCGGTGAAATGTGGAAACCAGGTTAAAAAAGCGATCCAGAATAATCGGGAACGCGGCATTTCATTGCACTTCCTGTGTGAGCCGCCTAAATGCCTGAGAGCCGTGGACATGTGGATAAATCATGCATGCCATGTGCACGTCGATTTATGAGTCCAATCAACTGTCCAAGCACTACAACAGATTCTAAGATTCTATTTGTAGTGAAGATCGACGTGCGGCGGATAGACCTGTGACCAAATCCCTAATCGATGTTCTCGCGGGCAGACGACAAGCCGTTCCGCCGATCTGGCTGATGCGGCAAGCCGGACGCTATCTGCCCGAATATCGTGCACTCCGGCAAAAGATCGGGAATTTCCTCGACCTTTGTCTTGATCCGAAGCTCGCGGCCGAAGTTACATTGCAGCCGATTCGCCGGTTTGGATTCGATGCTGCAATTCTGTTTTCCGATATTTTAGTCGTCCCTTATGCGCTCGGACAGAACGTCGCCTTCACTACAGCTGATGGACCGCGGCTTGATGCCGTCACGGATGCGCAAAGTTTGCGCAAGCTCCGCAAGGAGATCGATCAGGAGCGGCTTGCGCCGGTCTATGAAACGATCGTGCGGGTCAAATCGCAACTCCCTGCACAGGCCACCCTGTTGGGATTTTGCGGCGCGCCATGGACGGTGGCGACGTACATGATCGCGGGAGCGGGCACGCCCGATCAAATCCCGGCGCGGGAATTTGTCTATCGTGCGCCGCAGCTCCTTGACGAATTGCTGGATATTCTCGTTGAAGCTTCGGCATCTTATTTGATCCGGCAATTTGAAGCCGGGGCTGATGCCGTTCAGATATTCGATAGCTGGGCCGGCATATTGCCGGACGACGCCTTTGATCGATGCTGCGTCGAACCCTGCGCACGGATCATTGCAACCGTGCGGGCGCAAATTCCGGCCGCGAAGTTCATCGGCTTTCCGCGTGGCGCCGGCAGCCGCCTGAAACGATACATAGATGCGGTAGCGGTCGATGCCGTGGGGCTTGATTGGATGGTCGATCTTGCTTTTGCGCGCGACGAGGTACAGAGCCGCAAACCGGTGCAAGGCAATCTCGATCCCGTTGTGCTCTTGGCCGGCGGCGGCTCGCTTGACCGCGCGGTGGACCGAATCATGGAAAATTTTGCCGCCAGGCCATTTATCTTCAATCTCGGTCACGGCGTGCTTCCGGACACGCCGGTCGCTCATGTTGAACAGCTGGTCACGCGCGTTCGCGCCTCGCGTTGAGAGAACAGATTAGAGAACAGCTGCCGCATGTATGAATGGGTCAAGGCCTTCCACCTTATCGCCGTGATCGCCTGGCTCGCGGGAATGCTCTATTTGCCGCGGTTGTTCGTCTACCACTGTGCGGCCGAGCAGGGATCCGTGCAGTCCGAGACGTTCAAGACCATGGAGCGCCGGCTCCTTCGAATCATCATCAACCCGGCCATGATCGCGACCTGGTTGCTCGGCCTATGGCTCGCCTGGCACGGCCCTGATTCTCGCTATGGATGGTTCACGTCGGGCTGGCTTTCCGCCAAGCTTGCGCTCGTGCTCGCGCTTTCTGCACTGCACGGCTGGTGCGCCCGCTGGGTCAAGGATTTTGCCGCCGACCGCAATCGGCATTCGCAGAAATTCTATCGTCTTATCAATGAGCTACCAGCGATTCTGATGGCCGCGATCGTCATTCTCGCGGTGGTGAAACCGTTCTGATGGTAACGCGTTGCTAACGCGAAATCCGGTTCGGCCCTTGCCTGAAGTGCGGTCTTTTCTTATCTTCAGCCCATCCCACCCAACGTAGGCGGATGCAGTTGCGTCTCGGCTCCAGCGGACTGGAGCCACCAGTGCATCGGGTTCCGGGGTCCTAAGCCCTTACCAGCCAAGACCCTTACTAGCCCAAAGACCTGCGAACTTCTCCTGCCAGCGACGCCACCATTGAATTCGCTGGCCAAATTTCCATAGGACATTCTATGCGGGAAATGAAACTGCAAGAACTCAAAACCAAGACTCCGGCCGAGCTTGTCTCCTTTGCCGAAGAATTGGAGGTCGAGAACGCTTCGACCATGCGCAAGCAGGAGCTGATGTTCGGCATCCTCAAACAGCTGTCTGCGCGCGAGACCGACATTGTCGGCGAAGGCGTTGTCGAGGTGCTGCCCGACGGGTTCGGCTTTTTGCGATCGCCGGAAGCAAACTACCTGCCCGGGCCGGACGACATCTACGTTTCACCGTCGCAGATCCGGCGTTTCGGATTGCGCACCGGCGACACGATCGACGGCCACATCCGCAGCCCGAAAGAAGGCGAGCGCTATTTCGCTCTGCTCAAGGTCAACTCGCTCAACTTCGAGGACCCCGAGAAAGCGCGGCACAAGGTCAACTTCGACAATTTGACGCCGCTCTATCCGGACGAGTGGCTGAAAATGGAATACGAGGATCCGACCAAGAAGGATCTCTCGGCGCGGGTCATCGATATCGTCGCGCCCGTCGGCAAGGGCCAGCGCGCGCTCATCGTGTCGCCGCCGCGCACCGGCAAGACCGTGCTGCTGCAAAACATCGCGCACTCGATCACCCACAATCATCCGGAATGTTATTTGATCGTGCTGTTGATCGACGAGCGGCCAGAGGAAGTCACCGACATGCAGCGGTCGGTCAAAGGCGAGGTGATCTCCTCGACCTTCGACGAACCGGCGGTGCGCCACGTCCAGGTCGCCGAGATGGTGATCGAAAAAGCCAAGCGACTCGTGGAGCACGGCCGCGACGTGGTGATCCTGCTCGATTCGATTACCCGGCTCGGTCGCGCCTACAACACCGTGGTCCCCTCGTCCGGCAAGGTGCTCACCGGAGGTGTCGATGCCAATGCCTTGCAGCGGCCGAAGCGATTCTTCGGCGCCGCGCGCAATATCGAGGAAGGCGGCTCGCTGACCATCATCGCCACGGCGCTGATCGATACCGGCAGCCGCATGGACGAAGTGATTTTCGAAGAGTTCAAGGGCACCGGCAATTCGGAGCTCATTCTCGACCGCAAAGTCGCGGACAAGCGCACCTTCCCGGCCATGGACATCACCCGCTCCGGCACGCGCAAGGAAGAACTATTGGTGCCGCCGGATCAGCTCAAGAAGATGTACGTGCTGCGCCGCATCCTCAATCCGATGGGAACCATGGATGCGATCGACTTCCTGCTGGACAAGCTGCGCAATACCAAGAACAACGGTGAATTCTTCGACTCGATGAACACGTAGGCGCAATTTTAGCGCGGCATCGCCGCGATCGCCTGCGGCAGTGCTGCAGGGTCGGTCACTGGCAGCGAACACGTCTCACCGACACAGACGAAAGCTTGCGGCTCGCGCGCAGCGGCCAGCTTGTCGCGGGCCGGATGCTTTTTTGGCAGCGCCTCGGCCGATGGCGCGTGCAACACGATGCGGTCAAGTGACGGCAGTTGCCGCGCCGCGGCGATCAGAGCGTCCGCACGCTCGCCCTGCCCTGTGACCACGACCTCAGCGCCGCACAGCCGCAGATCGATAGCGTTGAGCATCGCCATGTGCATGTAGAGGTTTTCGGCGATCAGCGGCGCCACGGCCGCGATCAACCGGTCCGCCTTGTCGCGCCAGGCATCATCGCCGGCGAGCGCCGCCAAGCGGATCAGATTTTGTGCTGCGACCGCGTTGTGGTTTGGCGTGGCCTCATCGGTCGTGGCGGCCGGACGAATGACGAGGCCTTCGGCATCGGCCGCCGTCAGGTAATAAGTCCCGAGCTCGGCGTCGGCGTAATCGCGGTCCAAAGCTTGCTGCCATTGGCGCGCGTGATCAAGGAAACTCGGCTTGCCTGTTGCTTCGTAAAGCGCAAGCGCGGCGCGAATCATGGCGGCATAGTCCGAAGCAAGTCCTGGAAATTTGAGCTGGCCTTGGCGCCAGGAATGGCCGAGCCGATCGCCGCGCGTCATGGTGTTGGCCACAAACTCAAAAGCGCGGCTTGCGCGGTCCAGCCATTGCGGCTCATCGAACATGGCCCCGGCATTGGCGAGGCCTGCGATCATCAATCCGTTCCAATCGGCCAGCACCTTGTCGTCGAGGCCGGGCCGCACCCGCAAGGCGCGCACCGACAGCAGCTTTTCGCGCAAGGCGGCAAGCCGCGCTTCATCGGCATCGCTGCGCGGCAGCGGCTGCAGGCGGTTGAGGATGTTGTGGCCTTCGAAATTGCCGGCCGGCGTCACGTCATAATGCCAGGCGAAGGATTCGCCATCTTCGATGCCGAGCTGGCGGATCACCTCGTCATAGGACCAGACGTAGAATTTTCCTTCCTCGCCTTCGGAATCGGCGTCGAGCGACGCGCAAAACGCGCCCTCCTCCGTGGTCATTTCGCGTTGCAGCCAGCCGACGGTTTCGTGCGCGCGACGTCGATACAGATCCTTGCCTGTGCGCCGATATGCGATGGCTAAAAGTTCGAGAAGCTGCGCATTGTCGTAGAGCATCTTTTCGAAATGCGGCACCAGCCAGCGCTCGTCGACCGAATAGCGCGCGAAGCCGCCGCCAAGGTGATCGTAGATGCCGCCCTCGCAGATGTGGTCGAGCGTGATTTCTACCGCCGCGAAATAGCGCGGCTCGCCGGTGCGCAAGCCCGCTCGCCAGAGACATTCGAACAGCGCGGCCTGCGGAAATTTCGGCGCGCCGCGCGTGCCGCCATTGACCGGATCGATAAGTCCACCGAGCTGCCGCGCGGCATTGTCGAGTTCGGCGCGTCCGATAGTGGCCACGCCGGCTGGCCGCGCCGCATTGGCAAGCCGTTCCATCAGCGCCGCGCGATTGCGTTCGATCTTGTCCGGCTCCTCGCGAAACAGCCGCGCGATTTCGCGCAAGACATCGACAAAGGCCGGCTTGCCGTAACGCGACGTCTTCGGGAAATAGGTGCCGCCCCAGATCGGCTCGCCGTCCGGCGTCAAAAACATCGTCAGCGGCCAGCCGCCATGCTCGCCAAGGTGATGCAGCGCGGCCATATAGATCTGGTCGATGTCCGGCCGTTCCTCGCGATCGACTTTGATGTTCACGAACAGCTCGTTCATCACCAGCGCGGTCGGTTCGTCCTCGAAGCTCTCGTGCGCCATCACATGGCACCAGTGGCAGGCGGCGTAACCGACCGAGAGCAGAATCGGCTTGTTGCTGCGCTTGGCCTGCGCCAGCGCTTCGGGCCCCCAGGCCCACCAATCGACCGGATTATCCCGGTGCTGCAGGAGATACGGACTGGTCTCGGCGGCGAGGCGATTGCGGCCGCCGCCGGCGCGGTCGGGTGAGGGGGCTTGCGATTGCGTTGACGGCTGCGTTGACGGCGGCGTTGACATGGACGCACCGTAGCAAGTAGCCCGCATTGCGCGAAGCGCTGTCCTCAATGGACGCCAACCTGCACCATGGCTGATCGTTCCACCATATTCGCGCTGTCTTCCGGTCGACCGCCGGCGGCGATTGCCGTGGTGCGCATTTCCGGTACGCAAGCGCGGCTCGCGCTTGAACGCCTCACCGGCCGCGTGCCGCAGCCGCGCCAGGCGGCGCTCCTTCGTGTGCACGAACCCGCGAGCGGGGAGGTGATCGACGAGGCGCTCGGGCTCTGGTTTCCGGCGCCGGCGAGCGAGACCGGCGAGGACGTCGCCGAATTGCAGCTCCATGGCGGTCACGCAGTGATCGCCGGCGTGCTCAAGGCGCTCAGCGCGGTCGAGGGTTGCCGCATGGCCGAGCCCGGCGAATTCACGCGGCGCGCTTTCGAAAACGGCAAGCTTGATCTCACCGCGGTGGAAGGGCTCGGCGATCTGATTGCGGCAGAAACAGCGGCGCAACGGCGCCAAGCGTTCCGACAATTGAAGGGACTGATTGGCGACCGTGCGGAATCGTGGCGCCGGCGGCTGATCGAAGCGCTTGCTCTGGTCGAGGCGCGCATCGATTTTTCTGACGAAGCCGATGTGCCAGAGGACTTGATTGCGCCGGCGGCGAAGGTCGCGCGCGAACTGCGCGACGAGATTGCCGCCACGCTTGCCGACGGCGGCCGCGGCGAGCGCTTGCGCGAGGGCCTCGTCGTTGCAATTGCCGGGCCGCCGAACGCCGGCAAGTCGACGCTGTTGAACCGCCTGGCGCGGCGCGACGCCGCGATCGTCTCGCCTTATCCGGGCACCACACGCGACGTTATCGAAGTCCATCTCGAGCTCGACGGGTATCCGGTGACCGTTCTGGACACCGCGGGCATCCGCGAGGTGGTCGAGCCGGTGGAGCAGGAGGGCGTGCGCCGGGCTCGGGCGCGCGCAGCTGACGCCGATTTGGTCCTCTGGGTCATTGACCTATCCGTCGCCGACCCAGCCGCTACGGACTTGCCGCGGCTCAAGAGCGATGCGCCGCAATGGCTCATCGAAAACAAGATTGATTTGCTCACGGACACTGCGCGTAGCCGCGCACTCGGCAGATCGTGCGAGCATTCAAAAAATAATGAACGGCAATTCGCTTTTTCAATTTCAGCAGAGCGCGGTGAGGGGGTCGATGCGCTCGTCGGCGCGCTGGTCGCGTTTGCACGCGACTATTTTTCTGCTGGGGAAGCAGCGCTGGTCACGCGGGTCCGGCATCGTGATGCGCTCGAGGAGACCGTTGCTGCCCTGCACCGCGCTGTGACGGAGGCCGAATCGAACACTGCGCGCGAGGAGCTGATTGCCGAGGAACTGCGTCATGCGACCTCGGCCCTTGGCCGACTGACTGGCCGCGTCGATGTCGAGGATGTGCTCGACAAGATCTTCCGCGAGTTCTGCATTGGTAAATGAATCGTTAATCCGGCGCTGTTTCACGTGAAACACCATTTTGACCACCCAAGGTGCATTCACTAAAAGGCGGCGGATGTGGCGAAGCGGATTTTGGTAAAG
>JBQCCX010000076.1:0-9373 GCA_051961815.1 Xanthobacteraceae bacterium
GCAGGGCTATCTGTTGGCGCACCAATATGAAGGTCTGATCAAGCGCTCGAAACTGCGGGGGCGCCGTCGATGAGACTGATCCTGCTCGGCCCGCCGGGGGCTGGCAAAGGAACACAAGCCCAGCGTCTCGCCGCCAAACACAAAATTATCCAGCTCTCCACCGGAGACATGCTGCGCGAAGCAGTCAAAAGCGCGACCCCGATCGGCCGCAAGGTCCAGGACCTCATCGCCCACGGCAAGCTTGCGCCGGACAACGTGGTGGTCGATATCGTCGGCCAGCGGATCGCCGAGCCGGATGCGCGCAACGGCTTTATTCTCGACGGCTTCCCGCGCACCGTCCCGCAAGCCGCAGCGCTCGATCGTATCCTCAAGACCAAGGGGCTGGCGCTCGATGCGGTGATCGAGCTGCGGGTGGACGAGGCGGCGCTCATCAAGCGGATCGAGAGCCGGATCGCGGAAATGAAGGCGCGCGGCGAAACGCTGCGCGAGGACGATAACGCCGATGTGCTGCACACGAGGCTCAAGGCGT
This sequence comes from Xanthobacteraceae bacterium, assembly GCA_051961815.1. Taxonomy (GTDB): domain Bacteria; phylum Pseudomonadota; class Alphaproteobacteria; order Rhizobiales; family Xanthobacteraceae; genus BOG-931. Next base: position 530 of record JBQCCX010000076.1, read on the forward strand.
ACCGGGAACAGACCGCCCCGCTGATTGCCTATTACCGGCAACAAGGGGTCCTGCGCACGGTCAATGGCATGGCCGCCATTGCCGAGGTCACCGCGGCGATCGATCAGGCCTTGGCCGGCCTGGCCGGGGGTCATGGCCGGCCGGCCCATAGAAACGAGCGGGTCAGCCACTAAAGACTGCCCGAAGGGGCCATCCTTGGGGGTCGAGGCGGCAAAATCTGCCCACCGGGAGGGCGTCAGCCGGCTCAGCGGCCGCCCGGATCTGGCTTCGGGGCTCCCAGACCGCGCCAGGGCAGGGCGGGGCGCCGATGGAGGCAAGTTTTGTGCAAGAAATCGCCTGTCGAGGTTGACGAAACCGCTTTGAATCCATTAATAAGCCCCAAATATCCAGTCGGAGATTGAGCAGCGATGCCGGGCCACAAGGCAGGGCAGCCGTTGGCTTTTTACGTTTGTGGCCTTCTCAAGGTGACATTGGAACCGATGAACAGCGGCCGCCGCCCGCGGCGTGGCCCGGCCGCAAGGAGTAACTGACTTGGCTCGTATTGCTGGCGTCAATCTGCCGACCAACAAGCGGATCGTCATCGCGCTCCAGTATATCTATGGGATCGGCGGCGCTAAGGCTCACGAAATCCTCGGCAAGGTTTCAATCCCCGAGTCGCGACGGGTGTCGCAACTCACCGACCAGGAAGTGTTGCAGCTTCGGGAAGTGATCGACCGCGACTATGTCGTCGAGGGCGATCTGCGGCGCGAAGTCGCCATGAATATCAAGCGGCTGATGGATCTCGGCTGCTATCGCGGCTTGCGCCATCGGCGCAGCCTTCCGGTGCGCGGCCAGCGCACCCACACCAATGCCCGGACTCGCAAAGGTCCGGCCAAACCAATCGCCGGCAAGAAGAAATAGGGCGTGACACAGCGAGATTTGACGGCAGCGGAGCAGCCGGCTCCGAGCCGCGAGAGGGTTCAGAATGGGTAAGGAAGCCACGCGCGTCCGCCGACGCGAACGCAAGAACATCGCTTCTGGCGTCGCGCATGTGAACGCGAGCTTCAACAATACAATGATCACGATCACCGACGTGCAGGGCAATACCATTGCCTGGTCGTCGGCGGGTACGATGGGTTTCAAGGGCTCGCGCAAGTCGACCCCCTATGCCGCGCAGGTCGCCGCCGAAGACGCGGCGAAGAAAGCGCAAGAGCATGGGATGCGCACCCTTGAAGTCGAAGTGGCAGGCCCGGGCTCGGGCCGTGAATCGGCGCTGCGCTCGTTGCAAGCCGCCGGTTTCACCATCACCTCGATCCGGGACGTGACCCCGATTCCTCACAATGGCTGCCGCCCGCGCAAGCGGCGGCGCGTATAGGACTCCGGCCGATGGATGAAGTGCAACATCTGCCGCCGCTCGATCTTGAACCCAATTTTGACCCCACGGAGCGGAGTGGGGTGCGCGCGCCCACGGCGCCGCGCAACGCGACGGGTGACAACGTGACGATCCAGAAGAATTGGCAGGAACTGATCAGGCCCAATAAATTGCAGGTCAGCGCCGGTGCCGACACGCGGCGTTCGGCGACGGTGGTGGCCGAACCGCTCGAGCGCGGCTTCGGCGTAACGCTGGGCAATGCGCTGCGGCGCATCTTGCTCTCGTCGCTGCAGGGCGCCGCGGTGCAGTCGGTGCATATCGACGGCGTGCTTCACGAGTTTTCCTCGATTGCCGGCGTGCGCGAGGATGTCACCGACATCGTGCTCAACATCAAGGACATCGCCATCAAGATGCAGGGCGACGGCCCCAAGCGCATGGTGGTGAAGAAGCAGGGCCCCGGCACCGTGACCGCCGCCGATATTCAGACCGTCGGCGATATCGTGGTGCTCAATCCCGAGCTCGTCCTGTGCACGCTCGACGAGGGCGCCGAGATCCGGATGGAGTTCACGGTCAATACCGGCAAGGGCTATGTCCCGGCCGAGCGCAACCGCCCGGAGGATGCGCCGATCGGACTCATTCCGGTCGACAGCCTCTATTCGCCGGTGCGCAAGGTGTCCTACAAGGTCGAGAACACCCGCGAGGGCCAGATCCTCGATTACGACAAGCTGACGCTGTCGATCGAGACCAATGGCGCGGTGAGTCCCGAGGACGCGCTGGCATATGCCGCGCGCATCCTGCAAGACCAGCTCAATGTGTTCGTCAATTTCGAGGAGCCCAAGCGCGAGGCTGCGCACGAGGCCATCCCCGATCTCGCCTTCAACCCGGCGTTCCTGAAGAAAGTCGACGAGCTCGAGCTCTCCGTGCGTTCGGCCAATTGCCTGAAGAACGACAACATCGTCTATATCGGCGATCTCGTTCAGAAGACCGAAGCCGAGATGCTGCGCACGCCGAACTTCGGACGCAAGTCGCTCAACGAGATCAAAGAAGTCTTGGTGCAGATGGGCCTGCACCTCGGCATGGAAGTGCCCGGCTGGCCGCCCGAGAATATCGAGGAGCTCGCCAAGCGCTTCGAGGATCATTACTGAACAGAGAGGTATCAGGGATCGGGAAATCAGGGATCAGAAGCAGGTCTGACGCCTGATACCTTGAGTTTCTGATCCCTGGCTCCGGAGGAGCCATGCGTCACGCCAAGACTCACCGCAAATTCAACCGGCGCTCGGATCATCGCCGCTCCATGCTGGCGAATCTCGCCGCTTCGCTGATCAAGCACGAGCAGATCGTTACCACTTTGCCGAAAGCGAAGGATCTTCGCCCGGTGGTGGAGAAGCTCGTGACCCTAGGCAAGCGCGGCGGCTTGCATGCGCGACGTCAGGCGATCTCGCAAATGCGCGACCTCGCCATGGTCAAGAAGCTGTTCGAGGTGATCGGCCCCCGCTACAAGGATCGCAATGGCGGCTATACGCGTGTGCTCAAGGCCGGTTTCCGCTACGGCGATTCGGCGCCGGTCGCGGTGATCGAATTTGTCGACCGCGACGTCGAGGCCAAGGGGCTCGATTCCGGGCCGGTGCGGGACCGCGCCGAGGCGGAAGCGCCCGCGCCGGCTTAATTTCGAAATCATGAGCGGCGTCGCCGCCCTGCTGCAGCCTCGGTCCGGCGCCAATATCCGGGCGTATTGAATCGAGGGTATTGAATGCCGCGCCTTGCCGTTTTCATGGTCGCCGCGCTTTGCCTGTTCTCGGCTGCAATTCCCGCAGCGATCGCACAGCAGCGGCAGGTCCCCGCATCCGCCGGACAGCTCGAACTGTCGTTCGCGCCGATCGTCAAGCGAGTAGCGCCGGCCGTGGTCAATGTCTATGCGGCACGTATCGTCGCCAATAACAATCCGTTCCTGGCCGATCCGTTCTTCCGCCAATTCTTTGGCGCGGTGCCGCGCGAACAGGTCGAGCGCTCGCTGGGTTCGGGCGTGATTGTCGATCCGGCAGGGCTTGTGGTCACCAATTACCATGTGATCGAGGGCGCCAGTCAGGTCAAAATCGCGCTTGCCGACAAGCGCGAATTCGAAGCCGATATCGTTCTCAAAGATCAGCGCAGCGACCTCGCTGTCCTGCGTATCAGGGGCGCCAAGGAGCGGTTTGCGACCTTGCAATTCGCCGATTCGGACGAACTGCAGGTCGGCGACGTGGTGCTGGCGATCGGCGATCCATTCGGCGTCGGCCAGACCGTCACCCACGGCATCGTCTCCGCGGTGGCGCGCACCCAAGTCGGCATCAGCGATTATCAGTTTTTCATCCAGACCGATGCCGCAATCAATCCGGGCAATTCCGGCGGCGCGCTGGTCGATATGGCCGGCCAGCTGGTTGGCATCAACTCGGCGATCTATTCGCGCTCCGGCGGCTCGCAAGGCATCGGCTTTGCGATTCCCGCCAATATGGTGCGCGTCGTGGTCGCCTCGGCCGAAGGCGGCAGCGGCGCGGTCAAGCGGCCGTGGCTCGGCGCCAAGCTTCAGACTGTCACCGCCGACATTGCCGACAGCATGGGCCTTGCGCGACCAAGCGGCGCGCTGGTGGCGAGCGTCGTCCCCGCCGGTCCCGCGGAAAAGGCAGGCCTCAAATCCGGCGACCTGATCGTCAGTGTCGACGGCGCCAGCGTCGAAGATCCGAACGCCTTCGGCTATCGCTTCGCCACCAAGCCGCTCGGCGGCAGCGCGCAGCTCGGGGTCGTCCGGCAGGGCCATTCCATGACGCTGCCGATCGCGCTGCAAAGTCTGCCCGATACCCCGCGCCAGGAAGTGCAAATCAAGACCCGCTCGCCGTTCAGCGGCGCAACGGTTGCCAGACTGTCGCCGGCCCTCGCCGATGAGCTGCGGCTCGACGCCCAGGCCGAGGGGGTCGTCATTACCGACGTGGCCGCGGGCTCGGCCGCGCAGTCTGTTGGCTTTCAGAAGGGTGACGTGGTGGTCTCGGTCAACAACGAAAAGGTCGACAAGCCCGCCGATCTGGAGCGCATTACCGGTGCCGGCGGCCGGCAATGGCGCATCACCATCCTGCGCGGCGGCCAGCAAATCTCGGTGACGTTCTCCGGCTGATGTCCTTACCTCTCCCCGCCAGTGGGGAGAGGGAGTAGATAGGCTCATGAGCTCGCGTCCGAAAAAGAACACGCCCAGTCTGTTCGCCGCCGCGGGGCTTGACCGCACCGCGCCGCGGCCGCTCGCCGACAAGCTGCGGCCCGAGCAGCTGTCCGAAGTAGTAGGCCAGGATCATCTGCTCGGCCCCGACGGCGCGCTCACCCGGATGCTCGAGACGCGCTCGCTCGGCTCGCTGATCTTCTGGGGGCCGCCGGGCACCGGCAAAACCACCGTGGCGCGGCTTTTGGCGCACGCAACCGAGCTCTATTTCGCACAGATTTCGGCGATCTTCTCCGGCGTCGCCGACCTGAAGAAAGTCTTCGACGCGGCGCGGCTGCGCCGCGAAACCGGGCAGGGCACGCTCTTGTTCGTCGACGAGATTCACCGCTTCAATCGCGCGCAACAGGATTCGTTTTTGCCGGTGATGGAAGACGGCACCATCGTGCTGGTCGGCGCCACCACCGAAAACCCGTCGTTCGAATTGATCGCGCCATTGTTGTCGCGCGCCCGCGTCCTGGTGTTCAAGCCGCTCGACGCAGCGGCGATCGAACAGCTCCTCACCCGCGCCGAGACGATTGAGCGCAAGAAACTGCCGCTCGAAGCCGATGCGCGCGCTTCGTTGATCCGCATGGCCGACGGCGACGGCCGCGCCGCGCTCACGCTCGCCGAAGAGGTCTGGCGCGCCGCGCGCGGAGCGGAAGTTTTCGATGCCGCGGCGCTCCAGGAGATCGTCCAGCGCCGCGCGCCGATCTACGACAAGTCGCAGGACGGCCATTACAACCTGATCAGCGCGCTGCATAAATCGGTCCGCGGCTCCGATCCGGACGCTGCGCTCTATTACCTCTGCCGCATGCTCGATGCCGGCGAAGATCCGCTTTATCTTGCCCGCCGCATCGTGCGCATGGCGGTCGAAGACATCGGCCTGGCCGATCCACAGGCGCTGGTCGTCGCCAATGCCGCCAAGGAGGCTTATGATTTTCTCGGCAGCCCAGAAGGCGAGCTCGCGATCGCGCAGGCGGTGATCTACGTCGCGACCGCGCCAAAGTCGAACGCCGCCTATGCCGCTTACGGCGCGGCCATGCGCACGGCCAAAGCGGCCGGCTCGCTCTTGCCGCCCAAGCACATTCTCAATGCGCCGACCAGGCTGATGCAGCAGGAAGGCTACGGCGCCGGCTACGATTACGATCACGACGCACCGGACGCGTTCTCTGGCCAGGATTATTTCCCGGAGGCGCTCGGCCGCCAGCGGTTCTACGATCCGCCCGAGCGCGGCTTCGAGCGCGAGATCAGAAAACGTCTCGAATACTGGGCCAAGCTGCGCAAGGAGCGGAGTGGATCGTGAGGGGCAGTCGCGGACCGCGCCAACCTGGCGGCGGCCGGCAGATTGCCGGGCCGCGCTTTTTACCTCCACCCACGCGCGGAGCGCGTGGCGGGGAGGGTCGGCGAGCAAAGCAAGCCGGGGCGGGGAGCGAGTTTGCGAAGAGCCTTCCCCCCGCCCCTGGCTCCTCCCCACCACGTCGCGTTGCTCCGTGGGGCGAGGGGAAAGTGCAAAACGTGGCGGTGACCGCCGACGAATCCGGCATGCGGGTCGACCGGTTTTTGCAGGCGCGTCTTCCCGATCTGAGCTTCGCCCGCATTCAGCGTGCGGTGCGCAAGGGCGAGGTGCGCGTCGACGGCAAACGCGTCGACGCCAATGACCGCATCGAGCCGGGGCAGATCGTGCGCATCCCGCCACTGCGAATGGCGCCGCCGTCGGACGCGCCGGGCGACGGCGCGGCCGACAAGACGCGCACGTTCCTCAAATCCATGACCCTTTACGAAGATACCGATGTGCGGGTGCTCACCAAGCCCATGGGACTCGCGGTACAGGGCGGCTCCGGCACGACGCGGCATGTCGACGGCATGCTCGAGGCGATGCGCGACGCGCACGGGCAGCGCCCGCGGCTGGTGCATCGGCTGGACAAGGACACCGCCGGGTGTCTCCTCGTCGCCAAGACGCGGTTCGCCGCGGCGGCGCTCGCCAAATCGTTCCGCTCGCGCTCGGCCCGCAAGATCTACTGGGCGCTGGTCGCCGGCGTGCCGAAGCCGCGGCAGGGCCGCATCTCCACTTTTCTGGCCAAAGAACAGCGCGAAGAGGAATCGATGATGCGCATTGCCCGCCATGGCGAGCAGGGCGCCAGCCATGCGGTGACCTATTACGCGGTGGTCGACACCGCCGGACCGTCGCTCGCTTGGCTGTCGCTCAAGCCGGTGACCGGACGCACCCATCAATTGCGCGCGCACATGGCGCATATCGATCATCCGATCGTGGGCGACGCCAAATACTTCGCACGGGAGAATTGGGAGCTGCCTGGCGGCATGCAGAACCGGCTGCATCTTCTGGCGCGCCGCATTGCCGTGCCGCATCCGCGCTCGGGCGTGATCGACGTCACCGCGCCGCTGCCGCCGCATATGCAGCAGTCCTGGAATCTTCTCGGGTTCGACGCCAAGCGCTACGATCCGATCGAGGAGGCGCCGGCGGATTGAGGCAGATCAGGAACATCGGCCGCTTGCCGCGGTTTTATAATGAGCAACCAGCTGGCGGCTGGCCATGAAATTTCGGGTTCATCATATCTGCGCCGCAGCGATCCTGTGCGCGCTGTTGCCCGGCGCGGCAGCGGCGCAAGACTATCCCGGCTATCCATACTCGATCATGACGCCGGAACGCGGTGCAGCGCCGCATCAGCGCGCGCTGCCGCATCGCCGCGGCAGTCCATCGGAGACAACGCCGGCGGCCCCGGCCCCGCAGCATCGGCCGAGCCTTCTCGGCCGCGAGAAATTCATTGCCAAGCTGCACCGGCGCGGACTTTACGCTGCGCGCGGCTCGTCAGGCTCGGTATTGCCGACGCCATTGCCGCGGACCCCGCTCATCCCGCCGGAGGGCGGCGGCATGCTCACGGTGCCGCCGCTGCAACAGGAGCAGGGGCCGACCTGGATTCCAGGCACGGCGAAAATCATTCCGAACCTGCCGCACGGTCCGGAGACGTTCCAGGACCGCGCCTCGCGCTGCACGTTTCAGTCGGGGCTTTACGACGTGCCGGGAAATCTGCGCAATCGATATATGGGCGCGTGTTTGCAGTGAGCGCTGCGGTGGCAGTTTCCGTTCATCCCCGCACAAGTGGGAATCCAGAGATGTTTCTGGGTCCCCGCTTTCGCGGGGACGAGCGGACTGAAATAGCCGTACTACCGCAAGCTGGCGTTGATCTTCTCGAGCGCGGCCGAGCCAGGGCACAGCTCTTTCTCGCCAAGCGTATTGAGCGCCGCCTCGACGGTATTCAAATGGCCATGCAGATCGGACGCATCCTGCTCGACATAGAGTAGCCCGGTCACGATCTGGCCTTGCGCGGCATGGTGCGCAGTGAAATTGATCGCCGCCAGCCGGTCGTGCACGTCGTATTCGGCATTGATCTTGCGCAGCGCCAGCACCGTGCCGTCGTGCTGCTCGACCATTTCCACCGTGCCCGGCGCGTAGTCGACGTGGATCGGCGCGCGGCCGGTCATGAAATCGAGAAAATTGACCGCCTCGTTATGCTCGCGCACGTAATCGAAGCTCTTGGTCGAGCCGGCGTGATTGTTGAAGGCGACGCAGGGCGAAATCACGTCGATAAAGGCTGCGCCGCGGTGCTCGATCGCCGCTTTGACGATCGGAACCAGCTGCTTCTTGTCGCCGGAGAACGAGCGCGCCACGAAGCTGGCGCCGAGCTGAAGCGCGATGCCGACCATGTCGATGGCGCTGTCGGTGTTGGTGACGCCGCGCTTGGACTTCGAGCCGCGATCGGCGGTGGCTGAGAATTGACCCTTGGTCAGGCCATAAACGCCATTGTTTTCAACAATGTAGACCATGTTTACGGCGCGGCGCATGGCATGCGCGAACTGACCCAATCCGATCGAGGCGGAATCGCCGTCGCCGGAGACGCCGAGATAGATGAGATCTCGATTGGCGAGGTTGGCGCCGGTGAGCACCGATGGCATGCGGCCGTGGACCGAATTGAAACCGTGCGAATTGCCGAGGAAATAATCCGGCGTCTTCGACGAGCAGCCGATGCCGGAAATCTTGGCTACGCGGTGCGGCTCGATCGAAAGCTCAAAGCAGGCCTCGATGATCGAAGCGGTGATCGAATCGTGGCCACAGCCGGCGCACAAGGTCGAGATCTTGCCCTCGTAATCGCGGTGCGTGTAGCCGAGCTTGTTCTTCGGCAGTTCCGGGTGATGGAATTTCGGTTTGACGACGTAGGTCATGAGACGACTTTCCGTAACGGCGTGATCTTCA
>JBQCCX010000077.1:0-5605 GCA_051961815.1 Xanthobacteraceae bacterium
GAAGCTGATCGACGCCGCCCGAAGGAGCGCCGCGTCCTGCAGCAGCGCCGCATACCAGCGCATCGACCAGCCGCCCCACACCGCCACCAGGCGCGAAGCATTGAACGAATAGATCACCAGAATGACGATCGGCAGGTAGAGAAAGCCAATGCCGACAACGAGCGCCGCGATATTGAAAGCGGAGAGCTTGCGCATCTTAACTGCGCTCCATGCCGCGCATTGTCTGATGCTGGAACGCCACGATCGGCGTGACCAAAAGACAGACCAGAACCACGGCAACGGCCGCCGCGGTCGGCCAATCCTTGTTGGCGAAAAATTCGCTCCAGATTGCCTGCCCGATCATCGCGGTCTGCGAGCCGCCGAGCAGATCGGGAATGACGAACTCGCCGACGATGGGGATGAAGCAGAGCAGCGAGCCGGCCACTACGCCGGGCGCCGACAACGGCAAGGTGACGGTCCAGAACGTGCGCCAGCGCGGGCAGCCGAGATCGGCGGCGGCTTCGAGCAAAGACTGGTCGAGCTTTTCCAGCGCTGCGTAGAGCGGCAGCACCATGAACGGCAGATAGGAATAGACGATCCCGATATAGACCGCGGTGTTGGTCGACAGCCACGCCGGCGGCTCGCGCACGATATGGAGCGCCAGCAACAGCTGATTGAGCGGCCCATCGTGCTGCAGGATGTTCATCCACGCATAAATGCGGATCAGGAACGATGTCCAAAACGGCAGAATGATGAGCACCACCAGGACCGCCTGCAGGCGCGGCGCGGTGCGCGTCATCGCGTAGGCAATTGGGTAGCCGATCACCAGCAGCATCAGCGTGGAAAACGCGGCGATCTGCAGGCTCTTCATGTAAGAAACGACGTAAAGCGGGTCGGAGCCGAGAAAGATGTAGTTGTCGAGCGCCAGCCCGGCGAAAAACGCTCGCACGCCGTTCCAGCCGGCCGCCAGATCGAACACTGGCGTATAAGGCGGCTGCGCGATTGCGCTCTGCGACAAGCTGATCTTGAGTACGATCAAAAACGGCAGCAAAAAGAACGCAACCAACCAGGCACAGGGCAGCCAGAGCACGATGCCGGCGAGAGGCGAGCGTTGCGGCTGCGGCTTCATGCGGCTTGCGGCTGCGCTCATCGCGTCAACACGATCGCGGCTTCCGGCGCGAAGCTGAGCCATACCTTGTCGTTCCAGCCGATCGCGCGCGCGCCAGGCGGCCCGACATTCGCCATCGCAGCTTGCAGCGGCACGCCGCCCTCGGTGCGCAGCTTGTAAAGCGACACGTCGCCGAGGTAACCGATATCCACGACGGTGGCGAGCGCGCCGTTTTCGCTATCGGCGGATTGCGGCCGCTCGCCCGCGCACGGAACGAGACGGATCTTCTCCGGCCGCACCGCGACCCACGCCGTGGCGCCGGGCTCGGCATCGATCGTTCCCGCCACCCGCAATCGCCCCAAAACGGTGCCTTCGATTGTGCCGGCGTCGCCGACCCGGCCTTCGAGCAAATTGATGCTGCCGATGAAATCGGCGACCCAGCGCGAATTGGGCTGTTCGTAAATTTCGGCCGGCGGCGCCACCTGCATCAAGCGGCCACGATCCATCACCGCGATGCGATCGGCGACCGTCATGGCTTCGCTCTGGTCGTGGGTGACGATGACGAACGTCAATCCGAGCCGGCGCTGCAAATCCATGAGCTCGAACTGCGTCTCGCCCCGCAATTTCTTGTCGAGCGCCGCCATCGGCTCGTCGAGCAGCAGCACGCGCGGCCGCTTGACCAGCGAGCGCGCCAGCGCGACGCGCTGGCGCTGGCCGCCGGACAATTCGTGCGGCTTGCGGCGGCCGAAAGTTTCAAGCTTGACGAGCGCCAGCATATCAGCGACGCGGTCGGCGATTTCAGACTTCGGCAATCCTTCCTGCTTCAGCCCGAATGCGATATTGGCCTCGACGGTCAGATGCGGGAACAAAGCGTAGGACTGGAACATCATGTTGACCGGACGGCGATGCGGCGGCACCGGCGCGAGATCAACGCCGTCGAGCAGGATGCGGCCGGAGCTCGGCCGCTCGAACCCGGCAATGAGCCGCAGCAGCGTGGTCTTGCCGCATCCTGAAGGACCGAGCAGCGCGAAAAACTCGCCTTGAAAGACGTCGAGCGAGAGCTGGTCGACCGCGGTGAATTCGCCGAAGCGCTTGCTGATCGCCTCGATGCGCAACAGCGGCTGCGAATTGCTTTCGGCCCAGGGCGCGAAGCCGCGTTTTGCAAATCCGGAACTCGCCCTGCCAACCGCCATCACCGCTCCGCGCGTGTGCCGCGACGCGTCCACGCTAATGCATTTTCCTGATTCTCGGAAACTTGGGCGCCGACCCGCCGCCGCTCAGGCGCGCGCAATTGCCTTCGCTTCGGCCATGAAGCGTTCGAGCGCCGCGGTCTCTGCCTGCGAAAACCGCAGGCCGAGCTTCGAACGCCGCCACAGCACGTCGTCCGGCGTCTGCGCCCATTCCTTGCGCATCAGGTAGCGCACTTCGGCCGCCGTCAGGTCGGCGCCGAAACACGCGCCCAAATCCTGCGGCCGATGGACATTCTCAAGCAGGCGCTCGACACGGCTGCCATAGGCTCGCACCAGCCGCCGCGCGTGTTCTGGCTGCAGAAATGGCCATGTCCGCAACGTGCGTTCGACCAGCGTCTCGATCCCGTCATAAACGAAATCGCCGCCGGGCAAATGACTTTGCGCGGTCCATGGCCGCGAATGCGGGAAAAAGTGCCGCAAACGCGCCAGCACCTGTTCGGCCAGACGCCGATAGGTCGTGATCTTGCCGCCATAGACCGTCAACAGCGGTGCTTCGCCATAGCGCTTGTCGAGGATCAATTCGTAATCGCGGCCAATATCCTGCGCTCTGCGCGCGCCATCGTCGTAAAGCGAGCGCACGCCGGCAAAGGCCCAAACGACATCTGCAGTGCCGACCTCGGCGCGGAAATATTCATTGGCGACCCGGCACAGATAGTCGATCTCTTCACCGCTTGGCGCCGCGGTCGACGGATCGCCGGCGAATGGCTGATCGGTGGTGCCGATCAATGTAAAGTCTTGCTCGAACGGAATGGCAAACACGACCCGCCGATCGGCGGCTTGCAGAATGTAAGCGCGATCGTGGTCGTAAAGCCGGCGCACGACGATATGCGTGCCCTTGTCGAGCCGTAGCCGCTGCTTCGGCGCTTGCCGCAGTACGGTTTCGGCGAATATCTCGTTCCACGCGCCGGTGGCGTTGATGAGGACTCGCGCCGTCACCACGTCCCGTTGGCCGCGCGCGATGAGAACAAGCCGCCAGCTGTCGCCGCGTTCGGCCCGCACGCAGCGGGTGCGGGTGCGGATCACTGCACCGCGCTCCGCGGCATCCACCGCGTTGACCACGACCAGCCGCGCATCGTCGGCAAAGCAATCCGAATATTCGAAGGCGTGGTGAAACCGCACTTTGAGCGGCAGTCCCGCCTCGTCGGTCACGAGATCGAGGTCCCGGGTGCCGGGCAGGATCTTGCGCCAGCCGATCCAGTCGTAGAGCAGAAGTCCGAGCCGCAGCACGCTCGCCGAGCGCCGCGCCTCGTCGATCGGCAAAACGAACCGCATCGGCCGTACCAGATGCGGCGCTGCCCGCAACAGCGCTTCCCGCTCGCGCAAGGCCTCGCGGACCAGGCGAAACTTGCCATGTTCGAGATAGCGCAAGCCGCCATGGATGAGCTTGGAGGACGCCGAGGACGTGCCGGATGCGAGGTCGTTCTGCTCGATCAGCACGGTGCGCAGGCCGCGGCCCGCCGCATCCCGCGCAATTCCGGCGCCGTTGATGCCGCCGCCGATAACAGCCAGGTCGAAATCAGCCACTGCGCCTCCCATGCAGGGGAATACCGGACGCCAATCGCGATCTTGCCTCAGATGCGGGATCAGCCATGATACCGCCAGGGAATACTACCCATGGATTTTCGCAATCGTCATGTCATTGTTACTGGCGGCGCCGGCGCGCTCGGCACCGCGCTCGTCGCGCGGCTGATCGAGGCGGGCGCCATGTGCCACGTGCCCTGCCTCGATGAGGCGGAGGCGGCGCGCTTTCGTTTACGCGATCACAAGCAGGTCGCGGTCACCGTCACCGGATCGCTCGCCGACGAGGCCGGCATCGAAAAGCTTTTTCGCGCAATTGCGCCGCTGTGGGCTTCGATCCACACAGTCGGGGGCTTTGCCGCCGCGCCGTTGCGCGACACCGAGCTCAAGACGATCCGCCAGCAGCTCGAGATGAATCTCCTCAGCTGCATCTTGTGCTGCCGCGCTGCGGTCCGCGCCATGACCGGTGCAGGCGGCCGCATCGTCAACGTGGCGGCGCGTCCAGCGCTGGAATGGCGCACCGGCGCCGGCATGACGGCCTATGCCGCCAGCAAAGCCGGCGTCGCGGCGCTGACCGCGGCGCTGGCCGAGGAGGTCGCCAAGGACGGCATCCTGGTCAATGCGGTGGCGCCTTCGATCATGGATACGCCAGCCAATCGTCAGGCCATGCCGAAAGCCGATTACGCGCTATGGCCGAAAGTCGAGGAGGTGGCGGCGACGATTGCGTTTCTGGCTTCGCCTGAAAATCGCGTCACCCGCGGCGCCATCGTTCCGGTCTACGGAAAATCGTAGGGTGCGACGCCACTAGCGGCATCTACTCGATCACTTGGTCGGCGCGAGCGAGCAGCGCCGGGGGTAATGTGAGGCCAAGCGATTTTGCCGTCTTCATGTTGATCAGGAGCTGGAACTTAGTCGGCTGATAGATCGGGATATCGCCCGGTTTGGCTCCTTTGAGGATTTTTTGCACGTCATCGGCCATGCGCCTGAGCAGCTCTGCGAGATCCACGGCATATCCCATCAGTGCACCGGCTTCGACGTAATCGCGGTACGGGCACATCATCGGCACGCGTATTTTCTCGGCGAGTTCGGCAATCAGTTGGCGGTGCGCGTAAAGGTCTCCCTCCCCGCTCACCAACACGGCGTCCGGCCGGTGCTGCTCCATGGCGGCGAAGATGCGCTCAAGCTCCGCGGGATGCCCCTCTTGCGGGAGTGTAAACGCGAGCGAAATTCCCATTTGAGCGCTGATTTCCCGCAAGACTTGCCCTGACGAGCCTTCCCACCCATCGCGCATTCCTAAAAAGGCGATCTTGGCAGCTGAAGGGATGGCTTCTTTCAGTATCTGAAGCCGCTTCCCCCAGTTCTCGATTCCGGCATCGAGGGTGATGCCGGTGAGATTGCCGCCGGGTCGGTTGAGGCTCGGCACCAGCTTCGCTTGCAGCGGATCGATCATGAACGCGACTATCGGTATTGTGCTGGTTGCCGCCTTGAAGGCGCTCACGACTGGATTGGTCCCGGTGACGATCACATCCGGTTTGCGGGTCACGATCTCCCGCGCCATATCGCCATAACGCTCGTGGTGTCCTTCGGCGGAAAAGCGTTCGATAATCAGATTGTCTCCTTCGACGTAACCCATGTGGCGCAACTCGCCGAAAAATGCGCGCCACGCGCTCCCGCCGCCCGTTTCGGTCAGGAGCGTGGTTGGTATTGCCGGATGGAAAATCGCGATCCGCTGCTGCGTCGTCGACTGTTG
>JBQCCX010000078.1:0-5000 GCA_051961815.1 Xanthobacteraceae bacterium
TTGCCGGGACTGCGGATCTCGCCAAACAGGCGCATATCGAGCCGCTGGATTAGTCGTCGCAATACATTGTCACCGCCGGCTTGACCCGGCGGTCCATGTTGAGCGACGCCGCTGGATGGATTGCCGGATCAAGTCCGGCAATGACGAGCGTAACGAATTATCTATTCAACAGCGCGATCAGGCTCGACGTGTCCCAGCGCTTGCCGCCCATCTTCTGGATTTCCGAATAGAACTGATCGACCAGTGCTGCGACCGGCAAATGGGCGCCGTTGCGGCGCGCTTCCGATAAGCAGATGCCGAGGTCCTTGCGCATCCAATCCACGGCAAAGCCAAAATCGAATTTGCCCACGACCATGGTCTTGTAGCGGTTTTACATCTGCCAGGATTGCGCGGCGCCTTTGGAAATCGTCGCGATCAGTTTTTCAGTGTCGAGTCCGGCGCGCATGGCAAAGTGCAAGGCTTCCGAAAGTCCCTGCACCAATCCGGCGATGCAAATCTGGTTCGCCATTTTGGCAAGCTGGCCCGAGCCGGGAGCGCCCATCAAGTTGCAAGCGCGCGCATAGGCGGCGATCACCTTCTCGGCGCGCCCGAACGGGCCTTCGTCGCCGCCGCACATCACCGTAAGCACGCCGTTCTCTGCGCCAGCCTGGCCGCCCGACACCGGCGCGTCGACAAAGTCGAAGCCGCGCTGTTTCGCTTCGCCGTAAAGCTCGCGCGCGATTTCGGCGGAAGCGGTCGTATGGTCGACCACCACTGCGCCCTTGCGCGCGCCCGCGAATATCCCATCCTTGCCGAACATGACCTCGCGCAGATCGTTGTCATTACCGACGCAGGCCATGACGAAATCCTGTCCTTCGGCGGCCTGCCGCGGCGTCGGCGCGCTCTTGCCACCGTGTTGCGAGACCCATTTTTCGGCTTTGGCGGCGGTACGATTGAACACCGTGACCTCGTGGCCGCCCTTCGCCTGGAGATGCCCTGCCATCGGGTAGCCCATGACCCCGAGCCCGACGAATGCGACCTTTGCCATTGTGTCCTCCAAAATCGCCATTGACGCCTTTCCGTCACCCTGAGGAGGCCGCAAGGCGGCCCTCGAAGGGTGAACGGCCGCATCCTTCGCGAAGCTCGTTGCACTCGCACGCCAGGATGACGGACTAACGTCGTTGATGACCCGGTTGACGGCGGCGCGTCAACGGGGTTGGACGCTCCCTGCCGTCGGCCTATGTAGAAGCGACAAATTGGGTGATCCGGTATGGCCGTTTCAAAAGACGACGTTCTCGCCGCGCTCGGCAAAATAACAAGTCCCGACGGCGGGCCGCTGCCGGCGACCGGCAAGCTGTCGGACATCGTCGTGGGCGACGGCAAGGTGTTCTTCTCGATCACCGTCGATGCCGCCGCCGTTCCGGCCTGGGAAACCATTCGCGAGCGTGCCCAGAAGGCCGTTGCCGCGCTTCCCGGCGTGCAGTCGGTGATGGTGGCGCTCACGGCGGACCGCGCGGCCGGGGCGGCGCATGCGCGTGGGGCGCCGCCGCGCCCGCAGCCGCCGCGCTCGGGGCCGGGCGGTCCCGGCGGTCCGGCGGCGCCATCGCCGGCGGGTATTCCCGGCGTGGCGGCGATCATCGCGGTGGCCTCCGGCAAGGGCGGCGTCGGCAAATCGACCACCGCGGTGAATCTGGCGCTGGCGCTGCGCGAGCTTGGGTTGAAGGTCGGCATTCTCGACGCCGACATTTACGGCCCCTCGATGCCCAAACTTCTCGCCATCCGCGAGCGGCCCCAGACCGTCGGCGGCAATCGGCTGCGGCCGATCGAGCGGTTCGGCATGCCGGTGATGTCGATCGGCTTCCTCATCGAGGAGGAGACCCCGATGATTTGGCGCGGCCCGATGGTGATGTCGGCGCTGACGCAAATGCTGCGCGAGGTCGAATGGGGCGCGCTTGACGTCATGATCGTGGACATGCCGCCTGGCACCGGCGACGCACAGCTCACCATGGCCCAGCAAGTGCCGCTCAAGGGCGCGGTCATCGTTTCGACGCCGCAGGATCTCGCCTTGATCGATGCCAGGCGCGGCATTGCCATGTTTCGCCGCGTCAACGTCCCCGTCCTCGGCATCGTGGAGAACATGAGCACCTTCGTCTGTCCGCAGTGCGGGACGCGCTCGGATATATTCGGCCATGGCGGCGCGCGGCGCGAGGCGGAGCGGCTTGGCGTTCCGTTTCTCGGCGAGGTGCCGCTCGACATCGCGATCCGTGAAAAATCGGATAGCGGGTCACCGGTCGTGGCAACGGCGCCGGATGGCCCGCATGCCAAATATTATCGGGATATCGCGGTGCGGGTGCGCGACGGTCTTGCCGCCTCAAGCCGCCCGGCGCCCAAGATCGTCATCGAGGCTTAGAGCATGATCCCGAAAAGTGGATACCGGTTTCCCGCCTGCGCGAAGCCACGGTTATACGTGTGCGTTCGGATCGAAGCTTCGGCGGGCGAAGGCAGGTCGGAAAAGATCATCACCTGAATTCACTTCGCTTTAGGGCGTTCATCACCCTTCGCGCCGCGCGGGCAAGCGGAAATACGCCTTGGTATTGTCATGCACGCGGTCGGAAGCCAACAGCTCGGCGACCGGCCACCACCGCAATTCGCTGTGCTGGTCGTCGGCCCGCGGCGCCGCGGCGCCGGGCCAGCGATATTCATAGCCGAGCACCACATAATGAGTGCCGTATCCCGCGGTCCCGGAGCGGTTGGTCTCATAGAAATGCTCGAACACTCCGATCAGCCGCGCGTCATCGAGGTTGGCGGCGTGGTCGGTCTCATTTTTCATCAACCGCGCGAATGCTTCGGTCAACCGCTCGTTCTTGAGGATCATACCGCCCGGGACGAAATAACGATCCTTGGCCGGCTCGTTGTTGCGCAGACCGAGCAAGACTTCGTCATGGCCGTTGCGAATGATCAGATCCATCGCGATAAGCGGGGCCAGGCGGATGACGCTGTCCAGCTCGGCATGACTGAGAAAGTTGCGCGGCATGACGGCTTTCATAGAGGGCGATTGACGGCCGCGCCAGTGGCGGCGTGCGGGGATCGATCATGTGACTGAGGAGCTATTGAAGCCTGCGAGCGTGTCGCAAACGATCGCTGAAATCGCGATCCTGCAAAAAGTCTTCCAAACAAAAAGCCCCGGCCTTTGGGAAGCCGAGGCTTTGCCGCTAACGCTGAGGGGTTGCATTCCGGGACAGCGCGAGCGGCAATCGGACTCTAGCGGTTTCTCGAAATTCGTTCGGTCTTGGTCCCGACATACCGAGCCGTCGTCCATAACTATGCGATCTGCACGGACCGGCATCGATCATTTGCGCAGCGCTATCCGGCGTTCGCCGCGGCTCAGGAGTTCCATCGATTCGAGAAAGGCAACTTGACTGCGCCGGATCACCGATTCGGTCCGACTGAGGCCCATCCAAAGCTTCCGCAGGCGCTCGCGATCCAAGGCCACTTGCGCCCGCGTGGCCGCCACAAGCTGGACCTCGATGATCTCGTTTTCTTGACCGAGTTCC
This sequence comes from Xanthobacteraceae bacterium, assembly GCA_051961815.1. GTDB lineage: Bacteria > Pseudomonadota > Alphaproteobacteria > Rhizobiales > Xanthobacteraceae > BOG-931. Next base: position 3,534 of record JBQCCX010000078.1, read on the forward strand.
ATCCCCTAGGACCCGCCGCAGCAAAGCAAGTCAAAAAAGTAGAATGCGCATCTGCGAAAATCAAACGCCTCGGCAGGCATTGCCCGGACGGCGCCGCACGCACGCTCAGGGAGCGTCGGCCGTCTTGCCGGTGCTCGAACCTGTGTTGATCGCAGGGTGCTCGAAGACTTCGCTTCGCCGCTTGGCATTTGCGCATTTTCGGGCGACGCGATCGGCGAGGTCGAGCCATGCTTCGGCAATGAGGAGAAGGCGGGTTTTATCGGCCAGCGCGCCAGCGCGTTGTGATAAATCAAGGCACACGGCCGCCAATCGCCGGTACTCGAATTCCAAACTCATTTCGGGACGCGATCCACCGATGAAACGGATTCGAAAAACGTCAAAAGGCAGGCGGAGTTCCCTGTAAACCGGCCCTCTCAATTCCGCTTTGGGCGAAAAATTTTCTTCGGCAATGAATGAATTGCAAAGATCAATCTGCAAAAAGCCGCCGGCGGCAGGTTGGAATCAGCGTGCCCGCGATTGTTGGCGCGGAGCCGTGGCCTCGATTTCCTCGGCCTGACGGTGAAATTCTTTGGCAAGATCCATGAGCTCGCCGCGCGCCGGATTGTTCCACGACAGCCCCCGCGCAAGCCGCAGGCAGGTCTCGGCTTTATCCCGGAAATAGGTTGCATCCATCGCTGCATCCCCGTCCAGACGGTTGCCGCGTCTCCGAGCACTGAGGGTAAGCGGCAGCGCGAATGCCGCCGTGACCGGCATCACAGATTGGCTGCACACCCAGTCACAACATTGGGAGGTGAGCCGGGGCTGGATCGCATTCACCCGCAGAACGATGCGAGACCCAGCTTCGCGGTGTGATGAGGCCGCCAACTCATGCGGGCTTTGAGGGAACGGTCGTGTCCTTTTCAAATCTTCCGCTTTGGTTCTTGGCCGTTTTAGCGGTTGTCGGAATAATTGCGGCTGTGGCGATCAATAACCGTCTCTTTGATTGGTCCCGGTCGAACTATCCGTGGATGTTTAGGCCCAAAACTCTGTTGGCGATGTTTGGCGTGGGCCTCGTGATCATTGCTCTCGGATTGTGGATCAATCCGCCCTCCAAGGTGCGGGAAGGTCTCCAGCGGGCACACCCAGAGCTGTTTTCAAAACCAGCCACAGCCCCCAAACCCGGCCACTAGGCCCGAAAACAGGTCGGCACGCACGACCCTGACAAGAACATATTGCGAACCGAGAACAAATCGTGTACAGTGCTTTCACTGCCAATTGTCACAGGCCAGCGGCGGAGGCCGCACCTTTCGTGCCCTCCGAATCCCGGTCATAAGGAGCGCAAGAAATGAGTGCAGCACTTCGCCTCGTCGAAGGATCGTCCATGGACAAATCGAAAGCCCTTGATGCCGCGCTGTCGCAGATCGAGCGCAGTTTCGGCAAGGGCTCGATCATGCGACTCGGCAAGAACATGCAGTCGATGGACGTGGA
>JBQCCX010000079.1:0-7777 GCA_051961815.1 Xanthobacteraceae bacterium
TGCATGAGCGGCATGGTGAAGAAATCGAGCTCGGCGCCGCTGCAACTCCGGTCAAATCCTTTTTCGATTCCGTACTTGGTCAAAATCACCGCCTGCGCGTCGGTCGCAAAGGCACGCGCGGAGCCGCGAAACATGTTGCGCGGGAATTGATCGAGCACAATGATCAGGGCAAGCAGGGATTGCGGCGCGTCACGCCAGTGATCGATCTGCCCTGAACGTGCGGCTTCGTAGGTGGCGAGAAACCGTCGCCGGATATCAGCGTCGAAATTCGCGTCCTCGGCATACCATTGCTCGGCCCGGCCCGGCGCAAGCCAGAACGTCAGCACCTCTTGGGGATCGACGATTCCCACTCGACACGCCGGCAATTCAAGATCGCCGCGGCGAATGTCGCTGCGGCGCGGACGGGTGTGGACTGGGTCCGCAGGACCCGCCGCTGCCGAGCCGATCCGCCAGGCATTGCTCCAGGGTCGCGTAGCGGCAATCGGCGTAACCGTCGGTGTAGGTTTTAAAAATGCACCACGGCTGATCTGCCGCCCGCGCCGGTTTTTCGAAACACACGATCACAGCGACGAGTCCCAGAACGCGGAGCAAAAGTCCCATAGCCGCCTCCAATGTTGCGGCGATCAGCCGGCAAAATATTTTTCGATAATGCGGCGATAGATGGCGGTGAGCGTCATTAGATCCTGCACCGGCGTCGATTCATCGACCGCATGCATGGTCTGGCCGACCAGCCCGAATTCCAGCACCGGACAAAAATTCTTGATGAAGCGCGCGTCAGACGTGCCGCCGCTCGTTGACAATTTCGGTTTCCGCCCGGTGATCTCGGCGATTGCCGCCACCGCGAGCTCGGTGAACGGGCCCGGCTTGGTGACGAACACGTCGGCATTCGAGGGCTGCCATTCGAAGGCATAGCGCACGCGCTCGCCGGCGGCGGCCTTGGCGCGGTGCTCGATCAGCGTTTTCAGCGCGGTCTGGCTGTGGCGATCGTTGTAGCGGATGTTAAAGCGCGCGCGGGCCTCGCCGGGAATGAGGTTGACCGTGCTGTTGCCGACGTCGACCGAAGTGAATTCCAGATGCGACGGGGTGAAATGCTCGCTGCCCTCGTCGAGCGGGGCCTGCAGCGCGGCAATCAAGGTCGCCAAACCGCGGATCGGATTGTCGGCGCGCTCGGGATAGGCGACGTGGCCTTGCCGCCCGCTCACGATCAAGGTGCCGTTGAGCGAGCCGCGCCGTCCGGCCTTGATGGTGTCGCCGAGCGCCTCGACATTGCTCGGCTCGCCGAGGATGCAATGGTCGAACGTTTCGCCGCGCTCGGCGGCCCAGCTGAGGAGCTTGACGGTGCCGTTGACCGCCACGCTTTCCTCGTCGCCGGTGATCAAAAACGAGATCGAGCCTTTCGGCTTGCCGCCATTGCCCGCCAAATAATCGAGCGCCGCGGCGACGAAACAGGCGATGCCGCCCTTCATGTCGACCGCGCCGCGGCCGTACAGGCGCTCGCCGGCGATCGCGCCGGCGAATGGCGGGTGCGACCAGGCACCCTCGTTGCCCGGCGGGACGACGTCGGTATGTCCGGCGAACAACAGATTCGGCCGCGCTTTGCCGATGCGCGCATAGAGATTGTCGACCGGCGCCGTGCCCGGCTCGGCAAAGATCGCGCGATGCACGTCAAAGCCGGCGCGCGCCAACAGCTGTTGCAGGTAGGCGAGCGCGCCGCCTTCATGCGGGGTCACCGAACGGCAGCGGATGAGATCGCGAGCGATGGCGACGGGGTCAGCTGGCATCGTCAGTCAACACCAAGCAGCGAGATCATGGCTATCATCACGACGCGACCGGATCCGGTCCATAGCGATTGGGGCCGATCGTGCCGCGGCGGAAACCGAGCTCGATCATCAAAGCCACCAAAAGAACCGTAAACGGCACCGCAATGAACAGCGACAAGACGCTTGGCTGCTCGGTGCTGCCGGTTAAATTCATCACCGTGAGCAGGTCGAGCAGCGCCCCGCCGCCAAAGAAAACGATCAGGATCCAGATTGGCAGATTGCGATCGTGCGCGCGCTTGGCAGCGACCGCGAATTCCGGATAGGTGAAGGCGAGATCGATGATGGCGCTGAGGCGATCGCCCTGGATCGCCTCAGCGGCGAGATGGGCGGCGACTTCGGCGACGAGGAGCACCGCGATGCCGATCCAGAACGTCTGGCGGCTGATGCGGCCCTCGAAACTGTTGAAGAGATAGACCCAATCCATTGCGCGCGGCCGCCGATCTTGCTTGCGTTCAGTCGCGCAGCAGTTCGTTGATGCTGGTCTTGGCGCGGGTTTTTTCATCGACACGTTTGACGATGACCGCGCAGTAAAGATTGGGACTTGCTTCGCCGGAATTGCTGCGCTTGCCGGCGATCGTGCCGGGCACGACGACCGAATAAGCCGGCACCTCGCCGGTCAGCGTCTCGCCGCTCTCGCGGTCGATGATTTTGGTCGACGCGCCGAGAAACACGCCCATCGAAAGCACCGAGCCTTCGCGCACGATCACGCCCTCGGCCACCTCCGAGCGTGCGCCGATGAAACAATTGTCTTCGATGATCACCGGTCCGGCTTGCAACGGCTCGAGCACTCCGCCGATGCCGGCGCCGCCGGAGATATGACAATTTTTGCCGATCTGGGCGCACGAGCCCACCGTCGCCCAGGTGTCGATCATGCTGCCGGAATCGACATAGGCGCCGAGATTGACGAAGCTCGGCATCAGCACCACGCCGGGCGCGATGTAAGCGGAATGGCGCACCACGCAACCTGGAACGGCGCGAAAACCGGCCGCGCGAAACCGCTTTTCGTCCCAGCGATCGAATTTCGAGGGGACCTTGTCCCACCAGACCGCATGGCCCGGCCCCCCCGGAATTTCGCTCATATCGTTAAGACGAAACGACAGCAGCACCGCTTTTTTGAGCCACTGGTTGACGCGCCAGGTGCCGTCGCTTGCCCGCTCGGCGACGCGAAGGGCGCCCCGATCGAGGAGATCGAGCGCCTGTTCGACCGCTTCGCGAACCGGACCTTTGCTGGCCGGGCCCCATTCTTCGCGGCGATCGAAGGCGGAATCGATTGTTTTGGCGAGTTCGGCGGACGACATCAGGCAGACCCGTGCTGGCGGTTTGTCGGGGCGTTCTCGGGCGATGTCAAGCAATTGGAGGCGATCGGAAGAAGTTGCCGGCGTTAACCGAACTCACCGATCGGCTGGGGCCGCTGGTAAGGAAGTTGGAACTCTTCTTGCATGGTCCTTCGCGGCTATCGCTACCAAAGGAAATGCAATGATAACGATGGGAATAGGCCTCGTTGCCGGCGTCTTTTATTGGCTGGCCTCGTACAAGCTGGCGTTCTGGATTGCGGTTTACGCGATCATTTACGGCGGGCTCGGCATTGTTCGCGGCGACAATCACGCGCGCCCGATTTTTCGTGGCGATTCCGAGTTCACGGTAGCGCTGCTGATGCCGGTGGCTTGGCACATCGGCGGGCTGGCCGGCTATCTCTAAGGGCGTCAACCTGAAATGCCGCGCAAGAATGCGGTCAGATCGTCGGTGACATAATCGACGTGCGCGGAATCGCGCCCGGCGAGCTCCCACTCCTCGCGTAACACCACTTGCGTGCCTTGCGGCACGACCAGGACCGTAGTCATCCCGAGCGCGTGCGGCACTTCGAGATTGCGGGCGAGATCCTCGAAGATGACGGCGCGCTGCGCCTTGACCTGGTGCCGCGCCAGAAAGCGTTCATAAACGCCGCGCCGCGGCTTCGGCTCAAGCTCGGCCGCCCTGATGTCGAACACGTCGTCGAAGTGCGATTCGATGCCGATCCGCCGCATCACCGCGTCGGCGTGGCCGCGCGTGCCATTGGTCAGAATGAATTTACGGCCGGGAAGCGCGGCAATGGCCGCGCCAAGCGCCGGATTGGGGGTCAGCGGCGAGTGATCGATCTGGTGCACGATCTCCAGGAAGCTGTCCGGGTCGAGACCGTGTTCTTCCATCAAGCCGCGCAAGGTCGTGCCATAGCGGCGGTAGTAGTCCTTCTGCAGCCGAAACGCCTCCTCGTGCGTGACTTTGAGGAAGTCGACGATGTAATTGCGAATGCGCACGTCGACCTGCTGCCACAGATTGAGATGATGCGGATAAAGCGTGTTGTCGAGATCGAAGATCCAGGTCTCGACATTGCCGAAATCTGCAGGCGATAAATCGGCCGGGCTGGACTCGGCTAGTCCGGCGCGGCGCATGTTCCGCGGCTCCGCCGCCGACTCTTTCTTGCCATCTTTGTCGACGAGGAAGTCCGGCCCTTGCTTTGACGTTTGCCGAATCATTGAACAATCAATCCAAGAATGGGAACCATGCCGCCGCGCCGCAAACGATCGATGCGACACGCCTTGCGTAAATCTATGCCATTCGTATGGGCGTTGCTAATCGGTACGCTGGCTGGCGGCTGTGTCGCCGCGCTGGCTGTGTTCGCAGCGCATTCTTAAAGGCAAGCCGTCAAAATACGTAGCGGACTGTAGGGCGAGAAGGCTTGGCAGTTCATGCTGGCAGTTCAGCCCGCTTCGCGCCACGCCGTCGCCGGCAACAGGCCTTTGAGCGCGCCGTCGTGCAGCCGCACCGGATCGCGCTCGCCTTCCATAGCCAGCCGCAGCACGCAGCGCGCCAACTCGTCGGGCTTGACGGTTTTGTTGCCGATCGACTTCAGCGTCAGCCATGCTTCGTCGAAAACCGCTTCCAGAAGCACGAGCGTTTGCGGATCGAAGGAGCTGTTGTGGAAGCCGCGCATTGCTCCACCTTCGAACTTTACACGGGCGATTTGCGTGATTAGCGGAAGCTTTGGAGGCAAACTTCAGCGCAAACTTGGCCAAGTTTGTGACTGCGGCCAACGATGGCACGACCGTACGATTCGGATCAACTGCATTTGATCGCGCTCGCCGGCTTGTTCCAACGCGCAACGACGAACGTTGTTCACCGTGACGTGAATAGAACCACGCCCATTTCCTAGGCACTTAAGCGCGGCAACAGCCGTACCGCATTGCCGCTGGAAACCGCGGCGAGATCCTGGGAGGACAAGATTCGCCGCAGATTTTCAATCTGATTGAGCGGATAATATGGGTAATCGCTGCCATAAGTGATTTGTGACAGCGGTATCAGTGCAGTCAGCGCCGCCATCGACGCCGGGTGGGTTGCATTGGCGGTGTCGTAATAGAGACGGCGAAATTCGGTTTCGATGCCCTCTGGCGCAAAGCGGTCGCGGTTGCCCGCGCGATCGAAGAACGACTCGATGCGGCCAGCCAGCATCGGAATTGTGCCGCCGGCATGCGAAAACAGCCATTTGATGTCGTGCAGCCGCGCAAAGGTGCCGCTGAGCAAGAGACTCACGATGGTGCGCGTCGTATCGTGCGGCACCTCGATCACCGCCGGGAACGCGCCGATATTGAGCCTGCCGCAGCAACTCGCGACCAGCGGATGGACGTAGACCACGGCCTTGCGCCGATTCAGCTCCTCGAAAATCGGCTGATAGGTCGCGTCGCCGAGCCATTTGTCTCCGTAATTGGTCTGCAGATTGACGCCGTCGGCCTTGAGCGTATCGAGCGCATATTCGATTTCTTTGAGCGTGGCATCGGTGTCGAGCATCGACAGCGGCGCGAACAGGCCGTAACGGCCGGGTCTGTCGCGCACCATTTCCGCCGCGAAATCGCAACATTGGCGCGCCATGTCGTGCGCCGCCTGGGGGCCGGCATCGAACCAGGTGCCCGGCGTCGAGGCCAGCGACAGCACGCTCGTGGTGACGCCGTTTTTGTCCATCGCCTCGATGTCCTGGTCGCGCGACCAGGCGAGCTGCACGCCGAGATGTGGAATCTTGCGCTGATCCTCCCAGTCGGACCAGGCTTTCTGATAAGGCGGCGGGTAGAAGTGATGGTGGGTGTCGATCAATTTCGCTTCTTCGGCCGCAATCGCAGCGCCCGGCATCGCGAAACTTGCCGCGGCACAGAGCGCGGAGGCCGCGGTCAACAGCTCCCGCCGCGATGGATGATGATGCAAGTGGCAATGCGGAGTCTCTGCGGTCGACGTCGCGTCCATGATGCTGCTCCCGGACCTCGCTCCCCGGGCGCAATGCTACCTCACCGGCGCCGCCGGACAACGCGCGGCCGCCGCGTCAGCGCCATACCTGGAATGCAATCAGGCCGCCGAGCATGATGGCGACGCCGACCGCCTGCATCGGGCCGATGATCTCGCCGAGCATAAATCCGCTGAGGATTGTCGCCGTCAATGGCTCAAGATGCATGATCACCGCGGTGCGGAAGGCGCCGATGCGCACGGTCGAGAGAAATATGAACAAGATCGCCGCCGTGGTGGCGAAACTGAGCGCGACGAGATAGGTCCAGAGCAGACCGGAATGCGGCAAGTTAAATGCCTGCTGCGCAAAGGACGCCGCGACGAAAATCACCGTGGATGACAGCATCGAATACCAGGTGGTCAGGCGCGCGTCGGCGCCGACGAGATAAGCGCGCGTGATCAGCAAAACTGCGGTCCGGCAGGCTGCCGCTCCGATCGCATAGACGACCCCGGCAATGGCGAAGCCGGCAGGATGGGCGTCGATCAGCAGCGCGAGCCCGCAGAACGCAATCGCGGCGCAGACCATCCCTTTCCAGCGCAGCGGTTCGATGCCGGCCAATGCAGCTGTCAGTCCGGTGAGCAGCGGGTATGTGAAGTAAGACAGGACCGCGGTCGGAACGTCGATGGTTTCGATCGCCTTGAATAAGCAGAAGATCAGCCCGGCGAAAATAATCCCGACGATCATCGAGATGATGCGGACCTCGATCGTTGCCGCCGCACGGCGCCCGAACCGGAACCAGCTCGCCACGAAAGCAAGCCCGACCAGGCTGCGGAACGACAACATCGAGACAACATCGACGCCGCCGGCCAGTACGATCTTTGCCAGCACATCGGAGATGCCGAGCGCGGTGCCCGCGGTGATACCGGGAGCAAGCCGGTGCATGCGGTCACGGAGCGGGGACGCGCTCATTCGCGGTCGGACAGCCGGTGTGGATCAGCGGCGAAACAAAGTGTCGGCGCCGAGCTCGGTGAAAAGCTCGAGCAGCACCGCGTGCGGCACCTTGCCGTCGAGAATGACCACGGCTTCGACGCCGCGTTCGAGCGCGTCGATGCAGGTTTCGACCTTGGGGATCATTCCGCCGGAGATCGTTCCGTCGGCGATCAGCCGGCGCGCTTCGTCGGCGGTCAGCTCCTTGATGAGCTCTTTCGACTTGTCGAATACGCCGGCGACATCGGTGAGCAGCAACAGCCGCTTGGCCTTGAGCGCGCCGGCAATTGACCCGGCAAAGGTGTCGGCATTGACGTTATAGGTGCCGCCATTGGCACCCGCCGCGACCGGGGCGAGGACCGGAATAAGATTGCGGCCGAGCACCTCGTCGAGGACGGTGGTGTCGACCCGTTCCGGCTCGCCGACAAAACCCAGGTCGACGATTTTCTCGATCGCCGAATCGGGGTCGACCACGGTGCGCGTGAGCTTGCGCGCCACCACCATGTTGCCGTCCTTGCCGCAAAGCCCGATCGCTTTGCCGCCGGCTTCATTGATGTAGCCGACCATCTGTTTGTTGATCGACCCGGCCAGAACCATTTCGACGACTTCGAGCGTCTGTTCGTCGGTGACGCGCAGGCCGCCGGCGAATTGCGATTTGACGCCGACACGCTTGAGCATGGCTTCGATCTGCGGCCCGCCGCCATGCACCACGACCGGATTAATC
>JBQCCX010000080.1:0-2601 GCA_051961815.1 Xanthobacteraceae bacterium
ATTTTTTCAATTCCGAACACCGGCAGATCGAGCGGCTGCGCAAGAGCCAGCGCGATCCGCAGGCCGAGATTCATCCCGACACGGCGGCCTGGCTCGGCATCGCGAACGGCGACTGGATGTGGATCGAAACGCGGCGCGGACGCATCCGGCAGAAGGCGAAGATCATGAGCGGCATCGACCGCCGCGTCGTCCACGTGCAGCACGGCTGGTGGTTTCCCGAACGCGCCGGCCCCGATTACGGCGTCTGGGACGCCAACGCCAACGTGCTGACCGACAACGGTCCGCCTTACGATCCGGCGATGGGCACCTACCAGTTGCGCGCGCTGCTGTGCCGCGTGGCCAAGGCCCCGGCGCCGGACGAAGTGATTGCGGCGGAGTGATCATGCGCGCGAACATAAGCGGAGGAAGCCCATGCTTGCCGAGATCAAGCTGAAGCTGATCCTGTTCTGGCTGTCGCAGCTGCTGAAAGTCGCGCGCCGGCGCTCTCCCGTCTTTGCCGCGCGTGTGAAAGAGCGCGATCTCACCGCGCAGTTCGTGGCGCGCGACGAGCGCATAGGGCGCTGGTTCAAGTTCGCCGGCGGCAAGATCACGTCGGGCGCAGGCGTGCTGAAAAAGGCCGACGTCACGGTCAACTTCAAGAACGCCGCCGCTGCAGCTTCGCTGCTCACGCCGCCGATCGAATGGCTGCGCCAGATCAACGCGCAGAAGGACTTCGTGCTGACCGTCGACGGCGACGATGGGCTCGCCAACTGGTTCGCGCAGACCGTGATGATGAGCCAGACCGCGCATTGGAAATTCGGCAAACCCATGCCGGACGGCTCCACGCGCTATTGCAACATGACCAACGGCGGGCCGGTGTTCATCACCGTCAAAGACGGCAAGATCGTGCGCATGACGCCGATCGAGTTCGATGCGACCGATCCGCGGCCGTGGACCATCGAAGCGCGCGGCATGAAATTCACGCCGCCGCGCAAGACCTCGCTCGCACCGCACGGTCAAAACGCAAAATCCATCGTCTATGCGCCGAACCGGCTGCTCTATCCGATGACGCGCGTCGACTTCGATCCGAACGGCAATCGTAATCCGCAGAACCGCGGCAAGTCGGACTACGTGCGCATTTCATGGGAAGAGGCGCTCGACCTCGAGGCGGGCGAGATCAAGCGCTGCAAGCGCGAGCATGGACCCGGATCGGTCGCGACCTCGCACGGTTCGCATCATACCTGGGGCAACATCGGCTATTACCTCTCCGCGCTGTACCGTTTCGCCAACGCGGTCGGCATGACGCGCGTGCATCACAATCCGGATTCCTGGGAGGGCTGGTACTGGGGCGCGGTGCACCACTGGGGCTACACTTTGCGCGTCGGCCAGTCGGAAACCTACGGCACCGTCGAGGACTGCCTGCAGAACTGCGAGATGATCGTGTTCTGGTCGGCCGATCCGGAATCGACCTCGGGCTCATACGGCGCGCAGGAAGGCACCGTGCGGCGGCAGTGGCTGAAGAATGCGAAGCTCGGCATCAAGGTCGTGCACGTCGACCCGTACTACAACGCGTCGGCGCAATTCCTGCCCGGCAAATGGTTCGCGCCGAAGCCGACCACCTCGGTCGCGATGGCGATGGCGATCGCCTATGTCTGGATCAAGGAAGGCCTCTACGACAAGGATTACGTCAAGACGCACACCGTCGGCTTCGACAAATGGAAGGCCTACCTGCTCGGCGAAGAGGACGGCACGGCCAAGACGCCCGAGTGGCAGGAGCGCGAGACCGGCGTTCCCGCAAAGGACGTGCGCGCGCTGGCCCGCGAATGGGGGCGAAAGCGCGTCTACCTGGCGCCAGGCGGCTGGGGCAACGGTCACGGCGGCGCTTGCCGCAATCAGACCGGAATTCAATGGGCGCGCGTGATGGTTTGCCTTGTCGCCATGCAGGGCCTTGGCAAGCCGGGCGTGAACATGGGCAATTTGCAATGGGGCTGCCCGCTCGATTTCAATTTCTATTTCCCCGGCTACGCCGACGGCGGAATGTCGGGCGATCTGGAAAACACGGCCATGCCGGTCGAGCTCTATCAGCGCATGCCGCAGCTGCCGACCATGAATTCCAACGGCCAGCGTATCCCGCGTATTTTTGTTCCCGAGGCGATCATCGACGGCAAGGCCGAGGGCTATCCCTGGATTGGGAAATCGATCGAGCATCAATTCGCGCGGTTCGCCTATCCGGCTCCCGGCCACGCACCGGTGCGCATGCTCTACAAATACGGCGGCTCGATTCTATCGACGATGAACAACACCAATCGCTGGGTGCGAATGTATCAGTCGCCGAACCTGGAATTCGTGGTCAATCAATCGATCTGGCTCGAAGGCGAAGCGAAGTTTGCCGATGTGATCTTGCCGGCTTGCACCAATTTCGAGCGCACCGATATCAGCGAATGGGCGGGGCTCGGCGGCTACGGCCATCATGGCCAGCAACAGCTCAACCATCGAGTCATTGTTTTCCAGGCGCCGGCGATCGAGCCGCTTGGCGAGTCAAAATCGGACTATTGGATTTTCAATGAACTGTGCAACCCGCTCGGGCTTGCCAATTATTTCTCCGAGGGCGTCAACGAGATC
>JBQCCX010000081.1:0-23773 GCA_051961815.1 Xanthobacteraceae bacterium
ACGACTTTGCTCGAGCCCACGTCGAGCGCAGCGACCACGACGCTGCGACGCGCCGGAACAGGCTTCATCTTCGGCGTCACGCCATGACCGAGCGCGTTCATGCGTCGCCGCCCTTTTTCTTTCTTTGGCTGGCTTTGAGCGCCTCGTCGCGCGCCTGCACCGCGGCATCGGACAAGCGCACCGTCACGCGGTCAACCAGCCGCAGATCGATGCTCGCGATATCGCGCGACAAGAGCTTTTTGTCATGATCCAGTTTGACCAGGCGCTCGAGCGCAGCTTGCAGATCGCGCTCGGGAAGCCGGACATCGAGGCCGTTCGTCAGGCGCAGATTCCAGCGCCGATCGGCAACCAGGACCGAAGCGCGCACCGCGGACCGGATTTCCGGATAGCGATCAATCAGGCCGACAAAGTCCTTGGCGCGGCGCTCGGCGCCGCTGCCGACCACAAGCGGCAGCCCGCGATAACGGTCCTCGACAAACGGCTGCAGCACCGTGCCGTCCTCGGCAATGACGTTGATTTGGCCATTTCGCTGCCACAGCGCGAAGGCGCGCCGTTCGGTCAGCGTGATCAGCAGACGATCCGGATAGAGCTTGAGCACGGCGGCATCGGCGATCCACGGGTTGGCCACGAGCCGGGCCCGCGCGGTTTCGGCATCGAAAAACAACAGCGACGAGCGGCCGGTCACTCCGGCCAAAGCGAGCGCCTGCTCGCGATTGATCTGGCTGCCGCCGCTGACCGAGACTGCGGCAATGCCAAAGCCGAGCGCATTGGCGGCATTGTCGCGCGCGCCTTTCAGCCAATCGGTGACCGCGGCCACATGGCCGCCCGCGATCGCGCCATAAGCCAGCGTGCCGCCAAGCAACAGCAGCGAAGCGCCAACTCCGGCGCCCTGGGGAATTTGGCTTAAGCGAGCGGCCCAACGCCGGATACGGCGGCCGCCGACCGCAAAGCCGAAACCATTTGCGAGGTCCTGATCGGCTTCGACGCGCGCGCAATCCGGCTCGTCAACCGGAGCGCCGACCCATCCTGTCGCTGATTGCCCCGACCGCTTCAGCGGTTGGTCGAGGCGTCCTCCACCATCCATTGCACCAGCTCATCGAACGTGATGCCCGCATAGGCAGCAAGTTCAGGCACGAGCGAGGTCTCGGTCATGCCGGGTTGGGTATTGACCTCGAGGCAGACCAGCTTTCCCGTCCCCCGATCGTCGTAGCGAAAGTCCGCGCGGCTGACCCCACGGCAGCCGAGCGCGTTATGCGCAGCCAGAGCCAGTCTTCGGACCTCCTGGTAAACATTTGGTAAAATTGGCGCCGGCAGCAGGTGCTTGGACCCGCCGGCGGCATATTTGGCTTCGTAGTCGTAGAACTGCGTGGCTGGCACGATTTCGATGACGTCAAGTGCCCGGTCGCCGAGCACCGCACAGGTCAGCTCCTTGCCCGGGATGTAGCGCTCGACCATGACGCTATCCCCGAACGCCCAGTCGTCGCGGTAAAGCTCCTGCGGCGGATGCGGATGCGCTTCGGTGACGATGAAAACGCCAACGCTCGAGCCTTCGGCGATCGGCTTGACGACGTAGGGCGGCGGCATGACGTGCGCTTTGGCCGCCTCCAGGCGCGACACCACCCGATCCTCTGCGACCGGAACGCCGGCCGCCTTGAACAGCGCCTTGGCGTAGCCCTTGTGCATGGCCAGAGCGGACGCCAATACGCCCGAATGGCTGTAGGGAATGCTCAAGATTTCCAACAAGCCCTGCAGCGTGCCGTCCTCGCCCGGCCGGCCGTGAAGCACGTTGAGCGCGACGTCCGGCTTGGCCGCTGCGAGCGCGGTGGCGATGTCCGGCGTCACATCGAGGGAGCTCACTCGGTAGCCGCGCCGCGCCAGGGCATCGGCGCAGGCCTTGCCGGAACGCAGCGATACTTCGCGCTCGGCCGACCAGCCTCCCATCAGAACGGCGACGTGCTTGGCCATAGCTCCGCCTCGCTGGCTGCGCCCAGCGCGCTGATTCGCACCGACACCACTAGAATCGACAATCGTGGAAAGGTCGAGACTTTCCGCGGTCGATTATTAAATTCCGCAAGCGCGATCGGACCCAAGAGCTGGGCGTTCGCGCTCAGACACGGGCCTCTTCAGGCGGCTTGACGTGGCGGAATGAAAATAGCAACGCGGCGTCGTAGGCGATCTTGAGGGCGCCGCAGATTATCAACGGGGCGCCGAGGAATGGACCGCCCAGCAAAACGCCGGCCAGTGCCGGGCTCAGCGACGAGGCAAGGCTGCGGGGAACCGCCGTGACGCTCGCCGCGGCGGGCCGCTCCGGCGGGGTTACCACGGCCATGACGTAGGAGCTTCGCGTCGGAACGTCCATTTGCGAGAGCGCCGATCGCGCCAAGAGAAAACCGAGCGCCGCCGTCAAGTTCGGCGACACGGCGGCGAAGATGAGAAACAGACTTGAGGGAATATGGGTGAACACCATCGTGTTCACCAAGCCGATGCGCCGCGCGATGATCGCCGCCAGCGGATAAGAGAAGGCACTGAACACGCCCGACCAGAAAAAGAACAGGCTCGCGGCCGCGAGCGACATATCAAAGCGCTTGAACAGCCACACCGCGAGCAGCGACTGCACGACAAATCCACCGGCGAAGGCATCGACGCTGAACAGAGCGGCGAGCTTGTACACGACGCCGCGCGAAACGTTCAGCGGCGCCGCGGCAGCCGTGTGCTCGATATTGCCGCGCGGCAGGCAATAGTAGAGCACCGCGCTGACAGCGCCGAGAAGCGCATAGGCGTAGAACATCGTCCGCAATGCGGAGAGTTCGCTCATGCCATTCGCGGTCAGCAGCTGTGGCGCGGCCGCCGCCAAGGCGCCGGCGGCCATCGACAGCGCGCCGACCAGGCTATAGCGAGCGAATACGCGCGTGCGGTCCTGATCGGCCGCGCCTTGCGCCAGCGCCGCATGCTCGATCGGTATCAGAACGCCGATGTCGCCGGTCGACGGATTGACGGTGCCGAAAAAGGCGACCGCGATGAGAAGCCCGATCTGCTCGAAGGCAGGAAACGCCAGACCGGTTGCGACCATCAAGACGGCGCCGGCGATCAACAAACGGCGAAGATCGTGACGCGGCGCAAACAGTCCTATGGCGAGCGTCAGAACAGCGGTACCGAGCAACGCGGCGGCCGCAAGTAATCCGATTTGCGCGGCGCCGAATCCGATCCTGGCCAGATAGACCGGAAGCACGATGGTGGCAAAACCATCGCCGAAGCCGCGCAATGCGCGCGCAGTATAAAGAAGCAAGAAACTGGAGCGCGGATTCATCCGGCGACGCCGATCCGCGCGATTTCCCATTCGAGCGTGACGCCGGAATGGTCCTCGACTTTGCGCCGCACCAGCTCGCCCAGCCGTTCGATGTCCGCCGCGGTTGCGCCGCCGCGGTTGATCAGAAAATTGCAATGCATCTCGGACACCTGCGCGGCGCCGTTGGTCAATCCGCGACAACCGGCGGCATCGATCAATTGCCAGGCCTTGTTGCCGGGCGGGTTTTTGAACGTCGAACCGCCGGTGCGGCTTTTGACCGGCTGGGTCGACTCGCGCGCCTCGGTTATTTTTTCCATCTCTTGAGCAATAATTTTGGGATCGCCGCGTTCGCCGGCGAACAGCGCCTCGGTAAAAATATAATCGTCGGGCGCACCGCAATGGCGGTAGCTGTAATGCATGTCGGCATTGCTCAGCACGTGCACGCGTCCACGCCGGTCGACGGCGCGCGCCTCGACGAGCACATCTTTGGTCTCGCGCCCATAGGCGCCGCCATTCATGCGCAGTGCCCCGCCGATCGCACCGGGAATGCCACGCATGAACGACAAACCGCCGACGCCGGCCTCCTGGGCCGCGCGTGCGACCTTGACGTCCGGCACCGCAGCGCCGGCGCGAATCCGCGCACCTTCGACCGCGATCCCGTTAAAGCCGCGGCCCAGTCTTATGACGACCCCCGGCACACCACCGTCGCGCACGATCAGGTTGGAGCCGAGACCGATGACCGTGACGGCGACCTCTTCCGGCAATTGACCGAGGAAGTAAGCAAGATCGGCCTCGTCATCGGGCATGAAAAGAAGCTGCGCCGGTCCGCCAACGCGAAACCATGTCAGCTCGGCGAGCGGCTGGTTGGCGAGCGCGCGGCCGCGCAAGTCCGGCATTCTGCTCTTGAGCAACGGCGTGAGATCGGGAAAAGGCATTACCCGGTCCCGAGCGCGGCAAGTTCGGCCGGCAGCGCATAGGCCCATTGCGTGATGGAGCCGGCGCCCAGGCAAACAACGTAGTCGCCCGGTTCGACCGCATTGGCGACAAGCTGCGCCAGCATCTGCGGCCCGTCGAGGGCAATCACATGGCGATGTCCGTGCGTGCGCAAGCCTTGCACCAGCGCGTCGCGATCGATGCCGGGCATCGGCGCCTCACCCGCCGGATAGACGTTGGCCACGATCACCGTGTCGGCATCGTTAAAGCAGGTGCAGAATTGATCAAACAATGCCGCGAGCCGCGTGAAGCGATGCGGCTGCACTACCGCGAGCACACGGCCTTTGGTCGACTCCCGTGCCGCGCGCAGAACGGCCGCAATTTCCACCGGATGATGGCCGTAGTCATCGATAATCGCGACGCCGTTCCAGATTCCGGTGCGGGTAAAGCGCCGGCGCACGCCGCCGAATTTGGCGAAGGCTTCGCGGATCGTCTGGTCGGAGACGCCGAGCTCATGTGCGATGGCGATGGCGGCGGTCGCGTTGAGCGCATTGTGGCGGCCAGGCATCGGCAGGCCGATGTGTTTGATTTCGTGGGCGGGCCGCGACCCCGTTTGGCTGAACAGCACCGTGAACAACGACGAGCCGCCGGCATGCGACACATCGACGAGGCGCACGTCGGCTTGCGGGTTCTCGCCATAGGTGACGATGCGATGATCTTCAATGCGGCCGACCAGGTTTTGCACGATGGGGTGATCGATGCACATGACCGAGAAGCCGTAGAACGGGACGTTCTCGACAAAAGCGCGAAACGCGTCCTGCACCGCATCGAACGTCTTGAAGTGATCGAGATGTTCGGGATCGACATTGGTCACCACGGCGATGTCGGCGGGAAGCTTGAGAAAGCTGCCATCGGATTCGTCCGCCTCCACCACCATCCAGTCGCCGGCGCCCAGCCGCGCATTGGTGCCATATGCGTTGATGATGCCGCCATTGATCACGGTCGGATCAAAGCCGCCGGAATCGAGCAGCGCCGCCACCATCGAGGTCGTCGTCGTCTTGCCGTGGGTGCCGGCGATAGCGATGCAGCTTTTCAGCCGCATCAATTCAGCCAGCATTTCGGCGCGGCGGACCACCGGCAGTCGTTGTGCGCGGGCCGCGGCGAGCTCCGGATTGTCAGCCTTGATCGCCGACGAAATCACCACGACGTTGGCGCCGGCGAGATTATCCGCCGCATGACCGATCGCAATTTTCACGCCCTTGTCGCGCAGCCGTTTGACATTGGCGCCATCGGCTTGATCGGAACCTTGCACCGTATAGCCGAGGTTCACCAGCACCTCGGCGATGCCGCTCATGCCAATGCCGCCGATGCCGATGAAGTGGATCGGCCCGATGTCGCGCGGCAGTTTCATGCGGCTCTCCACTCTCGCCGTTCCGGCGCTAGCTCGTAAAGCCTATCAATGAACGAGGCGGATGGCAGCAACAAGTCCGCCATTGTTTGTTCGCGCCTAGGTCGCCTCGGGGCTTAAGCGATCGCTGCCACCTTGAGGACCAGATCGGCAAGACGCTCGGCGGCGTCCAATCGACCCAATGAGCGCGCTGCCGCGGCCATGGCGCTGAGGCGGTGCGGCGTTCCCGCAAGCGCGGCGATTTCCTGCGCCAACCGCTCGGGAGTGAAAGCCTCCTGCACAATGCGCAGCGCGCCGCCGGCGCGGTCCAATACACCGGCATTGGCAAATTGATCCTGATCGATTGCATGCGGCAGCGGCACGAGGATCGATGGCCGCCCGATCGCGGCCAATTCGGCAACCGTCGAAGCGCCGGAGCGGGCCACGACCAAATCGCTTGCGGCGATGCGCGCCGGCAGGTCGGCAAAGAACGTCGCCACTTCGGCCGCAACCGAGAGGCTGGCATAAGCCTCGCGAACGCGGGCCAGGTCCTCCTCGCGCGCCTGCTGGACAATGTGCAGCCGTGCGCGCAGTCCGGGGTCGAGCCGCGCGATCGCCGCCGGCACGATGTCCGCCATGATCCGCGCGCCTTGACTGCCGCCGAATATCAGGAGGTGCAGCATATCGGCAGGCGCGTTGTAGGATGCTGCCGCAGCCGCGATCACCGCCGCTCGGACCGGGTTGCCGGTGAGCGTCGCCTTGGCGGCCAAATTCGGCGCCTCGCCGAAGGTGTCCGGAAAGGTTGTGGCGATTGCGGTGACCCGCGGCGCCAACAGCCGGTTGGCGCGGCCGACGACGGCATTGGCGTCATGGATGATGCTCGGAACGCCGCGCCATACTGCAGCAAGGACCGGCGGAACGCTCGGATAGCCGCCAAAGCCGATCACGGCCGCGGGGCGTAACCGGCCGATCAGCCGCCACGCCTGAAAAATACCGAGCCCGAGTGCGGCTGCCGTTCGTGTCAGCGCGACGGGATTACGCGCGCGTATGGTGGCGCTGGCGACGACATGGATCGTGTCATCGGCGAAGGTGTCGCCGAATCGCGCAGCGCGACGGTCGGTCGCGAGGTGGACGGCGATGCCGCGGGAAAGAAGCACGTCGGCCAACGCCGCCGCCGGAAACAAATGGCCGCCGGTGCCGCCGGCCGCGACCAGCACCGACGGCGATTGCGATTGGACCATTATGCCGGACTCGCAATCAGTCCGTGGTGGCCGGCAAGTCTGGCGCGCGGCCGCTCGCGGGTGAGCGCGACCAGCATGCCCATGCCATAAGCGAGCGAAATCAAGGATGAGCCGCCGTAGGAGATGAACGGGAGCGTCATCCCTTTTGCCGGCATCAAATGAAGATTGACGGCCATGTTGATGGCCGATTGCAAACCGAACAGCATAGCGAGGCCGGCGGTGGCGAAACGGATGAACGGATCGTCGCTGGCCATCGCCTTCGCCAGCGCGCGAATGACAATAAAGGCGAACAGCGCCGCCAGAATGAGGCACAGCACCACGCCGAATTCCTCGGCTGCAACGGCAAACACGAAATCGGTGTGACCTTCCGGGAGCACCCGTTTGATGGTGCCTTCGCCCGGGCCGCGCCCGAACCAGGCGCCGCGAATGAAAGATTCGGTGGCGATGTCGATATTGAAAGTGTCGCCCGATGCCGGATCGAGAAAGCGATTGATGCGCTGGGCGACGTGGGGAACGGTGAAGAAAGCAGCGAGCAGACCGGCGCCGGCCGCGCCCGCCAATCCAATCACCCATATCAGGCGCATGCCGGCGATATAGAACAGCGCGCCCCAAACCAGCGCGATCAGCATGGTTTGCCCGAAATCTGGCTGCAGGACCAAAAGCGCGACGACGATGACGAGCAGCGCGAGCGCGATCGAGTTCGCCGGCATTTCCGGTCGCTTCGCGCTTTCGGCAAATAGCCAGGCGATGAGAATGACGAAGGCTGGCTTGAGGAATTCGGAGGCCTGGATATTGACCCCAAGAATGACAAGCCACCGCCGCGCGCCCTTGATCTCGGCGCCGAAGTAAGGCGTCAAGGCGGTTAGAGCCAAGCTCACCGCGAACACGACAAGCGCCACTTTGCGGATCTCGGGCGGTGAGAGGAACGAAGCTGCGATCAGCACCAGCACCGCGGGGATCAGAAACAAGACCTGCCGATTAACGAAGTGGAACGGATCAAGCCCGAGGCGCGCCGCGACCGGCGGGCTCGCGGCGAGGCACAGCACGATGCCGCCGAGCATCAGGGTGCCGAGAGCCGCCAGCGTCAGCCGGTCGACCGTTCGCCACCACTCGCTGAACAAGGTCGGTTGCGCGCGCGAAGCCATGATGAAGGATGTCCGTCGGCAGCGAATGTTAGAATCGGACCACTAGTCCTGCATCGGACATGGTTTCCAGCCAATTAAGATGGCTTAAAGGCCTGCGTTCTTCTGCAATCCCGGCAATGCCTGGACCAGCTTGCGAAAGGCATCGCCGCGCACTTCGAAATTCCGATACTGATCGAACGAGGCGCAGGCGGGCGAAAGCAACACGACCGGCTCGTGTGCGGATCCCTGGGCCGAAGTAGCGGCGGCGTCGCGCGCCGCCGCGGCAAGCGCGTTGTCGAGCGTACCGGCGGTCTCGTGCGCCACGGTGTCGGCCAGAGTGGCGGCAAACTGACCGGCGGCTTCGCCGATCAGATAGGCCTTGCGGATGCGCGGGAAGAACGGTCGCAGGCTTTCGATTCCCCCGGTCTTGGCTCGGCCTCCGGCAATCCAAAAAATATCATGGAAACAGGCCAGCGCCTGGGCGGCCGAGTCGGCATTGGTCGCTTTGGAGTCATTGACGAAGAGAACGGCGCCACGGCGTCCGACTTCTTCCATCCGGTGCGCCAATCCGGGAAACGATCGCAATCCGGCCTGGATCGCCGGCGGATCAAGACCGAGCGCGAGCGCGGCGGCGGCGGCGGCGGCGGCGTTCTGCGCATTGTGCAGGCCGCGTAAAGAGCCGATGCCCGCCAGTTCGGCAATCAGGGAGGAGTCGCCACCCTGCGCGCGCAGGATGCGGCCGTTCTCGACGTAAAGGCCGTGGGTGAGTTTGCGGCGGACCGAAATCTGCACCACGCGCTTGCCGGCTTGCGCGAGCCGTGCCGCGATCTTCTCGCACCATTCGTCGTCGACCCCGACAATCGCGCTGCCGCCTTCGGGTACGCCGCTGACCAGACGTTCCTTCACCGCGGCATAGTTTTGCATGGTGCCGTGGCGGTCGAGATGGTCTTCACTGAGATTGATCAGAATGCCGACCGACGGATCGAGCGAGGGCGCGAGATCGATCTGATAGGACGAGCATTCGATGACATGCACGCGCGCCGGCCGCGGCGGCGCCAAAGACAGGATCGCGGTTCCGATATTGCCGCCGAGCTGCGTGTCCATACCGGCCGAGGCCGTCAGATGCGCAATCAGCGCGGTGGTGGTGGATTTGCCGTTGGTCCCCGTGATGGCGACGAACGGCGCCGTGGGAGCCTCGCGCCGGCGCTCGCGACAAAATAGTTCGATGTCGCCGATCACTTCGACATCCGCTTTGTGGGCGAGCTGCACCGCCCAATGCGGCGACGGATGCGTGAGCGGAACACCGGGCGCGAGCACGAGCGCGGCGATCTTCGACCAGTCGAGCTGGCGCAGGTCAGCGGTAGGAATTCCGCTCGCGCTCGCCTTGACGACGCTCCGTGGATCGTCATCGAACGCGACGACGTCGGCGCCGCCGGCCAATAGTGCGCTGGCGCTGAGAAGGCCCGAAGCGCCCAGCCCAAATATCGCGATTTTTCTACCGGCAAAGGTCGTGATCGGAATCACGCCGCCTATCTCAGTTTCAAGGTGGAAAGGCCGGCGAGGGCGAGCACGACCGCGACGATCCAGAACCGAATAACGATCTGTGGCTCGGTCCAGCCGAGCTGTTCGAAATGATGATGGATCGGCGCCATCTTGAATACGCGCTTTCCGGTCAGCTTATATGAGACCACTTGCACGATCACCGAGACCGCTTCCAGCACGAATAAACCGCCGATCACCGCCAGCACAATCTCGTGCTTGGTGGCGACGGCGACCGCGCCGAGCATGCCGCCGAGCGCGAGCGAGCCGGTATCGCCCATGAAAATCGTCGCCGGCGGCGCGTTGAACCACAGAAAACCCAAGCCCGCGCCGAGCACGGCGCCGCACAGAACCGAAAGCTCGCCGGTACCCGCGACATAATGAATTTGCAGATAATCGGCGAAAACGGTGTTGCCCGAGAGATACGAGATCATCCCGAAGCTTGCCGCGGCAATCATGACCGGGACAATGGCGAGACCATCGAGGCCGTCGGTGAGATTTACTGCGTTGCCGGCGCCCACGATGATGAACATCGCGAACAGCACGAAAAACCAGCCGAGATTGAGCACCAGCTCCTTGAAAAAAGGAAATACCAGCGACGTCGAAAACGGCGCGTGCCCAAGCCGCACCAGCGCAAAGCAGGCCAGCCCGGCAATGGCGGCCTCGATGACGAGCCGGATGCGGCCGCCAAAGCCGTCGTGGGATTGTTTGGTGACTTTCAGATAATCGTCATAGAAGCCGACCAGACCGAAGCCGAGCGTCACCCATAACACCACCCACACGTATGGATTGGTCGGGTTTGCCCACAGCAGTGTCGACACCAGCATACCGGACAGGATCATCAACCCGCCCATGGTCGGCGTGCCGGCCTTGGCGATGACGTGCGATTTCGGACCGTCGGCGCGGATCGGTTGGCCCTTGCCCTGCAACAGCCGCAGCCGGTCGATGATGTTCTGCCCGAACAGGAACACAAACAGCAGCGCGGTTATGACTGCGCCGCCGGTACGAAACGTGATGTAGCGAAAGACGTTGAGGACCGACAGCTTGTCCGACAGATCGACCAGCCAATACAACATTGCCATCAACCTTGTGCGGGAGCGTCTTCCAGTGTGTGGTGCGGATAGGCGCGCTGCAGGGCCTTGACGATCGGACCCATACGCGAACCTAGCGAGCCCTTCACCATGATGACATCGCCGGCACGGATTGCCGGCAGCACTTGCGCTTCGAGCGCGGCGGAGTCCCCTGCATAGCCGCCGCGGCGGTCTGCCGGAAGAGCTTGCCAGAGCTCTTGCATCAAAGGACCGCAGCAGAAGACGAGATCGATGCCATTGGCAACGACTGTATCGGCCAGCCCCCGATGCAAAACCAGGCCGTTCGGCCCAAGTTCCAGCATGTCGCCAAGCACCGCGATACGGCGGCCCTGCGGCCCGATCACCGACCGGCCAAGGACCGCCAAAGCGGCGTCGACCGAGGCGGGATTGGCGTTGTAGCTCTCATCGAGGATAAGTGCCGAGCCGCCGAAAACCTCAATGGTGATTGGCGCGCCACGCCCTGCCGCTGCGTGCAACTCGGCCAATGCCAAAGCGGCGATCGCAATATCGGCGCCGACCAGTTCGGCGGCAGCCAGCACCGCGAGCGAGTTGATCACGAGATGCCGTCCGGGCGCGCCAATCTTGTAGCTGAATCGGGTGCCGAGAATTTCGGCCTCCACTGTCGAGCAGCGGGCATGCAGCGCGCATTTGACCAGACGTGCATCGGCTTGCGGATGTTCGCCGAACGATATCACGCGTTCGATGCCGGCTTGATGCGCGCGCTCTCTCAATTGTGCGAATTGCTCGATATCGCGATTGATCACCGCGGCGCCATCGGGCGGCACGCCGAGAAATATCTCGGCCTTGGCGTCGGCAATGTTGGCAAGCGAGCCAAGAAACTCGAGATGCACCGGCGCAATCGTCGTGATGACTGCGACATGCGGTCGAACCAATCGCGACAGCGGCGCGATCTCGCCAGCATGGTTCATACCGATTTCGAAAACCGCATAGCGGGCGCTCGATGGACAGCGGGCGAGCGATAGCGGTACTCCCCATTGATTGTTGTAGGACGCCGCCGAGGCGTGGGTTTCGCCGTCCTTTGACAAAGCAAGCCGCAATGCTTCCTTGGTTCCAGTCTTGCCGACTGAGCCGGTGACGCCGATCACCTGGCCACGCAGGCGCGTTCGCGCGGCCGCGGCAAGCTCCCGCAGCGCGATGAGCACGTCGGGCACAACCAGCAATGGCGCCTCGGCGGGAAATTGCGTGCGCCGCTCGGCCGCCACCACTGCCAGCGCTGCATTCGCCGCCAAAGCGGCGCCGACAAATTCGTGACCGTCACGGCGATCGCCGCGAATGGCAAAGAAAGCGTCGCCCGGCGCAACATTGCGGCTGTCGATGGAAAGACCGCCGACTGATGCTGGAACCGATCCCTGGCGCTCGGCTCCCATCGCGCTGGCCATTGCCTCGATGGTCCACAGCGCACGCGCGGTCATGCGGCAAGTTCCTTAAGGGCGGTGGCGACCGCTTCGTGATCGCTAAACGGCATGATCCGGTCGCCGATGATTTGGCCGGTTTCATGGCCCTTGCCGGCGATCAACAAGATGTCGCCGCCCCGCAAATCGGCGATCGCGCGCCGGATCGCCTCGCGCCGGTCGCCGATCTCAACGGCGCCGGGCGCCGCCGCCATGATCGCGGCGCGGATCGCCGCGGCATCCTCGCTGCGGGGATTGTCGTCGGTGACGATCACGCGGTCGGCTTTGGCGGCGGCGACTGCGCCCATCAACGGCCGCTTGCCGCGATCGCGATCGCCGCCGGCGCCGAACACGACTAGTAAACGTCCGGCGGCGTAGGGGCGGAGCGCTTCGAGCGCTTTCGCCAGCGCGTCAGGCTTGTGCGCATAGTCGACGAAAATTTGTGCGCCGCGGCTTTCGCCGACGCGCTCGAGACGACCTTTGGCGCCATCGAGGCGTTGCAGCGCGGCGAACACCGCATCGGCATCGTCACCCGTGGCGATGGCAAGCCCGGCTGCGACCAGCGCGTTCTCCGTCTGGAACTCGCCGACCAGCGGCAAACGGATGCGGTAAATTTTCCGCGCATGTTCAAGCTGCAGCTTCTGGCCAAAACCGTCGCGCGCCGAATCGACAAGCCGGATCCCGCTGCCATTGCGGCCGACCGTGAGGATGGCAAGACCGCGTGACTGCGCCGCGCTGGTGACTGCAGCCGCATGGTCGTGATCGACGTTGATGACCGCTGTTGCGCCGAATGGCAGCAGGTCCTCAAACAAGCGCCGCTTGGCGGCGAGATAAGCCTCGAAGCTTGGATGGTAATCGAGATGGTCGCGCGTGACATTGGTGAATGCCGCCGCCGTGATACGCAAGCCGTCGAGCCGGTACTGATCGAGCCCATGCGATGAGGCTTCGATCGCGAGATGGCTGACGCCGTCAGTGGCCAACGCGTCGAGCGCGCGGTGCAACTCAACCGGGTCTGGCGTCGTCAGTGCGCCGTAGCTTTCGCCGCGCGGCGATACGACACCGATGGTGCCGATGCTCGCGGCGCGGTGACCGTTCGCCGCCCAGATCTGCCGGGTGAATGCCGCCACCGAAGTTTTGCCGCTCGTTCCGGTGACCGCTGCGATGGTGCGCGGTTGGCGCCGGAACAACTTGGCGGCCATAGCAGCGACGGCGCGCCGCGCATTGGCAACCCGCACCAACGCAATCGGCGCCGGCAAAGGCGCCGGCGGCGTCCGCTCGGCGACGATCGCGACGGCACCGGCGGCGATTGCGGCATCGACAAATCGAGCGCCGTCAGTTTTGCCGCCGGCGATCGCGACGAAAACGTCGCCGGGCTTGACCGCGCGGCTATCCGCCGTCACTCCGCTCACTGTGATGTCGGCATGACGGGCGTCGAGTTCCGCGTCAGCGGGCGCAATCTCGCGAAGCTTCATATCAAGCTTCTTGTCAGTTGCTCGGCCTGTGTGTTGGACGATGCTGCCTTACCTGCTTTCCTTCACTGAGGCCAGTATCAGCTGATCGGCGCCCGGCAGGCCCGGACGCGGCTCGATCTTAAGCAGCGGCGCGATGCGCGCGACTACGGCGCCGCCAGTCGGAACCGCGTTCCAACCGGAGGTCGTGAAGCCATGCGTCTCCGGCGTCGCGTGCGGTTCGTCGAGCATGATCAAAAGCAAATAACGCGGCTGATCGGCTGGCAGCACCGCCATGAAGTCAGTCAGCACCTTGGCCTTGGAATAGCGGCCGTTGACGACCTTGTCCGCGGTGCCGGTCTTGCCGCCGATATAGTAGCCGGGCACGTCGGCTTTGGCGGCGGTCCCCTTTTCCACGTTGAGCCGCATCAGATAGCGCATGATCGCGCTGGTTTCCGGCTTGATCACGCGCTTGCCAAGCGCTTGCGCATCGGCTTCCGAGCGCTTGAGGAATGTCGGCGGGATAAGCGTACCGCCGTTCATCAGCGCCGCGATGCCCATTGCCGCTTGCAGCGGCGCAACCGAAAGCCCGTGGCCAAAGGCGATGGTGGCGGTATTCAGGTTCGCCCACCGTTTGGGCACGATCGGCTCGCCGCTTTCCGGCAACTCGGTGCGCAAGCGGTCGAGCTGCCCCATTTTTTTCAGAAAGGCTTTATGCCCGTCGATGCCGACCGCAAGCGCCATGCGCGCGGCGCCGATATTCGACGAATAGGTGAAAATCTCCGGCACCGAGAGAATCCGATGCTGCGCTTCAAAGTCATGGATATCGAACCGGCCCATGTGCAGCGGCACGCGCGCGTCGAAGGTCGATTTGAGCGTCGCCTTGCCGGAATCGAGCGCCATCGCGACCGTGAACGCCTTGAACGTCGATCCCATTTCAAACACGCCGGTCGTCAACCGATTGATGCGCGTCGGATCGAGCGCCTGGCGCGGATTGTTCGGGTCGTAATCCGGCTCCGACACCATCGCCAGCACTTCGCCGGTGCGGACATTGAGCACGAGGCCGGCGGCCGCCAGCGCGCCGAACTTCGTGCGTGCAGCGGCGAGCTCCTCATGCAGCACGTGCTGAACGCGCAAATCGACGGCGAGCTCGATCGGGCTTTGCAGCCGATCGGTGGCAAAACCCGCCATATGCAAAGCCGCCAATCCCTGGCCGTCGAGCCATTTCTCGATGCCGGCGATGCCCTGATTGTCGATATTGACGTGCCCGATCAGATGCGAAATTTCGGCGCCGTCCGGGTAATCGCGCTTGTTCTCGTTGAGAAAACCGATTCCCGGCAGTCCTTGGCGATAAATCTCGCGCTGCTGCTCCGGCGTAATTTCGCGCCTGAGCCAGACAAATCCGCGCTTGGAGGACAACCGATCGCGCAACTCGTTGGCATCCAAATCGGGGACATCCGCCGTGAGCAATTCTACCGCTTCATCGACGTCGATCAGGCGACGCGGTTCGGCATAGAGCGACGGCACCCGCACGTCGGTCGCAAGCACCGTGCCGTTGCGATCGAGAATATCGGGCCGGGCGGTCGCGATCGCGTCGCTCGATACGACACGATGCACGGCATGGCTGTCGGAAACGCTGGCGAACATCACCAGGCGCGCGGCGATGATCGAATAGACGGCGGCGAAAGCGATGATGACCAAACCGATCCGCGCCCGCGCTTTGGCCTGGCGATTCACTCCATTGCCGTAAAGAAGTCTGCTGACCAGATGGCGCAATTGCGGACCGATGCGATCCGCAAGCGTCACCGCGATCGGCGGTTCAGCGACTGCGCTCATGCGACGCTCCGGTTTCGATGCCGCCGCGGGGACGCTCGACGGCCTTGGCATTTGCCGCCGCGGGGATGGTCCCCGTCACCTCGACCCTGCTCGGCGGCTCGAGGTTCTCGATCATTCCACCAATCGGGTCGGCCCGCGTTGCGAGGTCTTCGGCCGAGCGCTCGGGCAACCGATCGAGCGCATCGAATTGCGTCGCCGCGATCGGGCGCAACGACAAGTACCGCTTGGCGAGCGTTTCGATTCGCGCCGGACTGTCGAGCTTCTCCCATTCTGCGCGCAGTGCGGCAATCTTGTCGCGCTCATGACGCAGTTCGCCGCGCAGCCTGGCGAGCCGCTCAGCCTGGACGGTCGCATCGAATTTGATGCGATAGACGTAGGCGGCGGCGAGCACCAGGATACCGATCACGACCAGGTTCAGTACGCGCAGAATCACGCCGAACCTCGCATGATGTCGGTAATCCGCGGCAGCGCCGGCAACGCGTCGTCGAGGTCGTTCCCGCGCGCACGCGCCTCGGTTCGCTCGGCGGCGCGCAGCTTCGCCGAGCGCGCGCGCGGATTGCCAGCCAATTCGGCTTCGTCCGGAGTTTCTGGCCGCCGCGTCAGCACGCGCAATGTTGGCGGCGGCGCTGCGACCTGTGGCCGATGACGCGATCCGGACGGCGCTCGGCTATGGCTGGTCAGAAAATTTTTGACGATCCGGTCCTCAAGCGAGTGAAACGCAACGACGACGAGGCGGCCCGCGGGTTTGAGCGCCCGCTCCGCGGCGGCGAGACCGTGCGCCAATTCGGAAAGCTCGCTGTTGACGAAGATGCGCAGCGCCTGGAAGGTCCGCGTCGCCGGATGGATCGCGCGATCGCGCGCCGGCACTACCGCACTGATGATCTCGGCAAGAGCGCGAGTGGTTTCGATAGCAGCTTTGTTCCTGGCGCGGGCGATCGCGCGGGCGATGGCGCGAGCGCGCTGCTCCTCGCCAAGCTCGGCAATAATGACGGCGAGGTCGCGCTCATTGGCACGCGCAACGACATCGGCGGCAGTCGGCCCGGCGCCTGACATGCGCATATCGAGCGGTCCGTCGAGGCGGAACGAAAATCCGCGCTCCGCTTCATCGAGCTGCATCGAGGAAACGCCCAGATCGAATACGATCCCGTCGATCCGGTTCGCGTCCCCTATGATCGCCTCCAGGTTGGAGAACCGGTCCTGGAACAGCGTCAGGCGCCCCTCGGCCGCCTCGGCCAAGGCTGCACCTTGCGCAATCGCAACCGGATCGCGGTCGATGCCGATCACGCGTGTGCTTGCAGCTTGCAGAATCGCGCGCGCATAGCCGCCGCCGCCGAATGTCGCGTCGAGGTAAGTGCCGCCGGATTTGACCGCCAGCCACTCGATGGCGCGGCGGGCGAGCACGGGAATGTGACGAGCCGGTCCGCCAGCGACAGCATTGCTGCCGCTGCCCGCTGTCATTCCCGTGCTCCGAGCGGTTTTGCCGCCGCCATCCGGGCTCCCAGTTCCTGCTTGAAAGCGCGGACCTTCTCGGTGGCCTCCGCGAGTTCCGCGCGAAAGCGGCCGGGTTCCCAGATTCGAAATTTGTGGCCGAGGCCGACAAAGCTGGCGGCATCGCTGATGCCGGCATGCGCTTTGAGGCTGTCGGTCAGCACCACGCGACCTTCGCTGTCGATCTTCAGTGTCTCGCTGGTGCCGTAAAGCGAGAGCGCAAATTGTTCGCGCTGTTCGGAGTAAGGCGGATAGCCGGCAATCAGCGCCTGGATTTCGGCCAGAAGCGCATTGCCGCCGGCATCGAGCGCCGGGCGGTCGAGCGCCGGATAGCAATAAAGTCCGTCGAAGCCGTCGCGCGCCAAAACCGCTCGGAACGATGCCGGCACCGAGACGCGTCCTTTGGCATCGAGACGGAGCACGTAGTGGGACACGAACTGGTCCATCTTGCCCCTCGCCGGAAAGCCGGCGCGATACGCGCGCTGCGCCCAGAATCTGCGATCTACGGCGCCAAGTGGGCGTCAGTCGCCGTCGTGGGAATAAATGGGCTATCATGGGCAATAATGGTCGTCAACGGGCCATCAGCGCGGCGGCGCGGGTCGCTTCAGCCCTCCGATTAACGACGGGTAAGCTTAAGGAACGGTTGAAAGTGCCAATCCAGGGAGCGTTGCCGGCTGGGAGCGCGAAGCGCGAAATCGTCGTGCGCAAAGTACGCTTCGCGACGTTTCCCGTGTTCTGGAAGCAACGCCGTTCGCTTTTGTTGACTCTTTCTTGTGAGCCGATGCGCAAATCGCCTTGCCGGCGACCGGTCTTCTCCTAAATTCGCTGCCATGTCGCGTCCTGCGTTCGCACCCGATTCATGCGTTGTCGCCGAAGTGATGCCCTCGCCCAATCACAATGAGCGGAGCGACGGCCGGCGACCCGACATGATCCTCCTGCACTACACCGGAATGGCGGACGCGGACTCCGCGCTTGCGCTCTTGTGCGCTCAAGGCAGCAACGTATCGGCCCATTATTTCGTGTTCGAGGACGGCCGGATCATTCAAATGGTGCCGGAAAGCCGCCGCGCCTGGCATGCCGGCAAATCGGAATGGGCCGGAGAAACCGACATCAATTCGTGTTCAATCGGAATCGAGATCGCCAATCCCGGCCACGACCACGGTTATCCCGAATTTCCGGCGCGCCAGATCGCCGCCGTGACCGCGCTCTGCCGCAGCATTCAGAGCCGGAATGCGATCGCGCCCGCGCGCGTTCTGGCTCATTCCGATGTCGCGCCCGCCCGCAAGCAGGATCCCGGTGAGAAGTTTCCCTGGCGCACGCTCTATGATTCCGGCGTCGGGCACTGGGTGAAGCCGGCGCCGATTACGAACTTCGGTCAGGTCCTTGCGCCGGGCTCGCGCGGAGACGCCGTGATCGCGTTGCAGAAATCGCTGCGCGAGTACGGCTACGGGATCGAGGCCAATGGAGACTACGACTTGATCACGTCAGAGGTCGTGACCGCGTTTCAGCGCCACTTCCGCCCCGAACGGGTCGATGGCCATGCCGATCCATCGACGCGAAGCACGTTGCAGGAGCTTCTTGCCGGCCGCGGCCGCGCCAGGACGATCGCGGCGCGGGCGCGAACCGCGATGCTGCGCACCACACCCTGATCTTTAAGCTTGTGGCGCAATCGCCTGGCCGCGGCCCTTGACGGAGCGCCCCGATATCCCCATCCCTGACGGCGTCAGTCGGTCGGACGGCCGCTCCGGCGAAACCGAAAGGTTGCCGGGGAGGAAAGTCCGGGCTCCTCGGACAAGCGGTGCCGGATAACATCCGGCGGGTGCGAACCCAGGGACAGTGCCACAGAAAACATACCGCCGCGGCGAGGTGAATTGGTCGCGGTAAGGGTGAAATGGTGCGGTAAGAGCGCACCGCGCCGACGGTAACGCCGGCGGCACGGCAAACCCCACCGGGAGCAAGACCGAATAGGGACGGCGCGAAGCCGTGCGCAAGCACGCGCTTCGGGATGATGTCCGGATCCAGCCGTCCGGGTAGGTTGCTTGAGATGCCGGGCAACCGGCATCCCAGAGGAATGGCCGTCACGCATGCGAATGCGTTCGCATGCCGTCCAGAACCCGGCTTACAGGCCGGCTGACGTGCGAATAAGGGCGCTCGGCGGCACCCCGCCGGGCGCCCGCCATTTTGCGCAACCGTTCTGGCACGGCTCTTGAATGGATTTGGCGGACTGCGGGATCAGCGTCGCTAATGCCTTTGTTTGAGGCATTTTGCGGGTGTTGTTCTCTGCTCTATGTAATTCGGAGTGAATTATTCCAAATGTTGAAGCCCAAATTGTACAACTTGGAATAACATTCTATATCCGGCGAGCCGATGACGCGAGCACCCCGACAGATTGCAACCGCCCGAATAGCGCCGTTGTCGCGGCTGCCGGCCTTTTTCGTGCTGAAGGGCAAACGCGTGCTGGTTGCTGGCGGCAGTACCGCCGCGACTTGGAAAGCTGAGCTTCTGTCCGCAGCCGGTGCGCAGGTTGAGGTATTTGCGCTCGAGCCCGGCAAGGACATGGTCGCTCTGGCCGGCGTTCCGCCCGACGGCGCCGTGGTGATCGAGCGGCGTCATTGGTCGGCGGACGATTTCACCGGCGCCGCGCTCGCGGTCGCCGATTGCCCCGACGACAAAGCCGCGGCGCAATTTGCCAACGCCGCGCGGGCTGCCGGCGTGCCGGTCAATGTTATCGACCGTCCGGCCTTCTGCGATTTCTCCTTCGGCGCGATCGTCAATCGCTCGCCGCTCGTCATCGGCATCTCGACTGAAGGAGCCGCGCCGGTGTTCGGCCAGGCCATCCGGGCGAAGATTGAAGCCTTGATCCCTCAAGGCTTCGCACGCTGGGCGGCCGCGGCCCTGGCATGGCGGCCACGCTTGCGTGCGCTCGCTTTGTCGTTCCGTGCCCGCCGCACGTTCTGGGAGCGGTTCGCGGCTCGCGCCATGGCCGCACCGGATCGCACACCCGACGAGGCGGAGCTGCATGGGTTGCTTGCCGGAGCGCCGCGCGGCGGCGGATCGGTGACGTTGGTCGGCGCCGGGCCGGGCGATCCGGAATTATTGACGTTGCGGGCGGTGCGCGCGCTGCAGTCGGCCGACGTCATCCTGTTCGACGACCTCGTCTCGGGTGATATTCTTGATTTCTCGCGCCGCGAAGCAAAGAAGATGCTCGTCGGCAAAACCGGGCATGCACCCTCATGCCGTCAGGACGACATCAACATACTGATGATTTCCCTCGCCAAGAGCGGACGCGCCGTGGTGCGGTTGAAAGGCGGCGATCCGATGATTTTCGGCCGCGCCGACGAAGAGATTGCCGCCTGTCGCCGGGCAGGAATTCCGGTCGACGTCGTGCCGGGAATTA
Organism: Xanthobacteraceae bacterium; assembly: GCA_051961815.1. Taxonomy (GTDB): domain Bacteria; phylum Pseudomonadota; class Alphaproteobacteria; order Rhizobiales; family Xanthobacteraceae; genus BOG-931. The sequence goes on from JBQCCX010000081.1 coordinate 20,183, forward strand.
CCACCGCGCAAGGCGTTGCCGGTCGGCTCCTGGTCTCGTTGACGCGCCGCGGCGAAGCCCGCCGGGTGCAATTCGTGACCGGCCACGGCCGCGGCGGTGCGCTGCCTGATGACGTCGACTGGGCTAGCATTGCCGATCCGGCCGCGACCACCGTCGTCTACATGCCGGCCAAGACCTTGCCTGGTCTAGTCGAGGCTGCACTCACAGCCGGCGCCGATCCGACGACGCCGGCCGTCGCAGTGGTGTCGGCAACCCGCGCCGACGAGCGTGTAATCGTTGCGACAATTGCTGATCTGCCGGCACGGATTGCCGCCGAACCGCCGCTGGGGGGACCCATTGTGGTGATGATTGGACGCGTCTTCGATCAGCTGCAAAGTGACGGCAGCCCAGCGGCTTTATCGCCACTACCTGCCCTCGTGCCGTTAGCCAAATGATTTGCCCGAGGTTGCAGAAACCCATCCCCGCCGCCTATCTATCTCCTGCATGGACAGCCTGACCGCCCCGCCTTCCGCTGCGAGCCCCGCGCATTTGCCGCCGCATCAAGCCGGCCTGATCGATGCGCGCGTGACGGCAATTGACGACGTTGCGCGCGACACGAAGCTCTACACCTTCACGCGGGTGGATAGCGGCAAGCTGCCGCCCTATGCACCGGGTGCGCATATCGATCTGCATCTGCCCAATGGATTGGTGCGCCAATTCTCGCTGGTCGTGCCGGACTCCAATCCGGACAAGTATGTGGTCGGCGTCAAGCGCGATGCCGCCAGCCGTGGCGGCTCAAGCTATATCATCGAGCAAATGCGCGTCGGCGATCAGATCAAGATCAGTCCGCCGCGGAACAATTTCCCGCTGGTCGAGAACGCCGAGCACGTCGTGCTGGTCGCCGGCGGCATCGGCATCACACCGATCTGGTGCATGGTGCAGCAGCTGGTCGCACTCAAGCGCTCCTGGAAACTCTACTACGCCTGCCAGTCGCGCCAGGACATGGCATTCCTGGAAGACCTCAAAAAAATTGATCCTTCGGCGGTGCATTTGCATTTCGACGACGAGGCCGAGGGCAAGTTTCTTGATCTCGCTGGAGCGATTAGTGAGGCCCCGCAGAACGCCCATTTCTATTGCTGCGGCCCGAACCCGATGCTTAAGGCGTTCGAGACCGCGGCAGCGAGCCGTCCGCGCGGCAACATTCACATTGAATATTTCACACCGAAGGATGACGGCACCAGTGGACATATGGGCGGGTTCTGGGTCGAACTGGCGCGCTCCGGCGAGGAATATTTCATCCCCGAGGGCAAGAAGGTCCTGGAAGTGCTGTTCGACTCCGGCGTCGACGTCGACTATTCCTGCGAGCTCGGCATTTGCGGGGCCTGCGAAACGCGGGTGATTTCAGGTATTCCCGAGCACCACGATTCGGTGCTGAGCGAGGAAGAACAGGCGACCAACGAGAAAGTCATGATCTGCTGCTGCGGCTGCAAGACCGAGCGGCTGGTCCTGGATATGTAGCCAAAGCCGGCCGCCAGCCGAGACATTTGCAGTGCTGGTGAGGGCATCAGCGGCGGTCTATAACTCCGCCATGGACGCGCCTGTCAGATCGCCGGTCAAGAACAGCCCCACCGTCAAGCAAAAGCAGGATCTGCGCGCCTGGATCGCGCAACTACGCGAGGCCGGCGAAGTTCAAGATATCGTCGGCGCCGAGCGCGAGCGCGAGATCGGCGGCATCGTCGACATCTATCAACGGCGCATCGGTAACAAGGCCGTGCTGTTCGACGATATTGCCGGATATCCGCGTGGCCACCGGATTCTGGCCAACATTCTCACCTCGGTGCGCCGGATCAACATCACGCTCGGGCTCGATGCCGACGCTAGTCCCAACGAGCTCATCCATTACTGGCGCCGTTACATGAGAGATGCGCGCGCGATTGCGCCGGTCACGGTGCAGAGCGGGCCGGTGATGGAAAACGTCCGCACCGGTGGCGACATCGATATTTTCAAAATCCCGGTGCCGCGCTGGCATGAGCATGACGGCGGCTATTACATCGGCACCGGCGATATGGTCATCATGCGCGACCCGGATACCGGCTGGATCAATTACGGTGCTTATCGCGTGCAGGCACAGGCGCGCAATGTCGCGACCGTGATGTGCTCGAAAGGAAAGCACGGCGATCTCATCCGCCGGCGCTACCATGAACGCGGCGAGCCGTGCCCGATCGCGGTGATTTGCGGCATGCATCCGGCGCTGTTCATGATCGCCGGCCTGGAAATTCCCTATGGCAGGAATGAATACGAAGCCGCCGGCGGGCTGATCGGTGAAGCCGTCGAGGTGATCGCCGGTCCGCGCACCGGGTTGCCGATCCCCGCCCACGCGGAGATCGCGTTCGAAGGCTTCATCCATCCCAATGATCTGCTCGACGAAGGTCCGCTCGGCGAGTGGACCGGCTATTACGCCGGCGGATTGAAGAAAGAGCCGGCGATCCGGATCGAGACCTTCTTGCACCGGCACGATCCGATCCTGCTCGGGGCGATTCCCGGCATTCCGCCCGATGACGATTCGTTCTATCGCGGCACTTATCGTGCCGGCGCGGTCTGGAATCAGCTCGAAGCCGCGGGCGTGCCCGAAGTAAAAGGCGTTTGGGCGCATCCGGCCGGCGGCAGCCGGCTCTGGCTCACCGTCGCGATCAAGCAGCAATATCCCGGTCATGCCAAGCAAGCCGGCCTGATAGCCTCGCAATGCCATGCCGGCGCCTATGCCAATCGTTTCGTCGTCGTGGTCGATGACGACGTCGATCCGGCCGACACGGATAAAGTGATCTGGGCGATGTGCACGCGGTTCGATCCGCGCGAGGGCATGGAGACGCTGCGCGGCTGTTGGTCGACGGCGCTCGACCCGATGGCCTATGCCGCCGACGATCCGCGCAATGCGCGGGTGGTGATCGATGCCTGCAAGCCGTTCCACCGGCGCGACAGCTTCCCTCTGGTGGTGCGGGCCAGTAAAGAGGTCGAGGACCTGGTGCGTAAAAAGTTTTCCGACGTGCTGCCACGCTGAACTTCTGCCCGAAACATCATGAACGAAAAATTCGAGATTACACTCAACGTCAACGGCCGCGACTATCCGATCCGGGTCGAGCCGCGCAAAACGCTGGTCGATGCGATCCGCGACGATTGCGGGCAAACCGGCACCCATATCGGCTGCGAGCACGGCGTCTGCGGCACCTGCACCATTATCGTCGACGACGAAGCGGTGCGCTCGTGCCTGATGTTTGCGATTCAGGCGCAGGGCAAGAAGATCCGCACCGTCGAGGGACTGGCGAACGGCGAGGAGTTGCATCCTCTGCAGCGCGCCTTCATCGAGAACCATGGATTGCAATGCGGCTATTGCACGCCGGGCTTTCTGATGCTGGCGACCAATGTTCTGGAGAAGAATCCGAATATCGGCGACGAGGAACTGCTCGACGTGCTCGCCTCGAATCTGTGCCGCTGCACCGGCTATCAGAACATCATCAAGGCGGTGCGCGCGGCGCGCGACGAGATGCGTGGAGCGGGCTAGATCCTCCGTTCATTCCCGCGAAGGCGGGAATCCAGAGTAACCGCAAGCCATCC
>JBQCCX010000082.1:0-6717 GCA_051961815.1 Xanthobacteraceae bacterium
CGGATCGACGATGTTGCCGTTGTCGTAGCGCAGGCCGCTGCGCTGCATATTCCTGATGAAAGACATGCCGAGGAGCGGCGCATTTCTGCGGTCGTCCGTGCACCCCGTGCAGGTCGGATTCGGAGCGTCGCCCGGGCGCGCAAACAGTTTCGCGAACGCGCCCTCAAACACGCCGTTGCGCTCGACGAACAGAAACCATCCCACCGATTTGCCGGAGGCTTCGTCCTTCTTCTCCCACAGACCCGCTACCGTCGGCTCCGCAGCGCGGACGGCAGGCGCGGTGCTCGCGAATGCGACGAGGCTGGCGACGAGAAAGATCGAGAATTGTGTTTTCAATGGCGTAATCCCCCGCGTGAGGTCTACGCACTTCGCGCAACAATATGCCCATTTCAGGGCGTCTGACCGGCGCAGTCGGCGTTCGCGGCGCCGGCAGGTCCGTGATTTTGTCGCAATATCGCCGCGATCGGCGCCTCTCGCGTTTCGCTCCAGCGGCAATTGCGGAGAAAAGGAAGGCCGCGCGTGAAGGCCCGGCCGTGACGATGTGGATGGATCATTCTTAATCGCTGTTGGTATAACTTTGCCGATCTCCCCGCGTTTACGCGCAGACGGGATCGCCCTGAATCGACGCCGAGCCACTGTATTTTTCCATGTCGCTGATTTACCGACTCGCGTCCCGCAACCTCTTGCACGACCGGCTGCGATTCGTCGCGACGGTGGTCGGCATCGTGTTTTCGATCCTGCTGGTGACGGTCCAACTCGGGCTTTATCTGGGATTCGGTCGCATCGTCACCACCATGATCGACCACGCCTCCGCCGATCTGTGGATCATGCCGCCGGGAACGAAGTGCTTCGAAGATCCTTCGACGCTCGATGAGCGCACGCGATTCCAGGCGCTGTCGATCAACGGCGTGGCGCAGGCCGCGCCCGTCGTCATCGGCTATGCCGAGTGGCGCATACCCGCGGGCGGAACCTTCCCGGTCTTCATCGTCGGCTCGGATTTGCGCGAGGGGGGATTGCTGCCCTGGAATTTGGTCGAGGGCAGCCTCGAAGCGCTGGCGATCCCGGGCGCAGTCGCGGTCGACCGGTCTTATCTCGGCCGGCTCGGCGTCGACGGTCTCGGCGCCAACGCCGAAATTCGCGGACAGAAGGTCGAGGTACGCGCGATCACCAGCGGCATCCGCTCGTTCACCACCACGCCTTATGTCTTCACCACGGTCAATCGCGCACGCGCCTTCACCGGAACCGCAGCGAACAAGGCCACCTACTTTCTCGTGCGCGTCGCTCCCGGCGCCGACGTGGAGAGCGTGCGTCGCCGGCTGAAGGCCAATTTGCCCGATGTCGACGTGCTCACGGCCGCCGAGTTTCGCGACCGCAGCCGCTCCTTCTGGCTGTTCGGCACCGGCGCCGGGTTTGCCCTGTTTGCCGGCGCACTGCTGGGCATGATCGTCGGCACCGTCATTGTCGCTCAGACGCTCTATTCCAGCACCAAGGATCATATCAACGAGTTCGCGACACTGCGCGCCATAGGCTCCTCGGGTTTCTACATCCACAGGGTCATCATCTGCCAGGCGCTAATCAGCGCGGTCATCGGATTCTGTCTTGCCGCCGCCATCGGTTTGTTGGTCGTCGCGGCGACGGCGGATACGGCCTTGCCGATCGTCATGACCCCGACACTGACCGTGGTGCTGTTTTTCCTGACGCTCGCCATGTGCGTCGTATCGGCGGTCGCCGCAATCTTGCAGGTGACGCGCATCGATCCGGTGATGGTGTTCACGCGATGAGCGAACCCGTCGTCGAGGTCGTCGATGTCGTCAAGTGGCTGGGCAAGGGCGCGGCACAGGTGCAGGCGCTCAAGGGGGTGACCTTCGCGCTCAGGGGCGGGGAATTGACGCTGCTGATGGGGCCGTCCGGCAGCGGCAAGACGACGTTGTTATCGATCCTCGGCTGCATGCTCACGCCCACGCGCGGAACGGTCCGTATGCGCGGCCGCTCGACGGAGGGCGCGGGATCCGAGGCGCTGGCCAAGCTCAGGCGCGAGCACGTGGGCTTCGTCTTTCAATCCTATCATCTGTTTCCGACCTTGACGGCGACCGACAATGTCCGCTTGGCGCTGGACGTGCGCGGCGAGAATTCCGCCCGCGCCGTGGACAAGGCCAGGGAGGCGTTGGCGATGGTCGGGCTCGCCCACAAGCGCGATGCGTTCCCGCTCCAGCTCAGCGGCGGGGAGCAACAGCGGGTCGCGATCGCCCGCGCGATCGTGGGCCAGCCGGCGGCGGTTCTCGCGGACGAGCCGACGGCTGCGCTCGACGGCGAGAACGGCAACGCCATCATGGCGCTGTTGGCCCAAATCGCCAAGGATTCCTCGCGCGGGGTGTTGGTCGTCGCGCACGACACGCGTATATTGCGCTTCGCCGACCGAGTGGTTCACATCGAGGATGGAGGCATCGTCGGCGAACGGCGCGGTGATGCGGCGCTCGGGAACGACCAAAGCGACTGCGCCGTCCATCATGAGCAGCATGAGCGCGTGGAAGAGTAGCTCCGCCGTCGGTCTCGGCGCGGTCGCCGTCGCGTTGGCGCTGGCGATGCTCGCGGCGAGAACGGGCGAGCAAGAGAACGCGCGCGGGGCCCGGCCCGACGCGGGCGACGACAAGCGCTGGCAGACGGTGGCTCCCGGTCGGGTCGAGCCGGCCTCGGGAACGATCAAGATCGCGCCGCCGGTGATGGGCGTGATCGCGCAGTTGCTGGTCAAGGTCAACGACAAGGTGTTCGTCGGCGAGCCGCTGGTGCAGCTGGTCGATACTGAAGCTCGCGCGCGGCTTGCCGCCGCCGAGGCGCAGGTCGCGTTTCGGCTGCGCGCGCGCAACGAGGAGAACACGCCGGCGCCAGGCGCGTCTGTGGGGCCGGCGGCACGGCCGGCGAGACCGCCGCCGCGGCGGGGCGAACCCGGGATTGCCGATACCGACAAGGCCGCTGCGCGGCGGCGGGCCGAGGATGCGGTTGCCGATGCCGACAAAGCCGTGACCGAGGCGCAGGACGCGCTCGATCAAGCGGTGGCCGAGCGACGCGCGGGCAAAGCTTCCGACGCGACACTCGAGACGGCGCGCGCGGCCTTGGCGCGAGCGCAGGATCGCCAACGCCAGCAGAACGCCGAGCTGCGCCGCATCGAAGCGGATCCCGGCACGCCGCTGCCGAACTTCGTCGACGGACAGGTCAATGTTGCCCGCGGCGAGGCGGCAGCCGCCGCCGCGGCGATGGAACGGTTGACGATCCGCGCGCCGATTTCCGGCACGGTGCTGCAAGTCAACGCCAAGCCGGGAGAGCTCGCCGCCCCGGCGGCCGCGCAGCCGCTCATCATCATCGGCGACGTCTCGGCGCTGCGGGTGCGTGCGGAGTTGGACGAACGCGACGTGGGCGAGGTCAAGCTCGGACAATCGGCCGTGATCCGCGCCGACGCGTTTCGCGGGCGCGAATTCACGGGCAAGGTCTCTTTCATCGCGCCCATCGTCGAGCCGGGACGCATCAGCGCGCGCGGGCAACGCAACGTGACCGACGTCGACGTGGTCGAAGTTCTCGTCGATCTCGCGCAGCCGAATCCGCTGGCGGTGGGGATGAAAGTGGACGTCTATTTCCAGCCGGACGGCCGCTGACGCCGTCCTGATCAGAGCAAATCACGCCCTGGTTCGTGATGCCCGCGCGTAAACGCGCTATGGCGCGGACCTCCGTCAAGCACAAACCAACACAACGCAAGGGGCGGCGAGCGTGGCGAAATTGTCACGCTGCATACCAAAACGCTTTCAGCCCCGATTATCGCCGATTTCTCAGGACGGTTTCCCGCTGCGTCCGCTTGCCAACGCACCGGTTTGCAAGTGTGGTGGCGTTCGGGGGTGACGACAGCGTCTCAGCGGACGAGGCACTCGGCAGAGGGGCGAGGGAGCACTCTCGTAGCGTGTTCGAGGCGTCGGCGTACGCGGCAGTTCGGGGCACGCGCGCAGGGGGTACGCAGTGGGTCTTGGGGCATTTGCGATCGCCTTGCAAAAACGGGTGATGCACCGGCGCGTCTGTGTGCCGTTAGCAGCAACCGTTTTTGTCGTGCTCCTATGTGCAGTTGGCCTCCAAGGCAAAGCTCAGGCGCAGTCTAGCCAGCCCACCGTCACCAACGTCAATCCAAATACCGGCCCGACGTCGGGGGGCACCAGCGTGACCATCACCGGCAGCAATTTTTTCGGCGCGACTGCGGTCAGCTTCGGCAGCAACGCGGCCGCCTCTTTCACCGTCAACAGCGCAACCCAAATCACCGCGACTTCACCAGCTGGGGTCGGAACCGTTGATGTAACGGTGACCACCCCAGGCGGCACCAGCGCCATCAATCCGGGTGATCGGTTCACTTATGGGTCGGCACCGACCGTCACCAACGTCAATCCAAATACCGGCCCGACGTCGGGGGGCACCAGCGTAACCATCACCGGCACCAATTTTTCCGGCGCGACTGCGGTCAGCTTCGGCAGCAACGCGGCCGCCTCTTTCACCGTCAACAGCGCAACCCAAATCACCGCGACCTCACCAGCTGGGGTCGGAACCGTTGATGTAACGGTGACCACCACAGGCGGCACCAGCGCCACCAGTACGGGTGATCGGATAACTTATGGGCCACTCGGTGGCCCAGTGGGGACCACGACAACGAGATCATCGTCGCAAAACCCGGCGACCTTTGGGCAACCCGTGCAGTTCGTGGTGAAGGTGACCGGGCTTTCGCCAACCGGGTCGGTGAGCTTGTTCGACGGCGGCACGCAGATCGGCACTGCAACGCTGGTGGCCGGCACAGCCAGTTTCACAATTTCTTCGCTCGCCGTTGGCAGCCATTCGCTCACGGTACGATACAGCGGCGACCCCAATAATGCCGCCAGCACGTCAGCGGCACTGATTCAGACCGTCAACGTCCCGACCGACAGCATCAAGTTGCGCGCGATGCAGGTGTCAGTCACGCCTATGATCGCTCATATATCGGGGCAAGCTATTGTCGGCGCGATCGACTATGCGATCGACGCCGGCTTTCGCGAGAACCCGCAGGCTCTCACGCCCAATGGCGCCGGCTTCAGCTTCCAGACCGGTTTGGGCCAGCCCGCGGCCGCCCCTACCGGCACCGGCGGCAACGGGACTGAGGGGAGGATGCGGGTTGGTGCAGGCGCCGGGTCTCAGCGTGCGGTTCAAGTGGCCGCGGGCACCCTCGCTAACGGGTTGCAGGGCGGCAATGGCGCGCCACCCGGCACACGTCTCATTGACATGCCAGTCATGCCGCTGCCGCCCGGTTCGGGCATGCCGCCAATTGGCGAAACGCGGTTTTCATCGGACGAACTGGTGGCCCAGTTCGCTTTCGGTACGCCGCCGCTGCAGATCGGCAACATCGTACAGCGTTTCGGCCTTACCATTGTGGCGCAAGAAACCATAGGCACGCTCGGCCGCCCTGTTTACACGTTGCGCATCGCCAACGGGCAATCCGTGCGCGAGGTGATCGGCCGCGTCGAGGCCGCTGGGCTCCCCATCGCGGTGCAGCCCAAATACGCTTATCGCCTGACACAGGATCACAACAATCCCAATGCAGATCTGGGCGATCCCGCACAATATATCGTAAACAAATTTCATCTTGCCGAGGTGCACCAGATTACCAAAGGTGACAAAGCCGTCGTTGCAGTGATCGATTCGGAGATCGACTCCAACCAACCCAATCTCGCCGGCACGGTCAGCGACCGATACGACGCCGGCTGCGGTGTTAGCTCCCCACATCCTCACGGCACCGGCATGGCCGGTGCGATCGCGTCACACGGACAGCTGCTGGGCGTGGCCCCGCAAGCAAACATCATCGCGATCTGCGCCTTCGGCGGCGCCGGCCAGCCGGAAGCAAGCACGATGAACATCATCAAGGGACTCGATTACGCAATCCAGCGCGGCGCCAGGATCGTCAACATGAGTTTCGCTGGGCCGCGCGATCCGGCACTCGCCCAGGTGCTGCAGATTGCCCGCGAGAAGGGAATTCTTGTGATCGCTGCCGCTGGTAATAACGGCCCAAAATCACCCCCACTTTATCCGGGCGCTGATCCAAACGTTATGGCCGTCACCGCAACCGATGCAAGCGATCGCCTGTTCAACGGCGCTAACCAGGGGAAATACATCACCGTGGCGGCACCGGGCGTGGATATTTTGGTGCCGGCCCCGAACGGGGCCATGCAGTTTACAACCGGCACCTCGGTCGCGAGTGCCAATGTGAGCGGAGTTGCAGCATTACTGATCGCCTACAAACCATCAGTTACGCCGCACGAAGTTCGCGCAATCCTGGTTAGAACAGCCAAGCATCTCGGATCCCAGGGTATCAATTCGCAATTCGGATCCGGGCTTGTCGATCCGCTCAAGGCGCTTGAACTAGTAACATCCTATATGCCGGAGCAGGACGGTGTCAGGCGCTTCCTCGCTTCGCCGGATGCAAGCAGCAAATATATCGAAGATGGTTTCAGCGCGCTCGGCTATGCCAGCGATAACAGGTTGGGGACGACCAAGACGACGCGGCCGCTCGCGGTTCCCTCACGCGACTGGCTCGCCTGGATTGACGTGCGTGGTGGCGATTTCAACCGCAACACATTCGGCAGCGATCTTAACGGTACACAAGTCAACGCCATCGCCGGGCTCACGCGCAAGTTCATGCCGGATTTTCTGGTCGGCGTGCTC
>JBQCCX010000083.1:0-2422 GCA_051961815.1 Xanthobacteraceae bacterium
CCGGCTCCACGAATAGACGAAGCCGACCGCCTGGGCGCGGATGCGCGTCGGATAGAGCTCCGCCTGATAGGCGTGAAACGAAAATGACATCCAGTTATTGCACAGCGTGATCAAGAGTCCGCACACGATCACGCCGGCTGCTCCGGTCTGCTGCGCGAACAGGAGCCCGAATACCGCGATCCCCGCCGCGGCCCAGGCGATCTGCCATTTGCGCTCGAAACGATCGGCGAAGAGCACTCCGATCAGCGGCCCAACCGGCGCGGCAATCGCGATGATGAAGGTGTAGGTGAGCGATTTCGTCACTTCCACGCCTTGCGAAATCAACAATGTCGGCACCCAGCTCGAAAAGCCGTAATAGCCGATCGTCTGAAACAGATGGTGCGGCCGCGATAGGTCGCGTCCCACATCTCCGCCCAGGCGCCTTGCTTGCGCTCGGCCTCGCCGGCGACCGTTTCCGGCGGCTTGAGCTCGACGCCGTCGGCACGAATGCGGCTTTCCAGTTCGCCGACGATGGCTTCGGCCTCCGCTACCCGGCCGTGGTGCTCGAGCCAACGCGGCGATTCCGGCAAATTCCTGCGGATCCACCAGATAACGAAAGCGCCGATCGAGCCGATGATCACCACCCAGCGCCAGCCGTCGAGTCCGAGAATGGTCTGCGGCACCAGTTGCCAGGCCAGGAACGCCACCACCGGCACGGCGCTGAACATGACGAACTGGTTATAGGCGAAGGCCGGACCGCGCTGGTCCTTCGGCACCAGCTCGGACACGTAGGCATCGACATTTACGAGTTCGACGCCAAGCCCGATGCTGGCAATGAGTCGCCACAGATTGACGCTCTCCGGCGTGTTCTGGAACGCCATCACAAAGGCGCCGATCGAGTACCAGAGCAGCGCGAAAGTGAAGATCGAGCGCCGACCGAACCGGTCCGACAGCCAGCTGAAGGCGAGCGTGCCGATGAACAGGCCGAGAAATAGCGCCGCGACGAAGCTGGCAAAGCCTTTGAGATCGAACAGGCCTTGCGTGGTCGGCGTGAAGATGCCGGCCTTGAACAGGCCGATGGCGATGTAGGCGGTGAAGAACAGGTCGTAGAATTCAAACCAGCCGCCGAGCGACACCAAGGTCACCAGCCAGCGGGTGTGGCGCGACGGCGGTAGCCGATCGAGCCGCGCCGCTATGGTGACTGCAGCATCCGTGGCCATGCTATTGCCCCTGCCATCCACCAGCGCATTCGCGCGCTCTTCGCTGCGATAGTATACGAAGTTGCCGTCGATGAAGCCTCCCCAGGACCGCTCGCCCATGGATGTATTCGAAGCCGTCGATTCCCGCATTTCCTGCCGCTGGTTTCTCGACAAGCCGGTCGATCCCGAATTGGTGCGCGATCTGATCGTCGGCGCTGCGCGCGCGGCGTCGGGCGGCAATCTGCAGCCCTGGCAGGTCTACGCGCTGACCGGAGCGGCGCTTGCCGAGCTCAAGGCGAAAGTCGCGGCCGCGATCGCCGGACGCGATCCCCGCCATGTCGATGCCGAATATCCGATCTATCCGAAGACGATGTGGGAGCCATATGGATCGCGTCGCGAGCATCATGGCGTGCAGCTTTACGGCGCGCTCAAGATCGACCGCGGCGATGCCGGGGCGCGGCTCAGCCAGTACAAGCGCAACTACGAATTCTTCAACGCGCCAGTCGCCTTGTTCGTCGCCATCGATCGCCGGCTCGGGCCCGGCCAATGGGCCGACCTCGGCGGCTACATTCATGCGCTGATGTATCTGGCGCGCGGCTACGGGCTCGACACATGCGCGCAGGAATCCTGGGCGCGCTTGCATCGCATCGTTGGTTCGTTCGTGAACATGCCTCCAGAGCAGATGCTGTTTTGCGCGATAGCCATCGGCTATGCCGACCGCGCACATCCGGCCAACAGCTTCCGCTCGCCGCGCGCCGCGCCCGAGGAGTTCTGCCGGTTCTTCGGTTTCGAGTGACCGAGCTTCGCCAGTTCCACCACAAAAGCAAAAAATCCAGCGCACAAGGCGTCGCGACTTCGAGGAAACGGCGGTTTGCGACCGTCGGTAACGTGTCGGCAATGTGACTTGTCGATCCTCGAGATTTGACCTCGATCAAATACTTCAGAGACGAGTGTTGATTGAGTTAGAGGCAGTGAGCCGGTTCCACCGGCTGAACGTTCTCGATTCTCGATACCGCGAATTCAGGTCGCGTCACGTCGACAGGAGGCTGATATGGGTTTGATGGACGTCCTCAATGGCATGCAGAACGGCCCGCGCGGACAGCGCACGCCAGCGCCCGCCGGGAGTGCCGGCGGCAGCGGCGGCATGTCGCCAATGACAATGGCGTTGCTTGGGCTGATTGCTTTTAAGGCCATCAAGGCTTTTACAGGGGGTCAGTCAAGCACTGCACAACCAGGCTCTCCGT
>JBQCCX010000084.1:0-2853 GCA_051961815.1 Xanthobacteraceae bacterium
GTCGACGAGCTTGCTTAATTCACGCACCGCGGTCTGCCGGTTTTGCGTCGCGTAGCAGATGTCGCGCGTCTCCGGGCCGACGATGTTGGTAAAACGATTGTGAAGCGCAGCGATGATGCCGCGGGTGTCGTCCACGCTCAATGTGGTCTGCGTCACGTAGGCGACCGGCGTATCCGAGGGAATGTCGAGCTTCTCGACGTCGGTTTCGGTCTGCACCAACGTCACCGGCTCGGCAATCTGGCCCATCGTGCCTTCGACTTCGGGATGGCCGGCATGGCCGATGAGAATGAGGCGGCGGCCCTGCGCCACATAGCGCTTGCCCTGGTTGTGCACCTTGGTGACCAGCGGGCAGGTCGCATTGAGAACAGGCAGATTGCGCGAAGCGGCTTCTTCCTCGACGCTTTTGGCGACGCCATGGGCGCTGAAGATCGTCACGGCGTTGGGGGGCACCTCGGACAGGTCCTCGACAAAGCGCGCGCCTTTGGCTTTCAGGCTCTCGACCACGTGCTTGTTGTGCACGATCTCGTGACGCACATAGACCGGCGGACCGAATTTCTGCAGCGCTCGCTCGACGATTTCGATGGCGCGCACCACACCGGCGCAGAAACCTCGCGGCTGGGCCAATATCACCTTCATCAAGACCTCCCGGTTCGGCACCGGCTTTGCATTGTTTCGAAACTTGCGTTTGACCCTGCGGCCAGCCGCCGCAAGGCGGCGGGGACCGGCATATTTGGGGTTATTTATGTCGCGCTGGGCTGATGCGGTAGCTCTGCTAACCCATTCTTTTCAAGTCTTTATCTCGATCGGGCTTCGCCGCTCGGCAACGCCGCCTCGCGGCCAATATCAGGAAATCGGTTAAAACGACCCGCGTAACGACCACCTTTGCACCCCACCTTTGCGCGAAAATGCCCTTACTTGTCCAGAAGCAGCGGAAACAGGCTCCCCCGGGCCGAAAACAAGCTGGTCCGGAGGCTCTCACGTGCAACGCCTTGCCCTTGCAACCAGTTCGCGGCATTGGTCATTGATGTCGCCGGACACCTCCGCCAATCCCACGCGTCCCGTGCGATTTCGCATAGCCTTTGGACAACTGGCGCATAGGTCCAATCGCAGATAGGAATAGGTCCACGATTTCACTTTCGCGCGCGTTCGGGCATGAGAGGCGGACTCAAGGCGAATCCCCATGCCTCGATTTTGCCTTTGTGGTAACGCCTGAACCGCGCCTCCCACCCCCGATTACCGCAATCCGCCGGCAACCATGAGAATAGTCACCAGCTTTGTTGTCCGCGCGATCAGGTTTTGCGCCAAATACGCGGCTGCGGTGATCGTCCTTTCGATTCTGCTGGGCGTGGCCTCAACCTGGTATGCGGTCACGCATTTCGCGATGACCACCGACGTCAATCAGCTGATTTCGGCGAATATCGCGTGGCGGCAGCGCGAAGCCGAAATGGAGAAGGCGTTTCCGCATTTCGAACTGATTGTCGCTGTCGTCAATGCGCCGACCGCCGAATTGGTCGAAGGCGCCACCAATGCGCTGGCGCAGCGCCTGGCGCAGCAAAAGGATCTGTTCCGCACCATCGGTCAGCCCAAAGGCGGCCCTTTCTTTGCCCAGCACGGACTGCTGTTCGAATCGACCGCCGATCTCACCCAGCAAATGAACATGCTCACCCAGGCGCAGCGCCTGGTGCAGGTGCTGGCCGGCGATCCATCGCTCCGCGGGGTTATCCAGACGCTGCAGTTCGGATTGCTCGGCGTGCAAGGCGGCCAGATCACGCTCGACAACATGACTTGGCCGATGACGCTCGCCGCCGATACGATCGAGAAAGTGAATGCAGGAAAGCCGGCGAATTTTTCCTGGTACGAATTGGTGCAAGGCCACGCGCCGGCGTCCGGCGATCTCGTTCGCTTTCTCGAGATTCGAGCCACCCTCGACTATTCCGAGCTCGAACCGGGCAGGCGCGCCACCGACGCCATTCGCAAGGCTGCCGCCGATCTCGATCTGGGCGGCAAATATCAGGCGCAGCTGCGGCTCACCGGCCCGGTCCCGATGGCGGACGAGGAGTTTTCCACGATCAAGGAAAATGCCGTCCTTAACGCCACCGCCACCATTGCCATCGTGCTCCTGATCCTGTGGCTCGCTTTGCGCTGGGTGCGCATTATTTTCGCGGTGTTCGTCTGCGTCGCGGTCGGTCTGTCCATCACGGCGGCGGTCGGCATGCTACTCGTTGGCACGCTCAACCTGATCTCGGTCTATTTCGCCGTCCTGTTCGTCGGCCTCGGCGTCGATTTCGGCATCCAGTTCAGCGTGCGTTACCGTGCCGAGCGCCATCACACCGACGATTTGCATGAGGCGCTGTTGCAGACTGGCCGGCGCGCCGGGGCGCCGCTGACACGTGCGGCCCTGGCGACCCCCGCCGGCTTTTTGTCGTTCCTGCCAACGGTCTATAAAGGCGTGTCGGAGCTCGGCCTGATCGCCGGCATCGGCATGCTGATCGCTTTCGCAACCAGCATCACGCTTTTGCCCGCACTGTTAAACGTGCTCAAGCCGCCGGCCGAAGCGGAGCAGCTCGGCTATGCGGCGCTGGCGCCGGTCGACCGCTTTCTGGAGCGCCATCGCATGGCGATCCTGATCGTGACCGCGGTCGTGGTCACCGCCGGATTGCCGCTGCTGTTTTGGCTGCGCTTCGATTTCAATCCGATCAATCTGCGCAGCCCCCATACCGAGGCGGTGTCGACCTATCTGTCGCTCAAGAACGATCCCGACAGCGGTTTCAACGACATCCAGGTGCTCGCGCCGTCCCTGGAGGCGGCCGATCGGCTGGCAGAAAAATTGCGCGCTTTGCCCGAAGTGGCGCG
>JBQCCX010000085.1:0-17520 GCA_051961815.1 Xanthobacteraceae bacterium
CAGATTAAGGATTACGGGCATGGCAAAAACATAAGCGCGCGAAGGTGTCGCCCGCCGATCGCGGACAAAAACATAAAAGGGTGGAGAGCGTCAGATGAGTTATTTGTCGGATGTCACGACCCAGCGGCCGATGTTCCGCATTAGCGCTGGAGTTTTTCTTGCATTTTGTTGTGCAGCGCCGCTCGTGCTCGCTTTTTCAAGCGTCGTCGCATACGGCGTGCATTTGCTGATCCACTGAGGATGCACGGCTGACGCCGCGAAATTCAGCACGCCTTTTCTTTCCCGCTTGCAATCTCGTAACACTTCAAGGTGCCGACACCGCCGCTTGAGAGCGTTGCGCGAGACACCATTAGCGCCAGCATTGCACCAAGGACTACGATCACGGTCCCGAAAAAAGCCGCGGGTCATGAGGGCCGTCCCCGACCTGTCGCGAATTCGGTCAATCTATCGTACCTAAACTTCGCGCTCGCGCTACGGCCGCGGTCTGTGCAAATACTCGCCACGCGCAGGCCCGCGAATGTTGCCGTCGCCATAAATCAACGCGCCGCGAAGAAACGTGCTTGTCACGCGCCCGGTAAGCTCCATACCCTCAAAGGGCGTGTAACCTTGATGGGACGCAGAGTCGGCCGCACGCACGACAAACCTGGCCGAAGGGTCCACCAGCACAATATCTGCATCATAGCCCGGCGCGATGTCGCCTTTGGCGAGCAGGCCGAATCGTTGGGCGGGATTCCAGCTCAACAGTTCGGCCATGTGGTTGTACGACATACCTCGTTTACTGCCTTCGCTGAACACGCCTGAGAGCAGATATTCGGTGCCGCCGAAGCCGGATTTAGCGAGCCAGATATTGTCGGGATCGTTTTTTGACCATTTCTGCTCGGCAGAGCAACAAGCATGATCGCTTACGATCCAGTCGACGTTACGATCGAGCACCGCCTGCCATAACGCCTCGACATCGTCGCGCGGCCGGATCGGCGGATTGACCTTGGCGTGGACCGCGCAGGCGCAATCGGTATCCAGCAAAAGATGGCCGACTGTCACTTCGCGGCGAAACGCAACGTGCGGAAATACCTGCTGCATGATCAATGCCGCGTCCATCGCCTTGCGCGAGCTCAAATGCAAAAGATTAATGTTGAGACAGCTAGTTTCATTCGCAAGGTAAGAGGCTATCCAGATCGCCAATCCTTCGGAGTGCGGCGGGCGGGCGGCGCTGTATGCGGCCAATCCGGTGAGCTTGCCCTCGCGTTCGACAATTTTTGTGTAGGCATCGAGAATTTCAGCGAGCTCGCAGTGCAGACTGACGCTGATGTAAGACGCCTTATCGGGAAATTTCTCCATCAGGCGCTGTGCCGAGCGCATGATGAATTCAAAATGTGCGATATCGTATCGGTCATCTGGCCCGATCATCAGAAAGTCGTTTTGCGAAGATGACCGCCCATGCAGCCCATAGCCACCGTAGAACATAAATATTTTAAAGGACGGGATGCCGTGATCGACCAGCAGATGCTCCATTTCCCCGATGTGCGCCGACTCGATCGGGGCAAGGTGATAGCCGTAATCGACCCAGAATCGTCCTTTGCTCTGCTTCAACACTTCCGGCATGAAGTCGCGATAGGGACCGCCGCGATTGAGGTAATAATGCCCGGTGCGCATGTAGTTCAGACTTGAAGTGACGCCGCCCATCGCTGCGGCTTTGCTCTCCGAAACCGCATCGTCGTGAAGCGGCGAATAAATTCCGATGTGCATGTGGGCGTCGACGCAGCCCGGAAAAGCGAGATAATTCCGTCCGTCGAAGATCTGCTCGGCTTGTTCCGCGGCAATATCCGGCGCCAGGCGTTCGATTTTTCCGTCCCTGATTGCGATATCCAGGCAATCGACCGAAGTCTTCTTTGGGCGCACAACGCGAACGTTTTTTATGACGAGATCGAACGCTTTCGACATTGCCATTCCTCTATCGCGATCCTCGTAGCCGGAACGCCCGCTGCGGCGCAGCGTGCGATCCGTTCTATTCTTCGTACCGCTTGCCCAGCGCCAGCATTTCCGGCGTGCCGATCAAATCGTTAAGACCGGAAAAATCGAGCATGCGCCCGCGAAACGGCTCGGAACTGCCATGCTTGGCCAATGAGGCGTAGTACTCGGTGGCGAGATCTCCGAACGCGCGTACGATTCCGCCAGGAAAGATCACGAGCGCAAAGCCGATCGCTTCGAGCTCCCCCGCCGATAATGGCGGGGTTTTTCCGCCTTCGACCATATTAGCCATCAGCGGTGCGTGCCCGCCCAATTTTCCGGCGATTCGCGCGAGGTCGTCGCGGGTCTTTGGCGCTTCTACGAACAATACGTCCGCGCCGGCATCGCCATACATCATCGCGCGGTCGATCGCCCGCTCGAAACCTTCGACGGCAATCGCATCGGTGCGAGCGATAATGAGAGTGTCGCGTGAGCGGCGGGCATCGAGCGCGGCGCGAAGCTTGCCGCACATTTCGGCCGCCGGCGTCAGCGACTTGCCGTCAAGATGACCACAGCGCTTGGGAAAATCCTGATCCTCGATCTGTATCGCGTTGGCGCCCGCACGCTCGAATTCGCGGACCGTGCGCGCCACGTTAAGCGCATTGCCGTAACCGGTGTCAGCGTCGACGATGAGATGGGCAGCTACGCGGTCGCGGATCATGGCGACCGTTTGCGCCACCTCGCTCATGCTGACAAGACCGATATCGGGCCGACCCAGCCGCGTATAGGCAATGGCCGCGCCGGATACGTACAGCGTGGCAAACCCGGCCTGCGTCGCGACCAGCGCCGTGAACGCGTCATAGACGCCAGGCGCGAGGACGATGGGCTTGCGCGCGAGGCGAGAGTGCAGACTTTCCGCGACAGCCATGCTCACATTCCAAGATAAGCACGCTTGAGCTTTGGATCTTGGCCGAGCTCGGCGGCAGGTCCCTCCAGGACGAAGTGGCCATTATCGAGGATGTAAGCGCGCTGCGCCACCTCCAGGCTTTGCACGACGTTTTGCTCGATCAGCAAAAGAGCGATCCCCTGGGCATTGATGGACTTTATGAGTGCGAACAATTCTTCGACCAATAACGGGGACAGGCCAAGCGAGGGCTCATCGAGCATCAAAAGCTCCGGCTCGCCCATGAGCCCTCTGCCGATGGCAAGCATCTGTTGCTCGCCGCCGGACAATGTGCCCGCGCGCTGGGATTGCCGTTCCGCAAGCCGCGGAAAAAGCGAAAAAACGCGCTCGCGATTTTCGGTGCGGCTTCTTCGCGCACGCCGATACGTGCCCAGATCCAGGTTCTCACGCACCGTCATGTTAGGAAAAATCCGGCGGCCCTCCGGCACATGAATGAGACCTGCCGCCACGATATTGGCAGGCGTTTCGCGCTCGATCGATGCGGCTTTGAAGCGGATAGAACCGCGCCAGGTTCGGAGAATTCCCGAAATGGTCCGGCTCATCGTCGATTTCCCGGCGCCGTTGGGGCCCAGAACCGTGACGATCTCGCCGGCATGCACGGCAAAATTCACGCCGCGCAGAACTTCGGTGCCGCCATATCCCGCGTGCACCCCGGCGAGCGAAAGAAGCGCCTCAGGCATGCCGGCCTCCTGCGGCTATGCGTCCTGCCGCGCCCCGCCCGAGATAGGCCTCGACTACGAATGGATCGGCGGCGACGTCTTGCGCCGTCCCGCGCGCAATAACCCGTCCCTCGGCGAGGACGAGCACATGCTCGGCGAGGGCGGTAACCGCCTGCATCACGTGCTCCGTCATCAGGATGGTCATGCCGCGGGCGGTAAGCTCGCGAACCACCGGGACCATGTCGCGAATTTCCGACGGGTTCAGTCCGGCCAATACTTCATCGAGCAGAAGTAGCCGCGGCGTGATGGCCAAGGCGCGGGCAAGCTCAAGCCGTTTACTGGCGGCCACGGTGAGAGTTGCGGCGGGAGCATCGAGCTGCGCGCCCAGTCCGACCGAAAGCGCGACCTCCTTTGCAGCCGCAAGGGCCGCAGCCCGGCCGCGTTGCCAAAGATGCGAGCCGATAGCGATATTCTCCCGAACCGTCAGGCCGGCGAATGGTTGCACGATCTGAAAAGTGCGCGCTATGCCACGGCGGGCAAGCCGGTGCGATGGCTCGGCGGTAATGTCCGTGCCATCGTAAAAAACGCGGCCTTCGTCGGCCGCCAAAAATCCAGAGATGATTGAGAACAAGGTCGTCTTGCCGGCGCCGTTTGGTCCGATTAGCGCAATAATTTTCCCCGTCGTGACCTGAAACGATGCTTTGTCGATAGCGAGCAAGCCGCCAAAACGTTTTGAGACGTTTTCGACAATGAGCAAGGGGTCAGGCATTGCCGCGCTCCCTTTGGGATCCGCGCCGAAACAGGGCGGTCAACACTCCCGCAACGCCGCGCGGCGCCAAGCCGACCACCGCAATCAGGACGAGCCCATAAATAACGAGATCGAGTCCCGGTGCGTCCGCAGTCAGGAGCTTGGTGGCCTCGCCGAGGGACTTGATGACGAGCGCACCCAGGAGCGAGGCGAACAGGGTTCCCGCGCCTCCGACGATGGGTGCCAGCAGCGCATCGATTGAAATCCATGGTCCATAAGCAATGGGCGCATCGATGAAGAGAAAATATTGCGCGTAGAAGCATCCTGCTGCCGCCGCGATCGCGGCTGAAACGGTGATTGCGGCGAGCTTGATCGCAAAGGTGTTGATGCCAACCGCACTGGCGGCATCCTCATTTTCGCGAATGGCGACGAGATACGCGCCAAAGCGGCTGTTTTCGGCGGCCCGCACCGTCACCAGCGATAGCGCAACGAAGGTGAGCACGATCCAGTAATACGGGGCGCGGCTCTGAAACTGAAAAGCCTCGGGACGCAGGTCGAGCTTGATTAACGTCCCAACGCCTGCGCCCGTGATCGGGGCCACACTGGCAACGATGCGCAACACCTCGGCAAAAGCAAGCGTGACCAGGGAAAAATACGATCCTCTCAGTCCGGAGCGGAAGCACAGAACGCCGATGACAGCGCCGACAAGCGCTCCAGCGAAAATTCCCGCAAACAGGCCCACCCACGCATTGACCCCGTACTGAACTTGCAAAATTGCGGTCGTATACGCAGCAGTGCCAAAAAAGGCGGCGTGTCCGAATGAATATTGTCCGCCATAACCGCCCAGCAAATTCCAACCCTGGCCGACAAGCGCGATCAGCAATGTCGTGATCAGGAAATTGAGTACCACGTTCGACGTGGTGAAAAACGGCACCACAGAGAGCAGCAGCACCACGACAATGACCGGCCAATAGCTTTTCACGGCCGCGCGCCGAACAGGCCGCTCGGCCGCGCGAGCAGGACGACGATAAACATGATGAATATGCCGATTTGCCCAAGCGACTGGCCCAAAAAGATGCTGGAAAAGCTTTCCACTACGCCGACGCACAATCCGCCGATCAGCGCGCCGGCGATCGAGCCCATCCCGCCGAGCACAACAATCGTAAAGGCAATGAGCACGAAGGCTTCGCCGGCGGTAGGATTCACGTAATAGGTCGGAATGAGCAGGCAGGCGGCCACGGCTACGCAGGCGGTGCCCAGGCCAAAGGTCATCGCATAAATGTGCGCGACATTGATGCCGCAGAGTTCGGCGCCCAGCTTCTCCTTCGCCACCGCGCGGATCGCTTTGCCGGTATCCGTCCAGCGCATCAACGCCCACAGCGCCGCTGCCACGGCGATGACGGCGCCGAACGCAATGACACGCGGCACGGCGATGAAAGCGGGACCTATTGCGATGACATCGAAAGCATAGGGCAGGTCGATTGTGCGGGTGTCGGCGCGAAAGAAATAGAGCAGCGCATTTTCGATCACGATGGCAAGGCCAAGCGTAACCAGAAGGAAATTTCGATCCTCGCCGTGCGCTGCCGGCCCGATGACAAAGCGCTGCAAGGCATAGCCGACGGCGAAGAACAGCGGTGCGATCAGAAATGCCGCCACGTAAGGATTGAGACCTAGAAGCGTGAAGGCGAAAAACGCGGCAAACATTGCCGCGGTCAATAACGCGCCGTGTGCAAAATTGATGATGTGGAGCACGCCATAGATCAGGGTGAGGCCAAGCGCGACAAGCGCATAGAGCGCGCCGGCCATCAGGCCATTGAGAACGGCGGGAACGAGAATGACCGGCGACAACATGGTGGCTATTGGCGACTACCGGTCAGAGGTAGTTCAAGCGGGCGGCATCGGGAAGACCGGCTTGGCGGACGCAAATTGCACGGGCAGGATCACCTGTATGTCCTTGCCAAGCACCTGGGTGTTGACCGGCGCCGCTCCCTGATTTTGTCCATCGACGAATTTTGTCGGCCCGTAAGGCATCACATGGCCGCTGAAGGTCGAACTCGCCAGCGCCTGTGTGATCTTCGCCCGATCCGTGCTTGCCGCGCGCTCGATCGCGTCGGTGAGCAACAAAATGCATGAATAGTTCATATAGACTTCGTAGGTGTAAAACTGCCCTTTGTCTTCCACCCTTTTCTTGAGCTCCAAGGCTTTCGGGTTCTTCGGATCGAACCAGTGATTGCAATCCATGATGTATTGTGCCGCTTCGGGGAACTCCTTGACAAATTTGTAGGAAGACGCGGCGCCGCCAAGCACTGAATAAATGCCTTTGGGCCGTATCCGTTGCTGTTGCATGGTACGGGCGAGCAGAACGTATTCATTATAATAGTTCGCCGGAATGACGAGGTCGGGATTTTGCGCCTTGATTTTCAGCACGACATTGTCGAACTCGCGCGTCGGTGTCGGGTGGGGAATAGTTTCCAGGACCTGGAAGCCGCGATCGGGCAATTGCGCGTTCAGGAGCTTGGCCAGCCCCGCGCCGAAGGCGGAATCCTCATGGACGATCATGACGGTCTTGGCTGGCTTGCCGGCCTGATCGTTGATCGCCACGAGGTTGTCGAGCGCGGTCTTGGCGATCACGCCAAACCCCGGCCCGAACCGGAATGTGTTCTTAAGTCCGCGTGTAACGATGCTGTCAACCACGCCCACATCGACGACATAAGGTAAATCGTACCGCGCTGCGGTCTGGCTGGCGGACAGGCAGATCGCGCTGGCGTAGCCGCCGACGACCGCACAGACGCCTGCCGCATTCATCTTTTCGACTTCGGCATTGCCGCCGTCTGGCGTCGATTGCGCATCGCCGAGCATCGGATCCAGCTTGGCGCCGCCTAAAGCCTTGATTCCACCGCTCGCGTTGACGTCGTCCACGGCCATCATAGCGCCGAGCCGGCCTTGCTGACCGGAATAGGACAGCGCGCCTGAGACCGGATGGAGAACGCCGATCTTCACGCCGGCGCCTTGAGCGCGCAGAATTGCTGGCGCCTGCAAAAGACCGACAACCGCGGTTGCGCCAAACGCGGTGCTGCGCAAGAACTTGCGGCGGCTCAGTTGCAACGGCGAACGAGACATGGCGCCCTCCTGCTGATTTTCGTTGAGCCTAACATTGGTTAGGGGTGGGCATCTATACTATCATTTCGGGCTTTAGCGTCTGGTGTGCAGGTGACCAACAAGTGAACCAACCGCAAACGATCATCGACAAACTTTGGAGCGTTCATGAGATTCTGCGGCGCGATGACGGTGAGTCGCTGCTGTGGGTGGATCGTCATTATGTGCATGAAGGATCCTTTCATGCATTCGGCAAGCTTGCCGAGCGTGGCGCGCAGGTTGCCGAACCGGAACTGACTTTCGCAGTAGCCGATCACTACGTGCCGACCCGTGGCTCACGCCGCAATATCGCCAATCCCGAGCTTGCGCGCATGGTCCATCAGCTTGACGACAATTGCGCCCGGCATGGCATCAAGCTGTTTGGGCTCGATGATCCGCGGCAGGGCATTGTGCATGTGGTTGGGCCCGAACAAGGTTTGACGTTACCCGGTCTTTTGATTGTCTGCGGCGACAGTCACACCTCGACGCATGGCGCGCTTGGCGCCTACGCGTTCGGCATCGGCGCGTCTGAAGTCGCACACGTGCTGATGACGCAAACAATCTGGCAAAAGAAACCGAAACGCATGCGCGTCAGCCTCGATGGCGTTCTGGCGCCGGGTCTTTCCGCCAAGGACATTGCGCTCGCCATTATCGGATCGATCGGCGCCGACGGCGCAACCGGATGCGCCATCGAATTTTCCGGCGTCGCGATCCGCGCCCTGTCGATGGAAGGACGTTTGACCCTGTGCAACATGTCGATTGAAGCCGGCGCCCGCTGCGGAGTGGTGGCGCCGGATGCCGCCACCTTTGCGTACCTCAAGGGCCGACCCTATGCGCCAACCGGACCGGCGTTCGAGCAAGCGGTCGACGCGTGGTCGAGACTAGAAACGGATGCCGGCGCCGCGTTCGATCATGAGGTCGCGCTCGATGCCGCCAAGATCGCACCCCTCGTGACCTGGGGCACGAGCCCGCAGGATGCGCTGCCGATCGACGGCAGCGCGCCCGACCCGACCCGGGAAGCCAATCCCGAGCGCGCCCAATATCTTCGCGATGCGCTCGACTATATGGGCATTGCGCCCGGGAAAAAGCTTACAGAGATCGCCATCGACCGGGTCTTCATCGGCTCCTGCACCAATGCCCGTATCGAAGACCTGCGCGCCGCCGCGGCGGTACTGGCGGGCCGCGCCAGCAAAGTGCCGGGCTTGGTTTCACCGGGATCCTCGCTCGTCAAACGCCAGGCGGAAGACGAAGGGCTTGACCGCATCTTTCGCGAAGCCGGGCTTGAATGGGGCGAGTCCGGTTGCTCGATGTGTGTGGGCATCAACGGCGATCTGGTCAGGTCCGGCGAGCGTTGCGCTTCCACCACGAATCGAAATTTCCGCGGTCGGCAGGGTCCTGGCGCGCGCACGCATCTGATGTCGCCGGCAATGGTTGCTGCTGCGGCAGTCGCGGGTCATCTTGCCGATGTTCGCGAGCTCCTCGGTGATCGAAAAGTGTAAGGCACCATGGAAAAGGTCACTAAAATTTCCGGGCCAGCTTGCCCAATCAATCAGAGCAATCTGAATACTGATCAAATTCTTCCGGCACGCTATCTGAAATGGACCCGCGCCATGGGTTTCGGCAAAGTGCTATTTCACGATTTGAGATTTGATGCGCAGGGACGAGAGCAGTCCGACTTTCCGCTCAACAAACCGTCCTGGCGCAAGTCCACCATCATTGTCAGTGGGCGGAATTTCGGCTGCGGCTCCTCGCGCGAGGCGGCGGTTTACGCACTTTACGATTTCGGCGTGCGCTGTGTGATTGCTCCGTCGTTTGGCGACATCTTTGCCGGTAATGCCGTGCAGAACGGACTTCTGACGGCGGCCGTGACGGATAAGGAAGCCGCCGAGATCATGGAGTCTTTAGCGCAAGTGCCCGAGCTTTCCGTCACCATCGATCTCGACCAGCAGACGATCCTCTGCGGCAATCGGACCTACCAATTCAGGATCGATCCAATTCGCCGCATGCGCCTGCTCAACGGCTGGGACGATCTCGCTCTGACTGAGAGTTACCGCGAGCGCATTGCGGTCTTCAAGGCGGATGACAGGCTTGAGCGGCCGTGGGCGATGCCGCGCAAGCAATTATAAGTTGTTCTTATCCGAGTGATCGCGGCGCCAGCGCGGCTCATTCGACAACAGGTTCTAGCGCGCTAGCTGCATTCCCAAGCGGCCCAGCGCCGGCAATTTTATAGCCGGTCTCCGAACGTCGATCCCAACCACGCCGCCGAGCAGGTTCAGTTCAATTCCTTCCACCCAGCCGAGCTTCACTCCGAGATAGCCCGCCAGGTTAAGGAAAATGCCGGTTCGCGAGGGAGTGAGTCCGTACCATTCGCCATGATACGGGTAGTCCTTTCCGATCGCCGTCGGCGGCAGCACTGCATTGAGTTCTGGAACGGCATCCAAAGCAGCTTGCACAAACGTGTTGGAGTTTGGGCCGGGCCAGGGATGATAGTCGCCGTAGGCTCGGAATTTATAACTTTCGATCACCGAGCGTATCTTTGGAATCAATCGCTCGGCATCCTCGCCGTCCACACTCAGAACTGTTTCCGGCAGGGCGCCGAACCAGCGCCCATCCGGCGTAAATCCGTCCACGCGAATGGGTTCACCCCAGGCCGTGTAGTCATAGCGCGTGTATTGGGACGCCGATCGCTCTTTTACGATGATCCAGCTGTGCACGGCGAAGATGCCGCGCCAGCGAACAGTGCGCGCAGCGTAAACGCCGATGAGTGCGTCCGGATGGTCAGAGGCCTTCGGCAGGAGTCCGGCGCTGGATCGGTCCGCGGTTTGCCAATTGCCCCGGCGTTCGCCGACAAGGTAGTTGGCCGCGGAAATGACCACCGGCCCTGTGACGAGGAGCAGGAAAAAGATGAGGTATTTCACGGAAAAATACTGCGGGCTCAATCCGGTGCTCTGAATATGTAAGTCTTGGGCCGTATTCCGGAAGGGGGAAAATCAGGAAAGCGGCAAACCGCTACCTGATCACCCACGACGTGCCCTGTGTGCAGTTCACATTCCACAACACAAAGCCGCCGAGCTCGCCGCTCGGCCCGACATAAAGTGAGTTCAAATCCGGGGGTCGTTGCGGGAATAAACTTCTTGTGCTGCGATCATATTGCGATGCAGCGGGCGCGCACGGCCGGGCGGATAGACCATAATTCCGCAAAACGCCGGCAACGCGCGATAATTGAAGAGCGCATCACCCGGCGTATAACGGTGTCCACCCTGGTTGCTGATTGATGACGCAAGCACACGCCGCGCGAATGCCATCAACACGATCGCTGCGCGTGGCGGCTCTACTTTACGGTACACTGGCCGGTATCGTCTCGGCTGCCGCGGCTGAATGCACGCAACCGAATAGCCCGATCGCAACCGACCGGCCCGACGTGACCAATTCGTCCATCGTCGTGCCAACGGGCAGTCTGCAGAATGAGAACGGCATCGATGCCAGCCGCGATCATGGCGCCAATATACTAAGCGGCACCAACAGTCGCTGGCGGCTGGGTATCGCCCCTTGCCTCGAAGTGCTCGTCGACCTGCCGAACTACGTCACCGCGTGGCGCGGCGACGGTCCGTCCGGTTTCAGCGATATCGCTCCGGCGGTGAAGTGGCAGATCAGCCCGATCCCTGGAAAATTCGATATGTCGATCACAGCCGGCGCCGCGCTGCCGACCGGCGCCACCGCTATCGCCGGCCCGGGTGTGCAGCCGTACCTGCAGGTTCCCTGGTCGGTCGAGCTTGGCGACGGCTGGGCGATCACTGGCATGGAAACCAATTTCTTCACGCCACGATCGGACGCCAAGTCCACCTACCAATCGACTGTAACGATCGAAAAAGAAATCGCGGAGCGAGCATTCTTATTTGTGGAGTATGTCGGCAATTTCCCGAGCAGCGGGCGCAACAGCCAATTGCTCAATTCCGGCGGCGGTTATCGGATCGACGATCACCACCAGATCGATTTTCACGTCGGCGTCGGTCTCGACCGCGATGCGCCGAACTACATTTTCGGGCTCGGCTATTCATTCCGGCTTGATGGTTTCCTGCAGCGCGAACGCGCCTCAAACCTCTCGCCGCAAGCGAAGCCGCGGCTCGATCTCGTAACCAGATGATCGTGGCGTGCTTATTTCTTGATAACCGTCGAGGGCGACGCTTCCGCGGTATGAGCGCGATTCGGACTGTGTGACATCGGTCCCCACCAGTTCGACGGCGTGTCGTCGCCCCACACCTTAGGCCGCTGCGGGCGGTCCTGATGCCACGGCCGCGGCTCGAAAAAGCCGAGCTCTTCATCATGCATTTGATCCATTTCGCAGAAGAATTCGATCACAACGCCGTCGGGATTTCTGTGATAGATCGCAATATTGTGCCCGATGATATGGCGCAGCGGCCCCCAGGTCAGCGTGATCTTGTTCTTGGCCAATAGATCGCTGGCCCGTTTGATGTCGGACCAGTCGCGCACCTCGAACGCGATGTGGTGGATTGCGGTCTTGGCGTCGCGAAGAAAGTTCACGGTGTGATGATCGCGGCTGCATCGCAGAAAAGCGAAGAAATCGCTGCGCCAGTCGGAGACTCGAAAGCCGAGGAGATCGCAATAGAACTTTACCATGCCGGCGACGTCGGGGCAGGTATAGGCGATGTGGCCAAGCTTGAGCGGCATCACGCCGGTGAAGGTGTCGTCATCGGCGGCGAAGGCGCAATCCGGGAAGATTTCGAGCGTGGTGCCTTTGGGGTCCTTAAACGCCAGCGCCTCGCGGATGCCGGGCGTGATGTCGTGACGCCGCTCGCTCTTGATTCCCGCTTCGGTCAGCCGTGCCGCAATCGCGTT
This sequence comes from Xanthobacteraceae bacterium, assembly GCA_051961815.1. Lineage (GTDB taxonomy): Bacteria > Pseudomonadota > Alphaproteobacteria > Rhizobiales > Xanthobacteraceae > BOG-931. The sequence continues at coordinate 12,311 of JBQCCX010000085.1, forward strand.
AAGGTCGCTTCCAGGAGCGATTTGAAACGACAGGCGCGGCGCTTCGCCGACTTCGCCGCGCTCCAGCGCGATCGCTTCGAGCCCGGATTTGGTGGCGAGAACGGCGTAATCTTTGTCACGTGCGACCAGGTTTAGTCCGACAATGCGGGTGAAATAGTCCACCGCACGCCCGATATCGGGCGTCGTCAGGGTCGAATGGCCGGCGCGTTTGACTTGCAGCATTGGCAACCTTTTGGATCAGGCTTGCGCACCGACCCGAAGACTATCGTGCACGCGACTTGCGTCATGCGCGCGCACCGCGACCTTTAACTCGCCGAGGAGCGGGCTGGAGCGGCAAACAATGATGTCGCCGGTCTTGACCGGGCCGACGCCTTCCGGCGTTCCGGTATAGATCAGATCGCCCGGATAAAGTGTGTAAAACGACGAGGCGAATTCGATCAGACGTCGGCAGTCGAAGATCAGCATGTTGGTGTTGCTGTCCTGCCGAGTCTCGCCATTGACGGTGAGCGACAGCGGGAGCGCATCTGGGTCGGCAATCTCGTCCGCGGTCACCATCCATGGGCCGAGTACGGCATAGCCGTCGATTGATTTACGGAAGCTGCGGTCCTCGCGGCCGCGCACCGTCATATCGAGGCCGAGGCAGTAGCCCGCGACATGCTCGAGCGCCCGCGCGCGCGGAATATCGCTGCCGGGTTTTCCGATCACCATCACCAACTCGCCCTCGTGATCGTTGCGGCGCTCCGGGAAACGAATGGGCACGCCTTCGGCGGGACCGACCAGCGCCGAATTGGCTTTGAGAAACATGCCGGCTTCGCCGATTTTAATCGACTGCGTCGTAACTACTTGCGATCCAGGCTGCGCCGCGGCCGCAGTCATTTCGTTGATATGGGCCTGATAATTGGTTGGCGCGCAGGACAATTTCGTGGGCCGCGCCACCGGCGCCAAGAGCCTGAGCTCCGCCAATGGCCGGCCCGCCGTCTTGTAGGCGAGCCGCTCCAGCCGCTCGCGCCATTGCGGCAGCGCCGCGATCACGGCATCGCCTTTCATGGCATAGGGCGCGGCATCGCGGATTTCGGTTTGCGCCGCCGTAACATCGTGCACGAGGTTGCCGCGCACGATCCCAAGCCTGTCATCATCGTAACGGCAAAGCTTCATTGCTGGTCCTTCGGCAGTTTTCGCGCAGCGGCATTGTCTCGCGGCTGCGAATTACTGGCAAGCGCAGCGGCGAGCGCCAGACGTTCACTCCGTCTGGCGGCGAGAGAATCCAAACGTCACCGTCGAAACACAGACCAGGCTCACGGCGGCAGACAACAAGAAAATGCTGCGCGGCTGGCCATGATCCATCAGCATGCCATAGACGATCGGCGCTATGCTCGCACCAATATTGAATCCGGTTGAGACAAAGCCGAACACGGCGCCGAACGCGCCGGGCGGGGTGACCGCGCGCACCAGCATATCGCGCGAGGGGTAGGTCGCGCCGACGCAAAAGCCGCTTAATCCGGTCAAACCAATGAGCATGGCCGAAGACAGATCAAATATCCCGATCAGCGCTGTTACCGCACCAGCGATGGTAAGGCCCGAGGCAGCGATAAACGCATGACGCCTGATCCGGCCAGCGAGTACGCCGCCGACCAACACGCCGATGGCGTTCGTGGCGAGGAGGGTGGTGAGCGCAATGTTTGCGATCGCCGCCGGCGTGCCGTGCAGCGCCCCAAGCGCGACGACAAGATAGGTATTGAGTCCATTGCCCATTAGCGAGGTCAGAACGAAGAAGGCGAGGTTCAGCAGGATCGCAGGCGAGATCAGAACCTGCCAACCGATCGTGGCCGAGGAGGTCGCTTTGCCGCTTCTGCCCGTGCGACGCGGTTCAAGAGCGGGCTCCGGTTGCGCCAGCAGCACCGCAAGAACGATAAAACCGAGAATCGCTGCGCCGAGATAGGCGCCGCGCCAACCAAAGAAACTCTGCATCGCCAATAGCGACACCGGCGCGATGGCGGAGCCGACCATACCGGCGAAAGTGTGGAAGGCAAAAATCTGGCTCAGGCGCTCTGGTGGAGAGTGATGGGAAAGCAGCGAATAGTTGGCAGGGTGGTAGACGGTGTTGCCGAGCCCGGCGACGCCGTACATGGCGATAAACGCCCAATACGAGTTGAACAGGGCAGCACCGGCAAAGGCCGCGCTGCTCAGCGCCAGGCCGCCGATCAATACGACGCGCGCGCCAATCCGGTCGACCAGAAATCCGACCGGCGTCTGCAGCACGCCGGAAACCACGTTGAAAACCGTGAGCGCCAGCGCAAGCTGAGTATAGCTGACATTGAAATCGGCGCGCACGAACGACAACAGCGGCGCCAGCGTCAACATGTAATAATGACTCATGAGGTGCGCGGCGCAAACGCCGGCAATCAGCCGCGACTCGGCTGCCGGCATCGTGCGGACTGAAGTGAATTGCGTCATTGCGGACGGGGCGACCTTGCCGTCTGCAGCGCCTGCCAGATCCGGAACGGAGTGAGTGGCATGTCGAGGTGGCGTACGCCGTGTTCGGCGAGCGCATCAAGCACCGCATTCATCGCGCAGGGCAGGCCGCCGGCACAGCCGGCTTCGCCAACGCCCTTGACACCGAGCGGGTTGGTCTTGGTCGGCACGCCGTGATCGGCAACCGCGAACGAGGGCACGTCAGCCGCGCGCGGCATCGCGTAATCCATGAACGAGCCGGTCAACAACTGGCCTTCCTCGTCATAGACCGCCTGTTCCATATAGGCTTGGCCAATTCCCTGCACGACACCGCCATGGAGCTGACCTTCGACAATCATTGGATTGACCAGCGTGCCGAAATCGTTGACGCAGGAATATTTGACGAGCTCGACGAAGCCGGTCTGCGGATCGACCTCCACTTCGGCGACGTGACAGCCGTTCGGATAGGTGGACGCGCCGGGCCCGTCGCTGATGTGTGTCACGTCGAGCGATTGCGGACCATCCGCCGGCGGTTTGAGACCGCTGTGCAGCTTCTGCGCGAGCTCCATGATGGAAATGGCGCGATCGGTGCCGACAATGACAAAGCGGCCGCGTTCAAAAGCGATGTCGGCGGGCGCGGCTTCGAGCGCATAGGCTGCGAGCTGTTTGCCGTTTTCGACGACCTTGGCCGCGCCCTGAACGATAGCGGTGCCGCTATGCATCAATGACTTCGAACCGCCGGAGCCGCCGCCGACTGAGATTTTGTCGCTGTCGCCCTGGACCAGCTTTACTTTCTCGACAGGTACGCCGAGCTGATCGCTTAAGACCTGAGCGAATGGCGTGGCATGGCCCATGCCGAAATCGAGGGTACCGGTGGTGAGCGTAACCGTGCCGTCGGCATTAAAAGCAATGGCCGCCAATTCCTTCACCGGTGGCGCTGTCACTTCGAGGTAATTGGTCACGCCCAATCCGCGCAGCTTGCCGCGTTTGCGGCTCTCGCGCTTGCGCCGCGCGAAGCCTTTGCCGTCGGCGAGTTCGAGCGCGTGTTTTGTCAGCGCAATGAAATCGCCGCTGTCATAGTTCGAGGACGAGGCCACCTGGCGCGGCAATTCCTGCGGCTTGATCTGATTGCGCCGCCGCAGCACGACGCGATCGATGCCCATTTCCGTGGCGGCGGCGTCGACCAAGCGCTCCATATAAAAATTGCCCTCGGGCCGCCCGGCGCCGCGATAGGCCGTCACCTGCGTGGTGTTCGTGAGCACGCATTTGGTAGCGACTTCCATCAGCGGGGTTCGATACATGCCCTGCAGGTTCTTCACGCAATTGAGCGTCCCGAACAGCGGGCCGAACTGGCTCAGATAGGCGCCCATATTGGCGAAGTTCGTTATCCGCACCGCGAGGAAATTGCCGTCGGCGTCGAGCGCCAGTTCGCCGATGACTTCATTGGCGCGGCCATGGCCGTCCGACACGAAGCTGCCGGATCGCTCGTCAGTCCATTTGACCGGCCGGCCGAGAGCGCGCGCGGCGTGGAGCAGGCAAATGTATTCGGGAAAGACCATGGCCTTCATCCCGAACGAGCCGCCGACCTGGCCGGTGACCACATGCATCGCCTTGGCGTCGATCCCGAGCGCTTCGGCGAGATGCGAGCGCATGCCAAAGACGCCCTGCGACGGCACGTAAAGCGTGAAGCGTTCGCGATCGTATGCGGCGAGCCCGACGCGCGGCTCGATGCAGTTGACGACGAGCCGGCTGTTGATGAGGTTCAACCGCGTCACATGCGCCGCGCGGGCAAACGCGGCTTTCACCGCTTCGGCGTCGCCATAGTGGTAATCGAGGACGACATTTCCCGGCACGTCGTCGTAGAGTTGCGGCGCGCCCGCGCGCGCTGCTTCCTGCGCGGAAACCACGGCCGGCAATGGCTCGATGTCGACCACGACTGCTTCGGCGGCGTCTTTGGCCTGTGCGACCGTCTCCGCAATCACGCAGGCAACCGGATCGCCGACGTAGCGCACGTGGTCGGTGGGGAGCGCATTGCGCCGCGGCTTTTTCAGCGGCGACCCATCGCGGTTAGTCAGTCCGACCAGACATTTCAGCGGGCCGTACTCTTTCAGATCGGTCCCGGTATAGACCGCGAGCACGCCGGGCATCTGCAAGGCCGGCTTGGCATCGATGCCGCGAATGACCCCGTGGGCATTGCGGCTGCGAACCATGACGGCATGGGCCTGACCGGGAAGGCTGACATCGTCGGTGTAGCGTCCCTGACCGCGGACCAGCATCGGGTCCTCGAGCCGCGGAACCGATTGTCCGACGGCAAATTTCTCGGTTGCCAATCGGTCCTCGGCCACGTCGGCGGACCGATTGGGGATTCCATGCAGGTTCATGACGATCAGATCCGGAAGGTCTCAGACCCGTTTCAGATAAAGAACTTAGCTCACCCCAGCAACTGGCAGGCGAACATAGCTCGTAGGCGCGCCAAGCACGGTATTGCCCTCTATTTTCCGCCCCTGTTACAGTTCTGCGATTTAGGTTTTGGAACAATAGACCGCAGCCGTTGAGCCCCCTTTATTGCGGTTCCGGCGCGGCAGGAAGGCATTGGAATGAACGACGAGGCCCCGCGTAGCGGCCTCGGCGCCAATGGGGCCAAGCGCCGGCCTCGCTGGGGTCGAAGAACGCCCTATGGCATTCGCCGCGAGGCTCGCGAGCATTGGCGTGCGCCGGTCGCATCGCCAGGCGCGGCAACATATGCGGCGCTGGATCTC
>JBQCCX010000086.1:0-4938 GCA_051961815.1 Xanthobacteraceae bacterium
AGCGGAGCGGCTTTACGGGTTTGCATCGAACGAGGCAATTGGGCGCAGTAGCCACGTTCTGCTGCAAACAAAATTTCCGATCGGATTTTCTGAATTCATTGCGCAGCTTCAACGCGAAGGTTACTGGTCGGGCGAACTTCGCCATTTCTGCAAGGATGGCCGCGACGTCGTTGTCGAAAGCCGTCACCAATTGCTCAGTGACGGTACGGTAATTGAAGTCAATCGCGATATTACTGAAAAGAGACAGATCGGACTTTCTCTCCGCGAAAGCGAAGAACGATTGCGTTGGATAGCGTCCGTCGTCGAGTTCAGCGACGACGCAATCGTAAGCAAAAATCTCGACGGCATTATCACGAGCTGGAACAAAGGTGCTGAGCGCATCTTCGGTTACACTGCCCAAGAGACCATCGGCCAGCCTATTACAATCATCATCCCGAACGATCGGCTGGATGAAGAGCGAACGATTTTAACGCGCATCAGGCGTGGCGAGCGGATCGACCATTTTGAGACCATCAGGCAGCGCAAGCACGGCAGCCTGATTGCGGTTTCCTTGACGATTTCTCCCGTCAAAAACGTTGAAGGCAAAATCGTCGGCGCCTCCAAGATCGCCAGAGACATCACAGAACAAAAGCGCGCTCAGGAACAAATTTCGACGCTGGCGCGGGAGGCCGAGCACCGAAGCAAGAACGTGCTCGCGAACGTGCAGGCTATGGTCAATCTTTCGCAGGCTGTTGGCGTGGATGAACTGAAAAAGGCGATTGAAGGCCGTATTCAGGCGCTTGCGAATGTTCATTCGCTCTTCGTAGCGAGCCGCTGGATCGGCGCTGAACTAAATACAATCGCCACACGGGAACTTGCGCCTTATTCGAAAACGGGGGACATGCGTGTGCGCATAAGCGGGCCAGAAGTTTTGTTGGAGCCCAATACCGCGCAAGCCCTGGCCGTGGCGCTGCATGAACTGGCCACGAACGCAGCCAAGTATGGCTCCTTGTCCGTGTCCGACGGGCAGATCGAATTAAACTGGTCACACCAGAACGGCCATCGACTCGAATTGCGGTGGACAGAAATGGGCGGGCCGCCGGTCCAGGCGCCTACGCGGATAGGCTTTGGCGGGCGGATTATCGAACAAATGATTGGGCAGCTAAAAGGCGAAACGCGCTTTCATTGGCGCGCCGAGGGGCTCGTCTGTGAAATAGGACTTAGCGCCTAACCCATCAGCCGCGCCAGTAGCGGTCTTCCCAGCTGCGCGACAGCCGCATTGCCGAGAGAATGAGTCCGGCCATCGAATAGGTCTGCGGGAAATTGCCCCACAGCGCCCCGGTCTGCGGATCGACGTCTTCGGAGAGGAGTCCGTAGCGGTTGCGGTGCTGCATCGCGTCGGCAAACAGATCGCGCGCGGCGTCGCGCCGGCCGAGCGACCACAACGCGTCGATCAGCCAGAACCGGCAGATCAGGAACGCGGTCACCGGCATGCCGAAATCGTCGGCGCTGGCATAGCGCATGACATGTTTTTCCCGCACCAGTTCGCGCTCCATCGCGGCGACGGTGGAGGCAAAACGCGGATCATCGACTTCGACCACGCCGAGATCGGCAAGGAGCAGCACGCTGGCGTCGAGATCGTCGGAGCCGAACGCCGCGGTAAAGGCGCCGCGCTTCTGATTCCAGGCGCGGTCGAGAAGCTCCGCATGCATCGGCTCGGCGATGGCGTTCCAGTATTTGGCGCGGTGCTCAAGCCCGATCCGCATCGCGATCGCGGCGAGTCGCTGGCAGCCGGCCCAGCACATCGCCGCCGAATGGGTATGCACGCGCTGGCGTCCGCGATACTCCCAAATCCCGGCATCGGGCTGAAACGCCTTTTCCGCGGCGCGGTGACCGAGCGATTCCAACAAATGAAACAGTCCCTCGTCACCGGGCCGCGGCAACCGGCGGTCGAAGAACATCGGCATGGCGGCGAGGATGACGCTGCCATAGGCGTCGTGTTGCACCTGGTCGACGGCGGCGTTGCCGATGCGCACCGGGCCGTCGCCGCGATAACCTTGCAGATCGGGCGCGGTGCGTTCGTGAATGGTGGTCGTTGGCACCACGCTATAGAGCGGCCGCAATTCCTCGTCCGATTTGGCGGCGATCGACAACGTGAACGAAATGAATTCCTCCATCGTGCGCGTGGCGCCGATCCGGTTGAGCGCCTGGACGACGAAATAGGCGTCACGCAGCCAGCAGTAGCGATAATCCCAGGTGCGGCCGGACGACGGCGCTTCCGGAATAGAGGTGGTGTGCGCGGCGACCACCGCGCCGGTTTCGTCGAAATTGGACAGCTTCAAGGTGATGGCGGCGCGGATGATCGCTTCCTGCCAGTCGTAAGAGATCGACAGCCGCCGCACCCAATCCATCCAGTAGTCGTGCGTGCGTTCGATGAAATCGCGGCAGGTCGACTGCAGGTCGCCGGTGAACGGCTCGTCGGGGCCGAACACCAGATGCAGCGGGCGGGTCAGCACGAACGGCGCCTCGCCGTCGATCAGCGACAGCGGCGCATCGGTGGTCAGCCGGATCACCGTGGTATCGTCGGCATAGCGGATGTGATTGCTGCCGAGCGAGCGATGCGGCAGCGTCTTGCCGTAGTCGCAGGTCGGCCGCATGCGAATGGTGATGCGTGGCAGCCCGGCCAGCGGCTCGATGACGCGGTAGAGTTGCGGTGGCCGGAACACGCGGCCGAATTGCCGGAATCGCGGCGCCAGATCCGTGATCCGCACCTTGGCGCCATGGCGGTCGGTCAGGACGGTCGAAACCATCGCGGTGTTGCGCACATATTGCGATTGGTAGTCGACCATGTCCTCGAGCACGACATCGGAGAATCCCTTCTCTTCGCGGCCCGCCAGAAGCCGGCAAAAAATCGGGTCGCCGTCGAAGCGCGGATAGCACCACCACACGATGCGCGAGCAGGGATCGACCAGCGCCGCGGTTCGGCCATTGCCGATCACGGCGAGATCGAGCCCATGGTCGATCGTGCCGCCACCCGTGCCGCCGGGCGCGGTTCGCGAATCCTGCTGGGCGCCGGTCGCTCTGTTTTTGGCGAGCACGGCGAGGTCATGGCTCCGATCGTTCATAAAGTCGCGCCTTGGCCTGTGCTGGCGATGCGCGACAGCCACGCGCGCACCGATTCCGGTTTCTCGAAATGACCGTTGACGTCCGCGACGATGCGGCCGACGGAGAAACCCATCCCGCCGAACTGCGATAGTATCGGGAACACCGGCTCGTCGGTGGTGTCGTCGCCGATGAAAATCGGAATCCGGCCCTTGAACGGCGGAAATTTCATCAGCTCGCGCACGGCGCCGGCTTTGTTGACGCCGCTCATCTTGATCTCGAACACAAGCTTGCCGGGCAGGACTTCGACCGAGCCGCGCGGCGCGGCGCCGCAGATTTCCTCAATCGCCGCCCGCAAGAGGTCGCCTTTGTCCGGCGCCAGCCGATAGTGCAGGGCGAGCGAATAGCCCTTGTCCTCGACCAGAATTCCGGGGCCGAGTTCGGTCAACGCCGCCAGCTTGCGCTTGAGCACCGGATTGAGCTCGTGCGCGCGCGTTACCGCCTCGCCGCCGGGCACCAAGCGCAATTCCGCGCCATGGCCCCCGACTGCGGCGAGCTGCAACGGCGAAAAGATCAGATCGATGTCGTGCAGCGAGCGTCCCGACACCAGCGCCAGCGCCCCTCCGGTAAGGTCTTCCAGGCGGGACAGCGTGTTGCGCAGCTCCGCCGGAACGAACACTTCCTGCGGGGCCGGCGCCAGATCGAGAATGGTGCCGTCGATATCGAGCAGGATCGCGCATTTGCGCAAATCGGGAACCGCGGACCGGTCCGCGCGCTCCATGTCGAGATGAGTGAATCCCAGGCCCATTCTCAAATTCCGCTTTTCGTCCTCAATCCGCTAGTGCCAGCGGACGCGCAACCGATTCGAGCGCCTTGCGCTCTGCGGCGACGCCCCAGATCGCCTCGACCACCGCCGCGCCGACCATCAACGCCGCACCGATTATATAGCCGATAGCCACACTGCTGCGCGAACCCGTACTGATCAACGCACCCAGCAGCAACGGTCCAATAACGCCTCCGACGCCGGTGCCGATAGCATAAAAGAAGGCAATGGCAAGCGCTCGGATTTCCAGCGGGAAAATTTCGCTCACCGTTAAGTATGCGGAACTTGCGGCCGCCGAAGCGAAAAAGAAAACGATCATCCACGCGCCGGTCAAGCCCTGCGCTGTCAGAAGATTGTGACTGAACAGCTGCGCAGTCACCGCCAGCAAGATGCCGGACAGCGCATAGGTCGAGGCGATCATGACCCGGCGCCCGAGCGTGTCGAACAGGTGGCCGAGCAAGATCGGTCCGAGCACGTTGCCGGCGGCAAAGGGCAGGATGTACCAGCCGATCTGATCCGCCGGCGTGCCGTAGAAGTTGGTGAGAACCAACGCATAGGTGAAAAAGATCGCGTTGTAGAAGAATGCCTGCGAGGCCATCAGGCTCAAGCCCACCAGCGTGCGGGTACGGTAGGTTTTGAACAGCGTGTGCGCGACATCGCCGAGCGGGGTGTGACGGCGCATGCGCAATCGGATCGTCGCGCCGCGCGGCCGCTCGCCGAGATGCGCGAAGTGCGCTTCGATCCCGTGCACCACCTGATCGGCTTGATGGGGCAAGCCATGGGTTATCAGCCAGCGGGGGCTTTCGGGCATCCAAAATCGCATCAAGAGAATCACGAGTCCGATTATAGCCCCGATCAGAAATGCCAGCCGCCAGCCAATCGCTGGATCGACAAGCGCCGGATCGAGCAGAATGAGCGATCCCCCCGCGCCCACGGCAGCGCCAACCCAAAAACTGCCGTTGATGAGAAGATCAGTCCAGCCGCGGAACCGGGCCGGAATAAGCTCCTGGATTGTCGAATTGATGGCAGTGTAT
>JBQCCX010000087.1:0-12098 GCA_051961815.1 Xanthobacteraceae bacterium
CAGCCGGCGCACAAGGTCGAGATCTTGCCCTCGTAATCGCGGTGCGTGTAGCCGAGCTTGTTCTTCGGCAGTTCCGGGTGATGGAATTTCGGTTTGACGACGTAGGTCATGAGACGACTTTCCGTAACGGCGTGATCTTCAGGGCATCGAGGTGATCGCCGATGGCGCGCGCAATGAAGCGCGCGGTGATCGGCGTGCCGTCGTAATGCAGGATCGGAACGAGGCGCACCGGATCGATGCCGCATTCATTGACGATCAGCGAGCGTAGCTGCGCGTCGCGATTCTGCTCGACCACGAAAATGAAATCGTGCTCGGCGATGAAGCTTGTGACGCTGGAGTGGAACGGGAAGGCGCGCACGCGTAAGCGATCGAGATATTGGCCCTGGCCTTCCAGCATCTCGATCGCCTCGTCCATCGCCGGCGAGGTCGAACCGAAATAGATCACGCCGTATTTGGTCGGCTTATCGGCATTGGCCTGTATCGGCCGCGGCACCAAATCCTTGGCGGTTTCGAATTTGCGAAGAAGCCGCTGCATATTGTCGGCGTAAGCGGGGCCTTCCTCGGTATAGCGCGCATAGCGGTCGCGCGAGGTCCCCCGGGTGAAGAACGAACCCTTGGTCGGATGCGTGCCGGGATAGGTGCGATAGGGAACGCCGTCGCCGTCGACGTCGAGAGAGCGGCCGAAATCCTTGCCGGCTTCGAGCGCCGCCGCCGTCATCACCTTGCCGCGGTCGTATTTGCGGCTGTCGTCCCAGGCGAGCGGCCGACACAACCGGTGGTTCATGCCGATATCGAGATCCATCATCACGAAAACCGGTGTCTGCAACCGATCGGCGAGATCGAAGGCGGTAGCGCCGAAGTCGAACGTCTCCGCCGGATCTTCGGGCAGCAGCAGCACGTGCTTGGTGTCGCCATGGGAGGCGTAGGCGCAAGAGATGATGTCGGTCTGCTGGGTGCGGGTCGGCATGCCCGTCGAGGGTCCCGCGCGCTGCACGTCGAACACCACCGCCGGAATTTCAGCGAAATAGGCTAGCCCGAGGAATTCCTGCATCAGCGAAATGCCGGGCCCGGACGTGGCGGTAAAGGCGCGCGCGCCATTCCAGGATGCGCCGATGACGACGCCGATCGAAGCGAGCTCATCCTCGGCTTGCACTATGGCGTATTTGTTCTGCTTGCTTTCCGCATCGACGCGCAGCCGGCTGCAATGGCGGGTGAAGGCTTCGGCCAGCGACGAGGATGGCGTGATCGGATACCAGGCGCATACCGTGGCGCCGCCATAAACGGCGCCAAGCGCCGCCGCCGAATTGCCTTCGATGAAGATGCGGTCGCCGACCCCGTTGGCGCGCTGCAAGCGCAAGCCGATCGGGTGCTCCATATTCATCATCACCCAATCGCGGCCGAGATGAAGGGCGTGCTTATTGGCGTCGAACAGCTTTTCCTTGCCCTTGTACTGCTCGGCGATGAGTTTTTCGATTTCGGCGACATCCATGTCCAGGAGCGCTGACAGCGCGCCGAGATAGATGATGTTCTTGAACAATTGCCGCTGGCGCGGATCGGTATATTCGCGATTGCAGATCGCGGTCAGCGGTACGCCAATCACCGTGATGTCGTCGCGGAATTTGGACTTCGGCATCGGCTTGGTGGAATCGTAGAGCAGATAACCGCCAGGCTCGATGCCGGCGACGTCCTTGTCCCAGGTCTGCGGGTTCATCGCCACCATCAGATCGGTGCCGCCGCGCGCGCCCAGATAGCCGGCCTGCGAAATGCGCACCTCGTACCAGGTCGGCAGGCCCTGAATATTGGACGGGAAGATATTGCGCGGCGCCACCGGCACCCCCATGCGCAACACCGCGCGCGCGAACAGCTCGTTGGCGCTGGCGGAGCCGGAGCCGTTGACGTTGGCGAACCGGACGACGAAATCGTTTACGCTTTGAATTGGCATGCTTGTTCTGCGTGAGTCATGTCGATCAGGTATTTCTGCATGTCCCACGCGCCGGTGGGACAGCGCTCGGCGCATAAGCCGCAGTGCAGGCAGACATCCTCGTCCTTGACCATGACGCGGCCAGTTTTGAGGCTGTTGCCGATGTAGAGGTCCTGGCTCAAATTTTTGGCGGGGGCCTGCAACCGCTGCCGCAACTCGGCTTCCTCGCCATTGGCCGTGAAGGTGATGCAATCCATCGGGCAGATATCGACGCAGGCATCGCATTCGATGCAGAGCTGCCCGGTGAACACCGTCTGCACGTCGCAGTTAAGGCAACGCTCGGCTTCCTTGAGCGCCAGCTCGACGTCGTAGCCGAGCTCGACCTCGGCCTTGATGTCGCGCAGCGAGATCACCTTGTCGCGATGCGGCACCCGATAGCGCTTATCGAGCGTGATCTCGTTGTCGTAGCTCCATTCGTGGATGCCCATCTTCTGGCTGGTCACCGCGACCTGCGGCGGCGGCCGCAGCGTGACGTCCTCGCCGCGGCACAGCCGGTCGATCGAGATCGCGGCCTCATGGCCGTGCGCAACCGCCCAGATGATGTTTTTTGGACCGAACGCGGAGTCGCCGCCGAAGAATACTTTCGGATGGCTGGAGCCCATGGTCTTGGCATCGACCTTGGGCATATTCCATTTGTCGAATTCGATGCCGCAATCGCGCTCGATCCAGGGGAAGGCGTTTTCCTGCCCGACGGCGACTAGGACGTCATCGCAAGGGACATGCTGATCCGGCTCGCCGGTCGGAACAAGCTCGCGGCGCCCGTTGGCGTCGCGTACCGCCTTGACCTTCTCGAACGTGACGCCAGTCAGCTTCCCGTTCGCGTGGGTGAATTCCTTCGGCACCAGATAATTGAAGATCGGAATGTCTTCGTGCATGGCGTCCTCCTTTTCCCAGGGGGACGCTTTCATCTCCTCGAAACCGGAGCGCACGATCACTTTGACGTCTTCGCCACCGAGCCGGCGCGATGAGCGGCAGCAATCCATCGCGGTGTTGCCGCCGCCGAGCACGATCACGCGCTTGCCGATGCGATCGATGTGGCCGAACGAGACGCTGGAGAGCCAATCGATGCCGATGTGGATGTTTTTGGCCGCTTCCTTGCGGCCGGGAATATCGAGATCGCGGCCGCGCGGCGCACCGCAGCCGACAAAGATCGCGTCGTAATTCTCGGTCAGCAGCGCCTTGAGGCTGTCGATGCGCTTGCCGCCGACGAATTCGATGCCGAGATCGAGGATGTATTGGCATTCCTCGTCGAGCACGCTTTCCGGCAGGCGGAATTTGGGAATCTGCGTGCGCATCATGCCGCCGGACTGCGGATCCTGATCGAAGATCACGCACTGATAGCCCAACGGCGCCAAATCGCGTGCGACGGTGAGCGAGGCTGGGCCGCCGCCGACCAGCGCAATGCGCTTGCCGTTCTTTTGCGCCGCCGCTTTGGGCAGCCGGGCGCGGATGTCGTCCTTGAAATCAGCAGCGACGCGCTTCAGCCGGCAGATCGCGACGGGCTCTTTCTCCACCCGGCCGCGGCGGCAGGCCGGTTCGCAGGGCCGGTCGCAGGTACGCCCGAGGATCCCCGGGAAGACGTTGGACTCCCAATTGACCATATAGGCGTCGCTGTAACGCCCGGCGGCAATCAGACGGATATATTCGGGTACCGGCGTATGCGCCGGACAGGCCCATTGGCAGTCCACCACCTTGTGAAAATAGTCCGGGACCGCAATGTCGGTGGGCTTCATTCCAGTCCTCTTGCACGCAGCGTCCGCTCTTTGGTCCGTTCTTGGGCCGGCGGTACGCACGCTGCTGCGTTGCTTTATTCCCTTGGGCGATCCGGTCGCCGAATCCGGCGCGGATACTAGTCGAGAGGGGTCCGGATTTCCATGGTTTGTACTTGGTATAACAAGGTTTTGTGGTCGCCGGTCCTTAACAAAAGCGCGACTGAGAGGTGGGGTGGATGGCGAGGCCGGCTGGTGCGGCCGCGACAGCCCTGGGGCTTGTATGCGGCCGATTTTTGACCAATTAAGCCTTTGAAAGAACGGTGCTTCTTCACTATGCGCGAGCGCTTTGAAAGTCGGCAGACAGACGGCCCGGCCGCGGCGGCGCAGCGTGCGGTCCGGCGGCCGCTGCGACATCGTTTCTATAAGGCGGTAACAATCGCCGCAGGTGCGGAGGCAAAAGGCGGCGGAGCTGGGGCCCATGCCGTCTGCCTCGACGGCAAGCCGGTGCGGACGCCGGGGCGGCATGAGCTTGCAGCCCCGGTTCCGGAACTTGCCAATGCGATCGCCGACGAATGGGCGGCGCAAGTCGACACCATCGATCCGGCCAAAATGCCGCTGACCCGGCTCGCCAACACCATCATCGACGGCGTTGCCGCGGCGCAGGAGCCGGTCGCGGAGGAAATCCGCAAATACCTAGCGTCGGACCTGTTGTTCTACCGCGCCGAGGGGCCGGCGCCGCTGCGCGCACGCCAGGCGCAGCATTGGGATCCGCTCGTGTCCTGGGCACGCCAGGCGCTCGGCGCCGAATTCAAGGTCGGCACCGGCATCGTCCATATCGCCCAGCCCGCTGCAGCGCTGGATGCGGCCGCCGCCGCGCTGCCGCACGATCCGTGGCGGCTTGGCGCGCTGCATGCGGCGACGACGCTGACCGGCTCGGCGCTGATCGCGCTGGCGCTCGCTCGCGGGGCGGTCACGCCAGAGGCGGCGTGGCAGGCGGCGCATGTCGACGAGGACTGGAATAGGGAGCAGTGGGGAAGCGACGAGATCGCGCTGGCCCGGCGCGCCGCTCGTTTCGCCGATTTTGCCGCCGCGGCGCGGGTGCTGCAGACGTTGGGGTAGGGCTCACTCAGCCTTGGCGCCGGAAAACTTGACCACCTTGGCCCATTTGCCGGTTTCAGTTTCGATGAACTCACTGAATTGCGCGATTGATAGCGGCATCGGCGCGCCGCCGAGATCGGTCAGTCTTTTCGCGAATTGAGCGTCAGCCAACGCCGCATTGATCGCGTTGTTCAGTTTCTCGACGACATCGGCCGGCGTCGCCTTGGGCGCGCCGATGCCAAACCATGCGGTGGCCTCGTAGCCCGGCAGAAACTCACCGAGCGGCGGCAGATCCGGCAGCGCATCCGCGCGCATGGCACTCGTCACCGCAAGGCCGCGCAGCTTGCCCGCGCGGATGAAATCGAGCGATGACGGCAGCGGGTTGAAAGTGATTTGCACCTGGCCGCTTAAGAGATCGGGAAACTGGCTGCTGCGATATGGAATATGCGTGAGCTTGACGCCGGCCATCATGTTGAACAGTTCGCCGGCGACATGATTGATGCTGCCGACGCCGGGCGACGACATGTTGATCTTGCCGGGATTGGCTTTCGCATAGGTGATGAATTCGGGAACCGTGTTGGCCGGTACGGCCGGATTCACCATCATCACCGCGGCAACGCGAAGAATGCCGGCGATCGGCGCGATGTCGCGGATGAAGTCGAAATTGAGCGTGTCGTAAAGCGACGCATTGATGGCGTTAGTCTGCGTCACCCATAACAGCGTGTAACCGTCGGCCGCTGCGTGCACGACCGAGTCGGCGGCGACGTTGGTGCCGGCGCCGGTGCGGTTCTCGACCACGAATTGCTGTCCGAGCTGTTCCGACAATCTCTGGGCCACAAGTCGCGCGGTGATGTCGGACGAGGTGCCGGCAGGAAATCCGACGATGATGTGAACCGGGCGCACCGGATAATCCAGTGCATGGGCGCTCGAATTTGCCAGAGCCAATGCGCCGGTACCGGCAATCAAACGCAACAATGTCTTGCGGCTGAGTTTCATTAGGAAACGAGGCTACACTAATCCGCCAGTGACGTGTAGAGATGCACTCCTGATAAAATTGGTTTCACGGACTTAAGAGCTGCTCATGAAGATCGCGATTCTCGACGATTATTTCGACACGCTGCGCACGCTGCCATGCTTCAAGAAACTAAAAGGCCATGACGTCGCGATCTGGAACGATCATGTCCAGGACACCGACACGCTGGCAGGGCGTTTGCAGGACAGCGACTGCCTGGTGCTCATTCGCGAGCGCACGAAAATCCAGGCGGATCTGCTCGAACGCTTGCCTCGCCTGAAACTGATCAGCCAGCGCAGCGTCTATCCGCATATCGACATCGAAGCCTGCACCCGCCGCGGCGTCGTGGTGTCGTCGAGCCAGCATGCGGGCGTTCCCTGTTACGCGGCCGCTGAATTGACCTGGGCGCTCATTCTTGCCGCCGCGCGGCAACTGCCGCAGCAGATGGCGGCACTCAAAGCCGGAAAATGGCAGATCGGCGTCGGCACGACCTTGCGCGACAAAACGCTCGGCATCTTTGGCTACGGCCGTATCGGCGCGACGGTCGCCGGATATGGCAAGGCCTTTGGCATGAATGTGCTGGTGTGGGCGCGCGACGCGTCGCTCGATCGAGCCCGCGCCGACGGCTGGGCGGCCGCCCGCAGCAAGGCGGAATTCTTTGCATCCTGCGACATCGTTACCTTGCATATGCGGCTCGTGCCGGCGACGCGGCACATCGTCAAAGCCGACGATCTGGCGCAGATGAAGCCCGGCGCCATGCTGGTCAATACCAGCCGCGCGCCGCTGATCGAGCCCGGTGCACTAACGGCTGCGCTTGCCGCCGGCCGGCCCGGCTATGCCGCCGTCGACGTTTTCGAAGACGAGCCGGTCCGCGATCCGAATTTGCCGCTGCTGCAGTTCGAACAAGTCGTGGCCACACCGCATATCGGCTACGTCACGCGCGAGGAATACGAGACCCAGTTCATCGAGATTTTCGACCAGATCACAGCGTTCGCCGCCGGCCGGCCGATCAATGTCGTCAATCCGCAAGTTCTGCAAAGACCGGCAGCGCGCTGATAGCGGCCATATCCGCGCTCCGGCCGCGAGTCTATGGCGCTCACGGCGCTTATGTCACAGATTTCATGATCACCATCATGTTAAGATGAGCGCGTCTCGAGTCCGGGGGCGGTGCATGCGACGGCGCGAATTCGTTGGAATTCTGGGCGCTACTGCACTTTCTTCGCTGGCGGCGCGCGCGCAACAGCCGGCCAAACCGGTGGTCGGATTTCTCAACGTTGGAAGGGGCGATGCGAGCACGTTCCTTCAGACCGCGTTCCGCGCAGGATTGAAGGAAGCCGGTTACATTGACGGTGAGAATGTCACTGTCGAATACCGCTGGGCTGACGGTCATTTCGATCGGCTGCCGAGCCTCGCGGCGGATCTCGTTCACCGGCAAGTCACGGTGATCGCGGCGACCACGACCCCCGGGGCGCTGGCTGCGAAAAACACCGGGACCACGATTCCAATCGTGTTCGAAACCGCGGGTGACCCGATCAGACTTGGCTTGGTGAAAAGCCTCAATCATCCAGGCGATAACCTTACTGGCGTAACCCAATTGAGTTCGGAATTGATCTCGAAGCGATTGGGTCTGCTCCATGAATTAGTACCTACAGCCAAGCTGGTGGGCTTGCTGGTGGATCAGTCGGATCCGAGAGCCGAGGCGCAAGTCGCAGACATGAGCGAGGCGGCGCGTGGTCTTGACGTGCAAATCCACATCGTCAAGGCCAGCAACGAAGATGAAATCGATAAAGCGTTTGCGAATGTATCCCAGGCCGGAGCGCGCGGCCTGTTGGTCGGTACCGGCGAGTTCTTGCGCCGCCGGGCTGAACAAATCGTCACACTGGCGGCGCAGCAGAATTTGCCCGCGATCTACCAGTATCGTGAGTTCACGAAACTGGGCGGCCTAATCAGCTACGGCACGGACTTGAGCGATTCGTATCGCCAAACCGGTGTTTACACCGGACGAGTCCTCAAGGGAGCAAAACCCGGCGACCTTCCTGTGCTGCAAGCGATCAAATTCGATCTGGTGATCAATCTAAAGACAGCAAAAGCGCTCGGCTTGACCATTCCGCCGGGCGTATTCGCGATTGCCGATGAGGTGATCGAGTGAGAACGCACTTTGCGGGAAGCGCGGACTCACTCCGCCGCAACATGTGACGGCGCGCGCCTGCCATTGCCGGCATGCGGCGCAAGCGCCGGCGCCGCATATTCGGCAATGACGTCGCGCAGCCAATCCATTTGGCGAATGCTCACGTCGGTCTGCCCGAACGGAATGACGATGCCGGTTTGCGCAAAGGCGGCGAGAATTGTCATCGCCAGCTCGGTGCGAACGCTGCCGGTTTTGGTGATATCGGCGATGAAAGCGTACAGCGTGAAATTGACCGAGCCGGATGCGAATTCGTCCAAGGTGACGGCCGGTGCGGGTGTTTTAAGAACATCCGGGTTATCGGCGGCCACTTTGAGCAGGACGGCCTGGACCTCACGCGCATCGCTGCCGTAGGCGACGCCGATGGGAATCGCGATGCGCCGGATATTGTTGCGGAAAGTCCAGTTCTTCACCTTCTCGGCGACGAAATAGGAATTCGGGACAAGAACATGCGCGCCATCGAACGTTTCCAATTCGGTTGAGCGTACGCTGATCTTGCGCACATAACCTTCCTCGCCGCCGACCACCACCATGTCGCCGACTCTGATCGGACGTTCGGCGAGCAAAATAAGACCAGAGACGAAATTGTTGACGAGATTCTGCAGGCCGAAACCGATGCCGACCGATAGCGCGCCGGCGATGATTGCAACGTTGGAGAGGCTGAAGCCGGCATAGGAGAATGCTAGGAGCGCGGCGACGACAATACCGGCATAGCCAATTCCGGTGCGGATCGAGTTTCGCACCCCGCCGGAGATGCCGGCCGGCTGCAGCACGCGCGCGTCGAGCCAGCCCTGAAACAGCCGGGCTGCCGCGTAGCCGACCCCAAACACCAATATCGAAGCCAACAGCGCGCCGAAGGTGACATCGGTGTTGCCGATGCGCAGACCGAAAAACAGTTGCCAATACCATTCGCGAATATCCGGGCCGGTATAGCCCCATTGCAACATGATCAGCGGCACCGAAAGCACCAGCACCGCGACCTTCAATAACAGGCTGATTGGCAAAGCGAGCTGCTCGCGCCGTGGCTGCTCCAATGCGGCGCCGCGTTTGAGCCATCCGGCGACCATCGTGCCGTCGTCGGTCAGGCCCTGTGCGAAGCCATCCACCCACAAGAGCAGCAGATAGATCAGGGCGAGGATCGATCCGGTGACGACCAGCTGCTGCGCCAGAAAGCGCGCCAGCGGCAGATAGCCGGCGACGGCACAGACGATAATCGCTGCGACAATGACCCACACCGCTGTGCGGACGAGTTTGAACAGCCGCGGCGGCGCCGCGCCGTTGGCCGCGCCAAGCGGCGTGCGCAGGAGGGCAACGACGATCCCGGCCATCAGCAGGCTCGAGGGGAGCGCGATGGCGATGGTCAGGGCAAACGGTGCTTGGACGAGACGGGTGGCAACGTAAAGAAACGTGGTTAGGCTATAAACGACGGCGAGCAGCGTGGTCAGGTTGCGCAAGCGCGCCGCGGCCGCGTCCGAGGTCGGAACGAGCCGCCAGTGCGGCGTGCTCGGCGAAAATACTGCACCGGCGAGCGCCCAGACCGTGAAAACGATCACGAGCGACTGCGCCGTGAGATAGAATAGCCAGTCGATGCGCTCCGGCAAATTTTGCGTGCTGGCAATCATGCCGTACAGGAAGACGACCGGCAGGACGACCGGGAGCGCACGCAAAGCCACCAACGTTGCCGCGGCCGAGGCACGGCGCCAGAATGGTGGCGACTCGGCGCTTTCTTTGGCGCGCCGGATCCGGCGAATGCCTCGCCAGCATGCGGCGCCAAGCAGCAATGCCAGCAGCAGGGCTTCGATGGCGGCGTATCCAATTTCGCGCCGATCCGTATTGTTTTGCCACCAGTCCGCTATCAAATCGCGGATTTTGCGCGCCGCCGCCGGTACATGGTCCGGCAAGTTAGCCCAAGTCTCATATGCGTAGACGCGAGGGATCGGTTGGAACAGGACGGAAGAAAAATTCTTGCGGCGGACATCCTGGATGGCATTCAGCAGAGTCTCGATGCGCAGATTGGTCGAATTGACTGCCGTTTGTGCTCCGGTCAGCAACCTCGAATGATAGTTCAGTTCGGCACGGGCCAGCGCGGTTTGCTCCGGCTCCGCGGGCTGCCCGGTGGCTGGAGCGGGACCGAACAGATCCATCTGTGCTTTATCGGCCTGCAGCCGCGGCTGTAACCTATTCCACAGGTCTGCGGCTTCCGAGCGCACGCGCTGCAGCTGATCGCGAAACTCGTTGAGCTCCGAATAGCGCAGATGCGGCCGGTTGAGTTCTTTTTCCAGCAGATCGAGTTGCCGCTGCCAATCCGCGGTCGTGGCCTGCAGATCGGCGCCCAATTCCGCATCGACCCGTTTGTTCACGTCCGTTGTATTGATCCGTGAATCGGCGGGCTGCGCCGCAGCCTTGTCATCGGCGGGAGCTGTGGCGCCGGTTTTATTGTGGGTCGCCGCCGGCGCCGCGCTTTGCCCGAAAGCAGCGGGCGCGCTCACCAGCAAAGTCAGCAGAACGGCGGATAGCATGGAAAAATGAGTGATCCGCGTCATTTGTCGAAATAAATTCACCGGCGGTGTCCTTCGTAATATCCGGGCCTCAACGCGCAGTGCGCTTTAGGGATGGATCGCGGGCACAATGTGGCGGACGAAATCGGACATGATCTGGTCCGCACGGCCGCCGGCGGCTTGCGGTCCGCCAGGGGGTGGCTCAGCCTCAATCGAGGCGCGCGACCACGGCGATACGTTTGATTTCGTGATTGAGGTAAGCCTGCAGGAAAGCGTCGTAATTTTTAAATGACACGCAGCCGTTCGAATCGCCGTTCGGCCCGAGCATGGAAGTGTGAGCCAACAGGCCGCTGCGGCCAAAGGTTTTGCTTTCGTCCTGCGGAATCATCCGTAGCGCGCGCACGCCGTGGAACGGCGCTTCGCGCATTTCAAGATCGTAAATGTTGGGGGGCGTAACGCCGTGCATTTTTTCGTCTGCATAGCGCGGGTCGTCGAGGCGGCTGCCAAGCCCCGAATGCGCTTCGAGTCGCGTGCCGTCCGGCATGTAAACGGTATGTGCCGAAATATCGTAGACCGCGGTGTAGCGATCGTAGCGGCCGCCGATACTCTTGGTCTCGCCCAGGCCGGCGTCGTCGGTCGCCGCGTAAGCGAGCGTGGTCGGAGCCGGCTTGCCGAACAGTTTCTCGAAAATGCCCTTGAAGAAGCCCGGCCGGTCGCCGGCGGTCTGCGCAGTGGCGACCTGGGGTGCGGGGCTGCGTGTTACACCCGCCCGCAATCCGAGCGCGGCCACATTTTTGATCGCCCGATCGGTGCGCGCCCGCACTGCCGCCAGCTCCGACTTGATCGGATTTGCCGCTGGCACCGGCGTCGACACCGTGAGCGCCACCGGGCGCACCATGCCCGACCCTTCATTGCTGAAGGTTGCCGATGCGTCGGAGGTCAAATGCGGATCGAACAATGAGGCATAAATCCAACCCGACGCACCAGGCCTCGTCACCGCAAGCTTGTCGCCGCGCCTGCTGGCGGTCGCGAGCTTGTCGCCACGAAGCCCAAGCTCGGATTTGTCGCCGCGGGATGCGGCGAGGTCGGCCCGGTCGGGCCCGGAGCCGACGAAACCACAGGCGGTCCAGGCGCACAAAGCAGCCGTGAAAACCGCCGCAGCGCCGCCCAACAGCCGTTGCGGCAGCGCATTCGGTGGCAATCGTCGATGATCGGAGCGGCTATAGCTCGTGCGCCGTTCGGTACCGAACGTCATTCCCCCCGCCTCATCCCCCGTGGAAAGGCTGGCGAAGCATCGCGGAAATCTGCGGCCTCATTGAGGCAGGGCTGATTGAGGAAAACTGTGGGGAAGGGCCTGTCTAAGCCCGCAATCCTTCGGGAATCGGGCTTTTCCGTTAACCTCCGCCTCTGCGGGGGGTCGGCACATCCGAGCCGCGGCGGGTTTTAGCGGCCGTAACCCCCCGCCTGTCCCGTTCAAGCTTGCCCTCGGGCCTGCAGGCGTGGACCGGGTGGAAGGAGGGACGCCTCAGCCGCCGGTCACGCTCATATGGCGGGCAACCGCCGGGCGCTGATGGCGGCGGTCGATGACAAAGTCATGGCCCTTGGGCTTGCG
>JBQCCX010000088.1:0-5353 GCA_051961815.1 Xanthobacteraceae bacterium
GACTGGGACAGGCCGGGGCGGGTAATGCCGCTCAAAGGGATGCGCAAAACGTGTCCCCGCCGCGTCCCAGGAAGCCTGGCCCGAGGCTGAGTCCCTTGCGATGAAAGACTCCTTGGGACGAGAACCGCGGTGGAACGCCGAGAGATGTGCGCCTCTCCGCTGAGAGGCGCGGCCGGGCCCGGTCGGTCCGGCAGAATACGAATTGCGTCTGTCGGCGTTTCGCCTCCGATTTTTTTTCTTTCGTTCTTTCCCGTTCATTCCTTTCGTCATTGCCGGACTTGATCCGGCAATCCATGCAGAAGCTTCGCTTTGCACGGCGCTTCCACCGGCGTTCGGGCTTCGCGAGTCAGCATGGACCACCGGGTCAAGCCCGGTGGTGACGAGTCAGAGAGTGGCGTGACAGTGGCCTCCCATAGCTCGGACGCAGAGGTGCGTCGCGAGAACGATTCGTCATTGCGAGCGCCGTGAAGCGGCGCGAAGCAATCCAGGCTGAGGCGCCGTTCTGAATTGCTTCGTCGCTGTCACTCCTCGCAATGACGAAGCCGCGCGCCACGAGGCGGGGCCGCATCCCACCTTCATTGGGACATCTCCCCCTTGCCTCCTGCTGCTTAAGGATATAAAGATATCCTTATATCCACTGGCCTAATGCTCATGGACCATCAACGTTTAGCTTTTGCCGGCCTGACCGGCGCTTTGAAAGCCGCCGGCGAGCCGACGCGGTTGCGGATCCTGGCGCTGCTCGCCGAGGCCGAATTGACGGTCTCCGATCTCACCGAGATTTTGCGGCAATCGCAGCCGCGGCTGTCGCGGCATCTGCGATTGCTCAGCGAAGCGGGACTGGTGGACCGTTTCCGCGAGGGCTCGTGGGCGTTCTTTCGTCTCGGCGAGCGCGACGGCGCCTCGGATCTCGCTCGCACGCTGATCGGCCGCCTCAATGTCGAGGACCCGATCGTGCTACGCGACCGCGAGCGGCTCGCGGCGGTACGCACAAGCCGCGCCGCGGCGGCGCAGAACTATTTTCGGCGCCATGCGGCGCAATGGGATCGCATCCGCCGGCTGCACGTCGCCGATTCCGCGGTCGAAGCCGCGATCAGCGCCGCGCTCGGCGATAAGCCGATCCGCTCGCTGCTTGATCTCGGCACTGGCACCGGCCGCATGCTCGAACTGTTCGGCGCCGATATCGAGCGCGGGCTTGGGCTGGATTTGTCGCTCGACATGCTGGCGCTGGCGCGCGCCCGGCTCGATCGCGCCGGGCTAAAGCACTGCAGCGTTCGCCATGGCGACATTTACGATCTGGCGCTGCCGCGCGATTCTTTCGACGTCGTCATCATCCATCAGGTTCTGCACTTTCTCGACGACAGTGCCCGGGCTATCGCCGAAGCCGCGCGCGTGTTGCGGCCCGGCGGCCGGCTGCTGGTCGTCGATTTCGCCCCGCACGATCTCGAATTCCTGCGCGAAGAACACGCCCATCGCCGCCTCGGTTTTGCCGCCGAGACAGTCACGCAATGGCTCGAAGCGGCCGGGCTTGACGTGCTCCGCCAGGAGACTTTGCCGCCGGGGCCGCAAGGCAAGATCGCGGTCTCGCTTTGGCTCGCCCGCGACCCGCGCATCGTGCTCGCCGCGCCGGCGAGCCGCGAGGTCGCGTAGCGCATGATCCGGAAAAGTGGGAACCGGTTTTCCGAAAAGATCATGCGCAAACAAAATATCGGAGAAGGCCTATGATTCAACTTGATCCGATGAAGGTCCAATGAGCGCGTTGCGCGCCAGCCGTTTCGCCGCCGACGGCATCCGGCACCGGCTGCACGTTTCATTCGAATTCTTTCCGCCGAAAACGCCGGAGATGGAACAGTCGCTCTGGGACTGCATCAAGCGATTAGCCCCGCTGCAACCGAATTTCGTCTCGGTAACCTATGGCGCCGGCGGCACCACGCGCGAGCGCACCCACGCCACCGTCAAGCGCATCCTCGACGACACGGCGCTGATCCCGGCGGCGCATCTGACCTGCGTCGCGGCGACCCGCACCGATATCGACGCGGTGATCCGCGCCTATGCGCAAGCCGGTGTCAATCACATCGTTGCGCTCCGCGGCGATCCGCCCGGGGGCTTAGGCGAGCGTTACGCGCCGCATCCGGGCGGCTATAGCAACGCCGCCGAACTGGTCGCCGGCATCAAGCGCATCGCCGATATCGAGGTTTCGGTCTCTGCTTATCCGGAGAAGCATCCAGACAGCCCTTCCGTGCAAGCCGATATCGACATGCTCAAGGCCAAGGTCGATGCCGGCGCCAGCCGCGCCATGACCCAATTCTTCTTCGAGAATAGCCTCTACTTCCGCTATCTCGACCGCGTGCGCGCCGCCGGCATCGCCATCCCGATTGTGCCGGGCATTCTGCCGGTGCAAAATTTCAAGCAGACGAAGAATTTCGCCACGCGCACAGGCGCGAGCGTTCCGGTTTGGCTCGCGCAACGCTTTGACGGCCTCGATGACGATCCGGCGACACGCAAGCTGATTGCCGCCGCGGTCGCTGCCGAGCAAGTGCTCGACCTGGTCGATCACGGCGTGACCGATTTCCATTTCTACACCATGAACCGCGCCGACCTGGTCTATGCGATCTGCCATTTGCTCGGGCTGCGGCCGGAGCCTGCTACCCAAGCGGCTCAACCGCTATCGCAGAAGGAGCGAGTCTGAGTGCGTAACACCACCGCGATGTCGAGTGCCGAAAAAGCGCTGCGCCGGTTGGCCGCCGAGCGCATTTTGGTGCTCGACGGCGCCATGGGCACCATGATCCAGGCGCTCGGCCTCGACGAACAAGGCTACCGCGGCGCGCGCTTCGATGCCTGGAATCGCGAGGTCCGCGGCAACAACGATCTGCTTAATCTGTCGCGGCCGGACGCGGTGCGTACCATTCACCTCGCCTACTTCCGGGCCGGCGCCGACATCGTTTCGACCAACACGTTTTCATCGACCCGCATCGCTCAAGCCGATTACGGCATGGCCGAGATCGCTTACGAGCTCAACGCGGAAGGAGCGCGTTTGGCGCGCGAAGCCGCGGCGCTGGCGCAACAGGAGGACGGCCGCGAGCGTTTCGTTGCCGGCGCCATCGGCCCGACCAACCGGACCGCCTCGATTTCACCCGACGTGTCCAATCCCGGCTTTCGCGCCATCACCTTCGACGCGTTGCGGCTTGCTTATGGCGAGCAAATTCGCGGGCTGCTCGACGGCGGCGTCGACGCGCTGCTGATCGAAACGATCTTCGACACGCTCAACGCCAAGGCGGCGATCTTTGCCATCGCCGAAGAGTTTGCCGGGCGCGACGCCAGCGTGCCGGTGATGATCTCGGGCACCATTACCGACCGCTCCGGCCGCTTTCTCTCCGGGCAGACCCCGGAGGCATTCTGGAATTCGATTGCGCATGCTGCGCCGTTCTCGATCGGCCTGAACTGCGCGCTCGGCGCGACGCAAATGCGCGCGCATGTGGCCGAGCTCGCGCGGGTCGCCGACGTGCTGATCTGCGCCTATCCGAACGCCGGGCTGCCAAACGAATTCGGCCATTATGATGAAGGCCCGGCGGAAATGGCGGCCTCGCTCGGCGAATTCGCCGCCGCGGGGCTTGTCAACATTGTCGGCGGCTGTTGCGGCACGACCCCCGAACACATCCGCGCCATCGCCCGCGCGGTCGAAGGCAAGCCGCCGCGCCCGATGCCGGACATTGCACCGCGGTTGCGGCTGTCGGGCCTCGAAGCTTTCACGCTCACGCCGGAGATTCCTTTCGTCAATATCGGCGAGCGCACCAACGTCACCGGCTCGGCGCGATTCCGCAAGCTCATCACCGCGGGCGATTATTCGGCCGCGCTGAGCGTGGCGCGCGACCAGGTCGAGAACGGCGCCCAGATCATCGACGTCAACATGGACGAAGGACTCCTCGATTCGGAAAAAGCGATCACGACCTTTCTCAACCTGATTGCCGCCGAGCCCGACATCGCCCGCGTGCCGGTCATGATCGACTCCTCGAAATTCTCGGTGATCGAGGCCGGCTTGAAATGCGTTCAAGGCAAGGCCGTGGTCAATTCGATCTCGCTGAAGGAAGGCGAAGCGGCGTTCATCCGGCACGCCGAGCTGGTGCGGCGGCATGGCGCCGCCGTGGTGGTCATGGCGTTTGACGAAGCGGGCCAGGCCGACACGCTGGAAAAGAAGTCGGCCATTGCTGCTCGCGCTTACGAGATCTTGGTGAAGCGGGTCGGCGTCCCGCCGCAAGACATCATTTTCGATCCGAACATCTTCGCGGTTGCGACCGGGATGGAGGAGCACAATGGCTACGGCCTTGCCTTCATCGAGGCGGCGCGATGGATCCGCCACAACTTGCCGCTCGCGCATGTGTCCGGCGGCGTCTCCAATCTGTCGTTCTCGTTTCGCGGCAATGAGCTGGTGCGCGAGGCGATGCATTCGGTGTTCCTCTATCACGCCATCGCAGCGGGCATGGATCTCGGCATCGTCAATGCCGGGCAGATCGCAGTCTATGACGATCTCGATCCCGAACTGCGCGAGGCTTGCGAGGACGTCGTGCTCAACCGCCGCCCCGATGCCGCGGAGCGGCTGTTGGCGCTCGCAGAGCGCCATCGCGGCCATGGCAAAGAGCGCAAAGAGGCCGACCTGTCGTGGCGCGAATGGCCGGTGGAGAAACGGCTGGCGCACGCGCTGGTGCATGGCGTCACCGACTTCATCGAAGCCGACGTCGAGGAAGCCCGCCGCAAGCTGCCGCGCCCGCTGGCGGTGATCGAAGGGCCGTTGATGGACGGCATGAACATCGTCGGCGACCTGTTCGGTTCCGGGCGCATGTTTTTGCCGCAGGTGGTGAAATCGGCCCGCGTCATGAAACAGGCCGTCGCCTATCTGATGCCATATATGGAGCAGGAGCGCGACGGTCGCGCTCACGTCTCGACCAACGGCAAGATCGTGCTCGCCACGGTCAAAGGCGATGTCCACGACATCGGCAAAAACATCGTCGGCGTCGTGCTTCAGTGCAACAATTATGAGGTGATCGACCTTGGCGTCATGGTGCCGGCAGAAAAGATTCTGCACGCCGCAATCGCCGAACAGGCCGATATTGTCGGTCTGTCGGGCCTGATCACGCCGTCGCTCGACGAGATGTGCCACGTCGCCGCGGAAATGGAGCGCCAGGGCTTCGAGGTCCCGCTGCTGATCGGCGGCGCCACGACCAGCCGGGTCCACACCGCCGTCAAGATCCACCCCAACTACAAAGCCGGCCAGGCGATTTACGTCAACGATGCCAGCCGGGCCGTGGGCGTGGTCTCGGCGCGGATGGCGCGCAATGCGCGCCCGCGCTATGTCGCCGAC
>JBQCCX010000089.1:0-9592 GCA_051961815.1 Xanthobacteraceae bacterium
TCCATCAGCGACACCGCGGCGAGAACCGGAACCGAAGGCTGGCACACCGCAATGACATGGGTGTCGCCGCCCAGCCGATGCAGCATCGAAATGAGATAATCGATGTAGTCGTCGAGATCGAACGCTCCTTCCGCCAGCGGCACCATGCGCGCGTCAACCCAATCGGTGACGTAGACATCATGATTGGGCAGGAACGCCTCGACGGTGCCACGTAACAGCGACGGATAGTGGCCGGACATCGGCGCGACGATCAGCAGTTTCGGCTGCGGACGTTTGGGCGGGTGTTCGAACTGACGCTCGAAATTGATCAGATTGCAGAATGGCCGCTGCCAGACGGTGGAGATTCGCACCGGCACGCGTTCGCCGCTGGCGAAGGTCGAATTGATCCGCCAGTCCGGCCGGCTATAGCGGCGGGTCGAGCGTTCGAACAGTTCGCATGCCGCCGCGACCGATTTGCCGAAGGTCGTATAGGAGAGGGGGTTGCCCGGATTTTTGAAAAACAGCCGGGTGGCATCCGCCCAGGCCCGCGAGGGGTTCAAGGCGGCATGGCTCATTTCATAAAACCAATAGAGCGGGGTCGAGACGAGAACACCGCTGTCGCCGCCGGGTACCGCCGGCGCGCCGCCAAACTCCCCGATAGGCATCTTGAAACCGTCCCCAGCCTGCCGCAGTGCAGCATTGTGACGTTGGTGTGTCATCTGGTCAACTTAAAAGCGAACTTTTCCCTTTTTATTTGACATGAAGAATCAACGCCTTCAGGGCATTCCGCGTTCACATGCCGGCCATTCTGGCGGCGCCGGAACTCAGGTAGTTATTCGCCGCTCTGCATCAAAGAGCCCTGGCGTCGCGCGCTGCGCAGAAGCTGCAGAAAGCCGAAGGCGCCGGCGGCGAACCACAGCGCGTTCAGCGCCAGCGCTTCGAGCATCAGGTCGGGCCGGAACACCTTGTCGATCACCAGCGCGCGCATGCCTTCGAAGACGTAAGTGGGGGGCAACAGCCAGGCGACGGGCTGCAGCCAGGTCGGCAGCGTCTCGACCGGGTAATAGACGCAGGTCAGCGGCATGAACAAAAACATGATCGACCAGGCAAGATTTTCGGCCCCCATTCCGTTCCGCAGGATAAGTCCGGAGACGAAGATTCCGACCGCCCAGCTTGTGAGCATCAAATTGAAAAAGAACGCGACCAGGGCCAGGCCGAATGAATAGAGATTGAAACCGAAAAACGCGATGGCGAGGAATGTCACCGGCACCGCCCCGAGCGAGAGCCGCACGATGCTGATCACCATCAGTGAGATGATGAACTCGAACGGGCGCAACGGGCTCATCATGATATTGCCGAGGTTGCGCGAATACATTTCCTCCAGGAACGAAATCGAAAATCCGAGCTGACCGCGGAACAAAATATCCCACAGCAGCGCCGCACCAATAAAAGTACCGCCGGCGCGCGCGAAAAACCCGGCATTGGTGGCAATGTAATATTGCAGGAAGCCCCAGGTCACCATCTGCACGGTCGGCCAGTAAATAAGATCGAGCAGGCGCGGCCACGACGAGCGCAACAGGTACCAGTGGCGCAGCATCATCGCCGAGATGCGGCGAGCCGAACACGCGACGGCGGAGTTGTGGCGGCGGCTCACTGGGCGGCCTCGCGGAGCTCCGCGCCATTGCCGCGCGCCACGTCGAGAAACACTTCTTCCAGCGTGCTGCGCCCGTAGCGGCGCAGCAGCTCCGCCGGCGTGTCGTCGTCCTCGATATGCCCACTCTTGAGCATGATCACGCGCTCGCACAACCGCTCGACCTCCGTCATGTTGTGCGAGGCGAGCAGCACCGTAGCGTGTCGATCGCGGCAATACCGCTCCAGCCGGCCGCGCACCCAATCCGCGGTGTCGGGATCGAGCGAGGCGGTCGGCTCGTCGAGCAACAGCACATCGGGTGTATTGATCAGCGCCTTGGCGAGCGACACCCGCGTTTTCTGCCCGGCCGACAGGCTGCCGGTCACACGGTCGAGGAGATCGGTCAGGTCAAGCTCTTCTGCAAGCGCGGTGATGCGTTCGCGCAAATGGTCGACATCGTACAATTTGCCGAACACGGTCAGGTTCTGGCGAACCGTGAGCCGCATCGGCACTTCGACATAAGGGCTTTCAAAATTCATGCGATGCAGAACGCGATAGCGCTGCTGCGGCATCTGCGCCCCGAGCACGCTTACTCGCCCGGAGGTCGGCGTGATCAGGCCCATAATGCTGGCGATCGTGGTGGTCTTGCCGGCGCCGTTGCCGCCCAGAAGTGCGGTGATCGTCCCCGCCGAAAGCGTAAATGAAATTCCGTCGACCGCGGGGACGGTCTTATAGATCTTGACGAGGCGCTCGACGGCTATGGGAGGAGATTGCGGCACCGCGCAGATGTGGCGTGCTTGGCCGAGCTAAGCAAGAGGCGAAAATCCGCGCTGGCGAGATGCTCCGCAAGCGCTATGGAATAAGC
Source organism: Xanthobacteraceae bacterium (assembly GCA_051961815.1). GTDB lineage: Bacteria > Pseudomonadota > Alphaproteobacteria > Rhizobiales > Xanthobacteraceae > BOG-931. The sequence goes on from JBQCCX010000089.1 coordinate 2,475, forward strand.
GCAAGGAAGATGGCAGAACGTGGCGCAGCAGCGCCCTGCGCCGGCACATCGTTACATTGCTGCCGTTCCAAATATCTTCCAGGTGATGACCTCCAGGCGATGACTTCCAGCCGAATGACGTCCAGCCCATGACTTCGATCACACTTGCCCAGGCCGAGCGCGTCATTGACGCCATCATCGAGCGCGGCGCCGCGCTCAATTGCCGGCCGTTGAGCGTTATCGTGGTGGAGCCGGGCTGCAAGGTGAAGGCATTCAAGAAGGAGGACGGCGCCTCAATGATCCGGTTCGAAATGGCCTATGGCAAAGCCTATGCCGCGCTCTCGCTCGGCCGCAGTTCGAAGCTCGTTCGCGAGCGCGCCGAGGAGCGGCCAATCTTCATGCGCTACCTCATTGCGGCAAGCGGCGAGCAGATTTTTCCGGAAGGCGGCGGCATGCTCATTCGCGATTCCGGCGGCGAAGTCATTGGCGCGGTCGGCGTTACCGGCGACACCGAAGACCGGGACGAGGAGCTTGCCGTGCACGGCATCCATGCCGCCGGACTGAAGACCGACGCAGACTGCGCGGGCATGGGACGGCAGCTGGGCTTGCCGCCGAAAACGAGCTGAAGCCTCGCTATAAATTGAGAGGAATTATGCAAATCGGATTGTTTGATCACGTCGAACATGGCGATCGGCCGCTGACGAAGCTGTTCGACGAGCGGCTGCAATTTGTCGAAGCCGCGGAAGCCGCCGGCATTTATTGCCTGCACGTCGCCGAGCATCACGCCACGCCCCTGAACATGGTGCCGGTGCCGGGGGTGTATCTGGGCGCGGTTGCGCGCACCGTCAAGCGCATCCGGCTCGGCCCCTTGGTCTATTTGCTGCCGCTTTATTCGCCACTGCGGCTGATCGAGGAAATCTGCATGCTCGATCATCTCAGCCACGGCCGGCTCGACGTCGGTATCGGCCGGGGCGTGTCGCCGTATGAGCTGAAATACCACAAGGTCGAACACGATCGCTCACGCGACATATTCGTGGACGCGTTCAAGTGCATCAGCGCTGGCCTGACCACGGACATGCTGTCTTATGCGAGCGAGCACTTTACCTACAAGGATGTGCCGATCGAATTGCGGCCACTGCAGCAGCCGCATCCGCCGTTTTGGTACGGCTCGTCCAACGAGATTGGCTCGACCTGGGCCGGCGAGCGGGGGTTACACTTCGTCACGCTGGGACCCATGGCGACCGCCAAGGCAAACATCGATGCGTACAAAGCAGCGCTGAACAAACGCGGCGGGCCGGCTCAGCCCAAGGCAGAATTTTCCGGCGGTGCGGCGATCGGCGTGCAACGGCACATTTTCATCGCCGATACCGACGCCGAGGCGCATCGTTTCGCCAAGCCCGCGATGGATATTCATCTCGCCCATTTGAACTGGCTGCGCGTCAAGCACGGCGAGACCGGGCTCACGTCGCGGCTCAACGTGCCGCGCGGCGCCAATTTCGAGGCTTGCGTCGAGGATCGCACCGTGATTGCCGGTTCGCCGGCGACAGTCCGCGCCGAGCTTGAGCGCCAGGTCCGCGAGCTCGGCGTTAATTATCTGCTGACGTACCTGTTTCTCGGCACAATGTCATTGGCGGATGCGCTGCGCTCGCTCGAGCTGTTTCGCAGCGAGGTCATGCCGCATCTGAGCAAACTTTAGTATTCAGTCCGGAGCGGAGCAGCGCCGAGTCAGTTGCCGCCGTTGTCGAGCGCGCGCTGCTGGTCGGCCCGCAGCGCGTCAGGATGCGGCATGGCGATAACGTTATAGCCGCAATCGACGAAATGGATCTCGCCGGTGACCCCGGTCGAGAGGTCGGAGAGCAGGTAGAGCGCGGCGCCGCCGAGCTCGTCCAAGGTGACGCCGCGATGCAACGGTGAGTGCCGTTGCTGAAACGCGAACATCGCTCGCGCATCGCCAATGCCGGCGCCGGCGAGCGTGCGGATCGGGCCCGAAGAAATGGCGTTGACGCGAATGCGGTCGGCGCCGAAGTCGACGGCGAGATAGCGCACCGACGCCTCCAGCGCCGCTTTGGCGACGCCCATGGCATTGTAATTCGGCATCGCGCGCAGGCCGCCGTTATAGGTCAGCGTGAGCATGGCGCCGCCATCCGGCATCACGGCGGCGGCGCGTTTGGCCGCTTCGGTAAAAGAGAAGCAGGAAATCAACATCGTGCGCAAAAAGTTTTCGCGTGTGGTGTCGGCGTAGCGCCCGGCAAGCTGGGTCTTGTCGGAAAAGGCAATGGCGTGCACCAAAAAATCGAGCCCGCCCCACTGCCGCCCGATCTCGGCAAAAACCGCATCGACGGTGGCGATGTCCTCGACGTCGCAGGGCAGCACGAGGTCGGCTTCGACTGATGCGGCCAACGGTTTGACGCGTTTGCCGAGCGCCTCGCCCTGATAGGTGAAGGCAAGCTTGGCGCCATGGCCGGCTAGCGTCTTGGCGACCCCCCAGGCAATCGAGTGATCGTTGGCGACCCCCATGATCAGGCCGCGCTTGCCTTGCATCAAGTCGGGCATGCGTCAGGCATCCGGGTGCTTGAGCACGATGCTGGCATTGGTGCCGCCGAAGCCGAACGAGTTTGACAGCACGCAGCCGAGCTTCACGTTGTCCTGGCGCTCGCGCACGATCGGCATGTCGGCAAAAGCCGGATCGAGCCGTTCGATATTGGCGCTCTCGCAGATAAAGCCGGAGTTCATCATCAACAGCGAGTAGATCGCCTCCTGCGCGCCGGCGGCGCCAAGCGAATGGCCACTAAGCGATTTGGTTGCTGAGATCGGCGGGCATTTGGCGCCGAAGACTTCGCGGATTGCTTCGATCTCTTTGAGATCGCCGATCGGGGTCGAGGTTGCATGCGGGTTGATGTAATCGATCGGCGGCTTCACCGAGGCGAGCGCCATTTTCATGCAGCGCACCGCGCCCTCACCTGACGGCTGCACCATGTCGGCGCCGTCGGAGGTGGCGCCGTAGCCGGCAATCTCGGCGTAGATTCTGGCGCCGCGCGCTTTGGCGTGTTCGAGCTCTTCCAGAACGAGAACACCGGCGCCGCCGGCAATGACAAAACCATCGCGATCGGCGTCATAGGCGCGCGAGGCTTTGTCCGGCGTCTGGTTGAAGTTCGAGGACATCGCACCCATGGCGTCGAACAACACCGAAAGCGTCCAGTCGAGCTCTTCGCAGCCGCCGGCAAAGATCGTGTCCTGCTTGCCGGTCTGTATGGTTTCGAAGGCATTGCCGATGCAATGGTTCGATGTCGCGCAGGCCGATGAGATCGAGTAGTTCACGCCTTTGATCTTGAACCAGGTCGCAAGCGTCGCCGAGGCGGTCGAGGACATCGCTTTTGGAACCGCGAACGGGCCGACGCGCTTCGGTCCCTTGCTGCGGGTGACGTCGGCGCTCTCGACGATGGTCCGCGTCGAGGGACCGCCGGATCCCATAATGATGCCGGTCCGCTCGTTCGAGACCTCGGTCTCCTCGAGACCGGCGTCGCGGATCGCCTGCTCCATCGCAACGTGATTCCAGGCGGCGCCGCCGCCCAGAAAACGCATGGCGCGCCGATCGATGGCATCGCTGGCTTCAAGCGTGGGTGCGCCGTGCACCTGGCAGCGAAAGCCAAGCTCGGCATAGCGGTCGGCGCGAACGATGCCCGATTTCGCTTCGCGCAGCGAGGCCAGCACCTCCTGAGTGTTGTTGCCGATCGAGGAGACAATGCCCATCCCGGTGACGACGACGCGTTTCATGTCAGCCTCGCCTGGCGGAGCCCTGTTCTGAGATGGCCCTCGATGTGGAAATTATAACCACGAATCCGCGCATGATGTTGTCTGAAAGCCGGTTGCGGCATCGAAGGGAGTCCGAAACGCAGCGTCACGCGCCGCTGGGCTGCGGCTCGTTATCGCGGAACAGGCCCACTTTGAGATCGAGCGCGCGGTAGATGACCGAGCCGTCCGCGGAGAGCCATCCGTCAGCAATGCCGAGCACCAGCTTGGAGCGCATCACCCGCTTGATGTCGATGCCGTAAACGATTTTCCGCATGGTCGGCAGCACCTGCCCCGAGAATTTGATTTCGCCCATGCCAAGCGCGCGTCCTTTGCCCGGCGAACCGAGCCAGCCGAGAAAGAAGCCGAGCAATTGCCACAGCGCATCGAGCCCAAGACAGCCCGGCATGACCGGATCGCCTTTGAAATGGCAGGGGAAGAACCACAGGTCGGGTTTGAGCTCGAGCACGGCGCGAACCAGGCCCTTGCCGTATTCGCCGCCAACCTCCGCGATTTCGGAGATGCGGTCGAACATCAGCATCGGCGGCAGCGGCAGCTGCGGGCCATGTGCAAACAGTTCACCCCTCCCGCACGCGAGAAGGTCCTCATAGTCGAAATTCGAGCGGCGTTCCTGCATCCGCGGTTCAGCTCCGCGATTTCCGGGGCATAGGTTAACTCACTAACATATTGGCATAGCGGGGCAAAGCCGCACCCTTCCATGCTGCAACCGCATAGTGCAGGCGCTCTGCCGGCGGGGGAGCGGCGGTTGCGGCACGAAAAACTGTCGTATATTGATTTTTGCCGCAACAATCGCCCGGTCCGGCGATATGGGCGCGTGATGAAGTGATGAAACAGGGTGCGTTATGAAGCCGATCCCGATTGCTTTTGCGCCGACCGCGCTCGACCAGGAGCGGCCGGGGGAGCCGAAGCACGGTGCGCTCACCGGCTGTCCTTGGCATGACGTCAAAGCCAAATTGCGCGGGGTTGGGCTGCGTCCGACGCGGCAGCGCATGGCGCTCGGCTGGATCTTGTTCGCCAAAGGCGACCGGCACGTGACCGCGGAAATGCTTTACGAAGAGGCGAACCGCGCCAAGGTCCCGGTCTCGCTCGCCACGGTCTACAACACTTTGCACCAGTTTACCGAGGTCGGCCTGTTGCGGCAGGTGGCGGTGGACGGATCGAGGGCCTATTTCGATACCAACAAAACGATGCACCACCACTTTTTCATCGAGGATCAAAACGAACTCCTCGATATCCCGGCCGGCGATGTGATGGTTGGCAACGCGCCCGTTCCGCCCGAAGGCTATGAAATCGCGCGCATCGATGTCGTGGTGCGGTTGCGGCGCAAGCAGGCCTGAATTTCTCGCTTCTGACCGGAAGCCGCGACCATCGCCGCTATTGCAGGCATTTCGAGCGAATCGCGAAAATCGCGATCACTCAATCTTCTCGCCGGGATAAACGCCCCACAACGCGCTCTGCTCGACCCATCCGGCAAAGCCGTCGCCGGAAATCTGACACCACGTTCCGGTGCAGTGCTTCACCGACCCCAACACGCCGACTTGCAGGCGGGCGACGACGCCGCTGTGCGCATCGGGCGCTTGATAGAGCAACGCCAGATCGGTTTTTGTTTTCAATTGCACGGCCGCCGTCCGCTTGCCGGTGAGGAGCGAGTGGTAGACCCAACCTTCGGCGCCATCGCAGTCGCGCACGCGGCGCCAGTTTTCGAATTCGGCGGTGATTTCGACCGGCCACCCGGCGCGGGTGTAGACCCAGGCCACGTCATGATCTTTGTCGGGGCCGCCCCGCACCGTGACCCGGTCAGCCTTGAGGCTGACGAAACGTGGAACCGGCAAACCGCTGGTCACGTCGCTGCCGGCCCAAGCCGGCGCCCAAAGCAGGGAAGAAGCCGGACCGAAGGTGTGGCCAAACACAAGCAGAGCGGCCAACGTCGCGGGGATCGACAGGAACAGCCTGCGACCTCCTGAAGCACGTGGTTTGACGCGTGCTTGAACCATTCCCGCTCGCCTAAATCTCGCCATGCGGCGCGCGTCCCGGGGCTCCGGCGCACTTTGTTGAATTAGGGCCATCTGCTAGAAATTTTAATCGACCGCTCCCCCCGTTCAGTTTCGGCGAGCGGGGTTAAGGAGACCTGAACGGCGGATTCGCAAACGGCTGTTGCAAAGCCTGGGTTTGCGGGGCTGAATTTACGGGTCTTGATGGAGCCACCCGGCGAAGGGGCAGCGCATGGCGACCGGCAAGAAGCCGCTGATCGTTGTTACCCGTCGGCTGCCCGACAGCGTCGAAATGCGCATGCGCGAACTGTTCGACGCGCGGCTTAATTCCAGCGACACCCCGATGACTCAGGCGCAGCTGGTCGAGGCGGCAAAAACCGCCGATGTCCTGGTGCCGACCGTCACCGATCACATCGATCGCGCCGTGCTCAGCCAGTCGGGAGAACGGCTCAAGCTGATCGCCAATTTCGGCAACGGCGTCGACAACATCGACGTTGCCACCGCGGTGCAGCGTGGCATCACTGTCACCAATACGCCCGGCGTGCTCACCGAGGATACCGCCGACATGACCATGGCGCTTATCCTGGCAGTGCCGCGGCGTCTGGCCGAGGGCGCGCAGGTGCTCACCAGCGATCGCGAGTGGACCGGCTGGAGCCCGACCTGGATGCTCGGCCATCGCATCTGGGGCAAACGGCTCGGCATTGTCGGCCTCGGCCGGATCGGCCAAGCGGTGGCGCGCCGGGCCCAGGCGTTCGGCCTGAAGATCCACTATCACGACCGCCGCCGGGTCTCGGCGCAGATCGAAGAACAATTGCACGCCACCTATTGGGAGAGCCTCGATCAGATGCTCGCCCGCATGGACATCGTCTCGATCAATTGTCCGCACACGCCGGCGACTTATCATTTACTTTCGGCGCGACGGCTCAAGCTGATCCGCCCCGAAGCCTATATCGTCAACACCGCGCGCGGCGAAGTGATCGACGAGAACGCGTTGGCGCGCTTGATCGAGTCCGGGCAGATCGCCGGGGCCGGTCTCGACGTGTTCGAGCACGAGCCGGCCGTCAATCCGAAACTGATCAAGCTCGCGCGCGCCGGCAAGGTCGTGCTGCTGCCGCATCTGGCATCCGCCACGCTCGAAGGCCGCATCGATATGGGTGAAAAGGTCATCGTCAATATCAAGACGTTCCTCGACGGCCCCCGGCCGCCTGATCGCGTTTTGCCGTCAATGCTGTAATAACGCTAACGCGAAAATGAATTTAGTTTGATTTGGCATTTCGCTTCAGCTTTTTTATTTGAGCATGATCTTTTCCGGCCTGTCTTCGCCCGCCGAAGCATCAC
>JBQCCX010000090.1:0-10254 GCA_051961815.1 Xanthobacteraceae bacterium
TTTTATTTGCTGCTGCCGCTGATCGGCAAGGAATTGGGCCTGTCCTACAGCGAGATCGGCGCGGTGTTGACCTGCCAGTATCTCGCCGGCGCCATCGCCAATATTCCCGGCGGCATCTTTGTCGACACCGTCGGCCGCAAGGGCCTGTTGATGGCAGCGTCGCTGTTCTGGATCGGCTTTCCGTATCTGATCATGGGTTTCTCGCACACCTATTGGATGTTCCTCACCTGCGCCACGCTGGTCGGCATCGGCAACAATCTGTGGCACCCGAGCGCCATTCCATGGCTCGCCAACCGCTTCCCGCAGCGCAAGGGCCTGGTGATGTCGATCCACGGCATGGGCGGCAATGTCGGCGACGCGGTGGCGCCGCTCGTCGTCGGCGCTTTGCTCGGTCTGTTGAACTGGCGCAGCGTGGTCGTGATCAATGTCGTGCCCGGCGTGCTCCTTGCCGCCTTCACGCTGATCTATCTCGGCCGCCGCCAAAACGGCGATGCCGGCGCCCATGCCGGGGTCCATGGCGGAGTCGCGCCGGCGCCGATCTCCGCGCGCGAACGCGTGCGCATGTTCGGCGCGCTTCTCAAAAACCGGGCGCTGATCACACTGGCCGCCGGTTCGGCATTCCGCACCATGACCCAGGGCGCGCTGTTGACCTTCCTGCCGCTCTATCTGGGGCGGGTGATGGGCTACCCGCCGTTCTGGATCGGTGCCTGCATGTTCGCGCTGCAGGCCGGCGGCTTTGTCGCCGCGCCGATCGCCGGACATCTGTCCGACCGGGTCGGCCGGCGCCAGATCATCCTTTCCAGCATGGCGATGAGCGCGGTGGTCATATTTCTGATGTTGTTCGCCGGCGGCACCGGCTGGTTCGTCATGTTCGTTTCGGTGCTCGGCTTTTTTCTGTTCGCGGTGCGCGCCGTGCTGCAGGCCTGGCTTCTCGACGCGACTCCGCCGGCGATGGGAGGCAGCGCCATCGGGCTCCTGTTCGCGAGCCAGGCGTTCGGCCAGGCCGTCGGCCCGGTCTCCGCCGGCATCGTCGCCGATCATTACGGTTTGATGGGCGCGTTCTATTTCCTCGCCGGCACTATCGTGATCGCCAACTTGTTGGTCTTCGTGACGCCGGCCGGCTTGATGAAGCGGGCTTGACGCGGATCGTTACTGCGAACACCGCGGCCGTTGAATTCGCCCGGCTGTTGAATTCACCGGGACCGTGACCCGCGAAAGCAGATTTTTGTCTCCAAAGAGCAAGATCGCTCCGCTTTGAACCGGTACTTAGACCGCGTCTTTACTCACAACAGTTCGGGACCATAACCGAGCGGGGGCACGGAACGGCGCGGCCTGACACGAGCCGCGCCGCTCTGCTTTTCACTCGCGCGCGTTGCCGTTCGTCTCCGTTCATTCATGGCGCCAGAGGACACCAGACCGCGAACCGTGAGCACCGTGCTGTTGCCGGTGCAGGTGGGGCAGATTTGGCGCGTGCAGATCGTATGGCCAAACGGCTCGGTGCATTATTTCGGCAAATTCGCGCGCCAGCAGGACGCCGCTAACTGGATCGCCTCTCACCCCTGGTTGACCGCCGCTGCGAAGACGGCCCCGGATACGCCGGCATGACCAGTAGCGGGGCCGTGGCCAGCGATCAGGCCCTGGCCCGAAGTTTCACACCGCCAGCAAAGCCGCGCTTCGGCGCCCGCCCGGTCCAGCGTTTGAAGGCGTGATTGAGCGTGCTTGCCTCCTGATATCCCAATAACCACGCGATCTCGGAAACCGGCAAATCCTGTTCGCGGATATATCGTTTGGCCAGATCGAAACGCAGGCGATCCAAGACCTTGCGGAACGTCAGGCCTTCGGCGGCGAGCCGGCGCGCGAGCGTTCGCCGGCTGACGCCAAGTTCGCTGGCGATCGTGCCGATCTCCGCGCGGCCGTGCGGCAACAATGGGACGATTGCATTTTCAACTTTGAGCTGCCAGGTGCTTGACGCCTTGCGGCGCTGCGCAATCGCCTCCTCGCAATAGCGCTCCAACAGCGCGTTAAGATAACGGTCGGCATTGATGCAAGGGGTATTCGCGAGCGCGCCCGGAAACACGATCTCGTCGGCCTCGCAGGCGAACGTCACGTGCGGCCCGAACAGGCTTCTGAACTCGGACGGCAGCCGGGAGCGATGGTGCATGAGTTTTATGCGCGACGGCGCCATCGCCAGGCCGCTCAGCGCGCGGCACGTGCGCAACACGATTGTGATGATGAACTCGATTTGATGCCGATCGAGCCGCCGCGCGACCCCGAAATAATTCAACCCGATGGTGACGGATTTTCCGGCGCGATAGCTGATCCGCACGCCTTCGTTCTGAATCGTGCTGTATCGCGACACCCGCCGCAGAGCTTCGCCGAGCGTATCGGACGAGGCCGTGACATAGTACAGCAGGCCCAATTCGCGAAGATCGACGTTTTGCGCCAGACGAATTCCAAGAAATTCATCCCGGAGCTCCTCGGCCACCAGATTGAGAAACCTGATCTGATCTCTCACCGCGATCCGAAGATCGGGATTTTTCGCCTGCGCGACGGTCAAATTGGCCCGCTGCAATAGCGGCTCGACCGATATTTGAGCCTTCGACGCCAAAGCATAAGCCGCCCGGGTCATGCCGCCACCCGCGGTCGGAATGTCGTCAAGGTGCAGGTCATTCATCCGGTGCACGCGCATGGGCCCGCGACTTCCGTTTGGCATCTCAAAGCAAGGATTTGGCTCGGCCGATCAGGGCCGCTCCTTCGCCGCTCGACTATATCACCGCACGCAGATCAAACGATTCGCCGGCGCGATTGCGCCTAAGCGTTGGCACATAACCGCTGCGTTGACTGATCATGATTGCACAGCTGGTAAAATATCTGCGGGAAAGTGCGCAAACCTGCGTCCACCTCTCCCGCACCTGCCCGGATCGACCGACTTCGCTCGGGCTAGAAGAACTGGCGACCGATTTGATGGCCAAGGCCAAAGAGCTGGAAGATCTCAATCTCGACTAGCTATCGTGTGGTTTCGGCCACGGGCCGCCACCAAGCTTTTCCAGGCGCCGGCTTCACGCATCGCTCTCAAGCGTCTTCCGGCCGGTGAATGAGCGTGTATACGGGCACGCTGTCCGAATCCGTCTCGTTCATCACCTTGAGGCACACGACGCATTTTGCGGTCATGGTCTCTTTCTTTTCGCCGCGCTTGTAAGTGACCGCATAGAGCGCACCGCAGGCGGGGCAAAAGAATTTGTTTCCCTGGGACACGGGTCCGGTCAGCGGCATTTCGCACCTCCTCGAGGCGAGCGCGACAGCCGATCGAAGGCACGCTACGGCAACGGACCGTTGTTTGTTAAATTTTTATGGGCCGCCCGTTGCGGTCATATCGCAATGTGCATGCCACGTTTGAAAGGCAAATTGCGTGCCACGGCAACTTCACAACGCAGTTTCAGATGTCAATTTCACATGTCAGCTTCACATGTCAGCTTCATATGTCAGCTTCATATGTCAGCTTCACATCGCGAGCTCGTCGACGACAATGCCGGTCGACGGCCGCACCAGCAGGACTTTGTCCTTGCCTTTGACGTATTGCAATCCCTGCAGACCGTCGATGGCCGCGAGGCTCTCCGGCAGCGGGTGCATATCGTGCCGTTGCGCCGCTGACAGCGACGCCGCCGGCTTGAGCGCCGCCGCATCGGCCGCGGCCGGTGATTTGTCGTCCATCACCGCTTGGTACATCTGCCGGCGCTGCTCTTCGTTAAGCGGCAGCGGCCAGGCCGCGATCGGCATGTGGTCGAGCACGTCGTTTCGCTTCGAGAACTTCGCCGGCATGGTCTGGATCGTGGCGCCGATCGGCCCGGCCGGTGCGGCAGCCGCGCCCGCGTTTGCGCCCGCAGACCCGGTGACATCGCCGCTGCCCGATTGGCCGGGATTCGCCGCCGGGTTCGCGGCTTCACCGGTGCTGCTCTGAGGTGTGCTCTGACCAGTGCTTTGGCCGGGGCTCTGGCCGGCGGACGGCGCGCCATTATCTGGCATCATCAGCGCGGCGCGGGCGTCTTCCTGGGCCGGTTGGGCGTCCTGCGGCAACGGCGCGGCGGTGCTCCACGGCGCCGGCGCGTGGCCCGGATTGATCTGGCCGGTATCCGGCGCCACGCCGGGTTGCGACGGATCGGCGGCTTGCGCGGTTGCGACAAAGAGCGGCGCGGCTGCCGCCAGCGCTGCCGCGGCCATCAAGATGCGGCCTGTCATGACGAACCTCCTATGGCTGGTTGTCAAAACAACCTCCACAGGGCCGGTTTCGTTGCAGCTATGGCCGTCGACGCTGGTTCATGTCAGCGCTGCGGCACGTACCTGCCTGGTCAATAGCCAGATTACGAAGCACACGCAGCCCATGATCGCCACCACCGAGGCGACCGGCCAGGCCGAATGGCCGAGATAGGCGCCGACCGCGGCCGCGGTAATGGCGGCGCCTAATTGCTGCACCAGGCCCATCACCGAGGAGGCCGTGCCGGCGCGATCCGGAAACGGGGTCAGCGCGCCGGCCATGGTCGAGGGCAACGCAAAACCGATGCCGGCGAGATAAAGAGTCATGGCGCCGACAAACCAGAGCACGTGCGAGAGCGAAAGCGCGACGACCAGCGCCATTAATAGCCCGCCACAGGCCATGGCCGCGGTGCCGACGCCGATCAGCCGATCGAGCCCAAACCGGATCACGATGCGCGCGGCAACAAGCGTGCCCAGGACGTAACCGGCCGCCCCGACGGCGAAAGTCACGCCGAAAGCGAACGGCGACAAACCATAGACCGCGCTTTGCATGACCACCGGCGCGCCGGAAATCCAGGCGAACAGACCGACAAAAGACGCGGTGAGGATCGCGAGATTGGCCAGAAAGCCGCGATGCACCGCGACCGAGCGATAGAGCATGGCCATTTCACGCCAGGAAAACGCCGTCTTTGGCCGCTCGCGCAAGGTCTCCGGCAACAGCCGCGCCGCGGTTGCGCCGATCACCAAAGCGCAGATCACCAACACCACGAAAGTGGCGCGCCAGCCGAAAAAAGTCTGCAAGCCGCCGCCGATCACCGGCGCCACGATCGGCGCCACGCCGGTGATCGCGCCCATCAGCGACAATTCACGTCCGGCGCGAACGCCGGAATAGAGGTCGCGCACCACCGCGCGCGCGAGCACGATCGCGCCGGCGCCGCCGAGCGCTTGCACAAAGCGCAAAGCGATCAGCGCTTCGATCGAAGTCGCCGCGGCGCAGCCGACGGTGGCAAGCGCGTAGGCGACCAAAGCCGTCAGCAGGACCGGCCGGCGGCCGAGCCGGTCGGACACCGGCCCGAAAAAGATCTGGCCGACGGCAAAGCCGAACAAATAACTGGAAATAGTGAGCTGCACTTGCAGCACCGGCGCCGACAACGTGCGGCCGATATCCGGCAGCGACGGCAGATACATATCCATCGACAGCGGCCCGAGCGCGGTCAGAAACGACAGCAACAGAGTGAGCGCGAAGGTGCCGGGCTGGAGCATGAAACGGCGATCAATCAGAATGTCACGTTAGGGAGCGCGGTTAGTTAGTGTTCGTGTCCCGGGCGCAGCGCAGCATGGCATGGTGCGCTGCTGACCCGGGACCTTTACAGACGCGGTGTCTGCGACGATCCCGGATCTGCGGTGCACCGCTAACGCGCTGCACCGCGTCCGGGATACGTTACAGTACTTTTTGCGCGCGCGACTTCGCTGCTGTTCATTTTACTTCGCCGCCGCCGGCTGGCGCTTCTTCAGGATCGCCGCGGCGTGGCCGCCGAGAATGGTGTCGCGTTCGGCTGGCGCGATATCGAGCGCGCGCACCTGCCGCACGCATTCCAAGGTCCCCATGTCGTAAGGGTAATCGCTACCGAGAAAGATGCGCTTGGCGCCGACCGAAGCCACCAGAAATTCCAGCGACGCTTTGGAATGCAGGATGGTGTCGTAGAGAAAACGGTCGAGATATTTCTGGGGCGATTCTTTCAAATGCACTTTCGGTTCCGGCCGCACCTGCCAGCCGTGCACCCAGCGGCCGCCCTGATAGGGAATAAAGCCGCCGCCATGCACCATCAGAAAATTGAGCCTGGGATGGCGCGCCAGCACGCCGCCGAAGATCAGGCACGCCGCCGCGATCGTGGTGTCGAGCGGATTGCCGATCAGATTGCCCAGATAGTAGGAGCGCAGCCGGTCGGCGCCGGCGACATTGCCGGGATGAATGAGCATCAAAGCGTCGAGCTCGGCGGCGGTGGCCCATAGCGGCTCGAAGCTCGGATCGTCGAGATTCTTGCCGCCGATATTGGAGGCGATCATGGCGCCGTGCAGGCCGAGCCTGGTCATGGCGCGGCGCAATTCGTCGGCGGCCTTGTCCGGCGCCTGCATCGGCAAAGCGGCGATACCGGCGAAGCGATCGGGATGCTCGCGCGTGAGCCGCGCGATCTCGTCGTTCTGGATGGTGGCAATCGCGGCGCCGACCGCGGCGTCCTGGTTATAGGCCCAGGTCTGCGGCGCCACCGAGAGCACGTGCATGTCGACCTCGGCGGCATCCATATCGGCGAAGCGCCGCGCGATGTCATGGCCGCCGCGCGGGAACGGCGTGTAGCGCACGCCGGCGACTTCAAGTGCGCTGTTTTCCGCGTCGGTCGCGGTGAGCTTCAGCGCAAGCTGCGGCACCTCTTTTTGCAGGAGCTTGATCGTGGCGTCGGCCAGCACATGGGTATGGATGTCGATGGTTTGCGTCATGTGTTCTCCCGCACCTCGCCTACGGCGCCGCGTGTTCTGCGCATAATTGGCGGGAGCACGCAAGCGATACAAGTATTACAAAGAAGTCGTCTAAATTGGACCGGGACGGGGTCGATGCAAGAATGTCCGCTTTAACCCCAATAGCGGACATCGCTGAACGCTTTCGCCATGTCCGCTTTGTGCCAAAAGCAGACATCGTCGAGCGGGGTGGATACTCGTTGCGCAATCCAGGGCCCCTCTGTCCGCGCGGCCAACTCCGAGGACATTTAGCTCAGTTGATGTCACTATGTTTTGAGGCCTAACCCCCGCAATCACACAGGATGCAGCATGGACATATTTGCCGAAAGGACGACGAAGCTGCAGGAACGGCACTTGAGACGCCTGCTCGATGAGACATACTCAGCACACGGTAATCAGCACTATTCGATCGTCATGTCCGGCAAGTCTCCGCGGTCCGCCACAGCGGACATCATTTCGAACTCTTTCGTTCGCGCTCTGGCTAACGACAGTAAGCTGCCACCGGCTGTTCGGAGTATTCCGGGCCTGTCCGGTCAGAAGTACCGTTCGTTTATTAACAATGCGCTCGAAGAGCTAGGGAAAAAGGCCTTCGTCGAGGAGCTCGGCGCGGCGCGCTATCTTGAAATTGGTTGCTGGGCTGGATCGACCGCGACGGCGGCGCTTTACGGCAATTCCGTGAAATGCCTTTGCATTGACAATTGGTCAGAATTTGGCGGACCGAAAAATCAGTTTTTCGCGAACATTGAATCGGTTCGGTCAGACAAGATCGATTTTGCATTTATTGAAAAGGATTTTAGAACGATTGACTATGGTTCGATCGGAAAGTTCAACGTTTATGTATTTGATGGTCCGCACCTTGAAGCCGACCAGTTCGACGGCATCAGGTTAGCGCAGCCTGCACTCGAAAATTCTTATATCTTGATCGTGGACGATTGGAATTGGACACGAGTACGCGAGGGAACATTGCGTGGCCTGATCGAAACTGCCTGTGAAGTTGAAATGTCAATTGAAGTACGCACCACCCTTGATAATTCGCACGCTGAAATCGTATCCGCGGGAAGTGATTGGCATAACGGGTATTTCATCGCCGCTATCAAGAAGCGCGGCTAGGACAATCCGCCCAGCTTACTGCCAAAAGCAGACATAAGTGTTTGGCCTAACTTCCTCAGGGCACTCTCCACTTGAGCTCTGCATATCGCCCTGCCTTGCGCCAACATTGCCTTCGGTCCGTTCCGGGTCAGAAACCGACCCGGTGCTGCACATCCGCTTTGGCTCACAGACGGACATCGGAGCATGTCCTCAATGTCCGCTTTACCCCCAAAAAGCGACAAAGTGCGTCCAGCGAGCAGCCGGTTGTAAAGGGGCACCGGATACACCCGCGACCGGTCTTTGCTAACTCGGTATCCTGTAATTCAGTTGGCTGGTGCAAATGCAGCGCTATCCATTGAGGCGGTGCGAGTTCATCGCTGAATGGCAGGGCGGCGGCGCGCGCAGTGCGCTAAGCCGGCGCTGATTGGATAACTGTAATCCCAGCTCGAAAGGATAAATATTCATGGCGGCAGGAAAAAGTATGAGGCGCCAAGTCGGTGCGCTGATGGTATCGTCAGTATTGGCTCTTGGTGTGAATTTCATAAGCTCTGCGAAAGCGGAAGATGATGCTTCGCGGTTCACTTACGTGCGGCTGCATTGCACTCCGGATAATCAGTCACACTTCACAGACGTAACAATCGAACTCGCCAAGGAAAATTTCGCGCCCCCTGCAGCTCCAATCGCCATCGGAGGCAACAAGCCGACTTCAAGGGCGTTCATAGCCGGATTCGGGGCGCACTGGGGTGCTGCTGATCTGCAGACCCATCTCAACCACCCTACGCCCGCAGTTCAGCTATTTACGGTGCTTCGGGGCCTATTCTCGATCACCGTAACAGATGGCGAGACGAGACAGTTACATGCCGGTGATATGGTCCTGCTGGAAGACATCACACCTTGCAGAGGACATATTACCGTCGTGGGCGACGAACCGGGATTCCTACTCTTCGCTCGCTGATTATGCTTGAGCCGGCGTCGAGCGAGGCAAAGCAGACGGCAAAGTGTCTGTTGGCGCGCGGCCACGGGGGGACGGCGATCCCGCGTACCGGCCCATGTCCGCTTTACCCCTAAAAGCGGGCATTCGTACCAGCGATCCTGCATTGGCTTCGTCCATCCAATCATAGAAAATGACAACGGAATGCACAGTTACGGGCAGATCGTAGGTCGCGTTCTACTTGTAGCGCTCACGTTCTGGGCGCTGGCTATGATCGTGCCTGATCTCTATCGACTCTATCAGCCGCTGGGATCATTCGGTTTCTACGCGAACAACAACGGCCTCATCACGGATGTGCAGGGGCCATTCCCAGACCAAAACGCCTCGCCTGCATTTCGGGCCGGTCTGCGTGCCGGTGACAGGCTCGATCTTGAGCAGATGCGCTGCATACCCATAAGCACCCTCAGATGCGCAAGTGCGATGGCAGCGCTCGGGGGCTTTCGCCTTGTCACTAATCAACAGCGCGCCCAACTGGTGACGGCTCCCGCCCCGGGCCGACCGGCCCGAGAAGTCGACATTGTTGCGGAGCAACGGCCGTATGACGGGTCGGTGCTCGCGGTGCTGCTGCTTGACCAGCTCGCGGCGGTTCTCGTCATTCTGGCGGCCGCATGGCTCGTTTGGACAAGGCCAGGAGCCATGACGTGGGGATTCTTCCTTTATGTTATTTGGTTCAATCCAGGCCAGTCCGCGCAATACTACGCACTCTTGCAACGGTACTCACCGATAGCCCTACTGACGCAGAACATAGTGGGCGCGATAGCGCAGGGCATCGGTTCAGCAGGCTTCATCTGGTTTGCGCTGCGAGCGCCGAACGACGAAACGACACCACGCTGGCGGCCGGTTGAATTGTTTTTGCCTTTAATCGCCATCGTATTCGCTGTTTTACTGACACTAAGCTACGCGAATCTACTCGGTTATCCCACCGAAGCGGTCACTAGGGCTGGTGTATTGAGTGGAATCGTCGTCGCTGCATGCGCTTTCCTAATACTGTTCGCGCGCCAAAATGAGCTCCCCCCGCAAGACTATCAACGCCTTCGCTGGGTGATCTGGGGCTGCCTGATCGGATTGCCCGCACTTGTGTTCGCGGACGCCGGTACGACAACGACACTTCTCAATCATCTTTGGCCAGGTTATTCGCCGCCCGAGCAATTGTGGGGTGTGCTTTACCTCGTCAATGGCGTCCTTTGCCTCCTCGTCAGCGAGGCTGTGCGTCGACCCTACGTCGTCAAGGTAAGTATTCCGTTGCGTCGGGTAACCATTCTTGGCCTCCTTCTCAGTTTACCAGTGCTCTTCTTGCACGAAAGCATTGATCACATTCGCGAAGCGGTCAGCAAAAACATAACGCTTCCCGCTTGGGCTTGGATCGCACTCGCGGCTGCCATTATTTTTCTGATCTCCAAGGTTCATGA
>JBQCCX010000091.1:0-4385 GCA_051961815.1 Xanthobacteraceae bacterium
TGGCGCTGCGGCGGCGCGTCACTGTGGCGCCGACCAGCGAACAGGCGCGCGTTTACGCGCAAGGCGTGACGCAGCGTTTGAAGAGCTTTGTCGCCGAGGATGAGCGCCTGACGGCGAACGTGCCTGACGCGCCGGCGCCGACCGGCGGCTTTACGCTCAGCGATGACGAGTTCATCACCGGCACCGCCAAAGAGGCCGCGCAAACCATTATCGAACAATGCCGGACCGTCGGCGCCGGGCATTTCCTCACCGTGCTCAACTGGAGCGCTCCGGTCGAGGAGGTCGCGCAGGCGCACGAATTGTTTGGCCGCGACGCTATTCCACTCCTGCGCAAGGCAACACCGGCGTGAAGCTGCCCTACTCTGACTCTGACTGTGTGGTTTCCAGCTCAACGAGAGTGAGCCGCGCCAAAATCTCGGGATTGCTGCCGCCGAGCGGGGCATTCTTTTGCCGTCCGTCCGCGGAGGTCACAATCATCATGCGGCCCGATAGCGAATAGGCGCCGGAAATTCGTTTGCCCAGCCGTTCGGAAAAGAACGATATCGGTGTTGGATTGGCCAACGCGTCCACAATCACTGAAAAAGAATGGCGACTTCTAGCTGGCCGATATAGGCCGGTCTGTAAGTTATCCGACTTTGTGAGAGGCCTCGCCGGGACGGCTGAAACTTTATTGATGTCATGTTCTAGCGGTCGGCGGCAGCGACTTGATCAGCTCTCGCCTTCTTTCTCCCGCGCCCGCAAATAGTCTTCGGTCGTGCGCAGCCGCGGCCGCTGCGGCGCGCCAAACGGATCGAAGTTTTCCTCCGCCGTCACTTGCACGCGACAGTCGGCGCACATCTTCACCAAATCGAGACGGTTCTTGGAGTCCTTGAACATCCAATGCTTGCCCTCGAGCTTGGCCGCCACGCGCTCGACCGAGCTCTTGACGCCAAACGGCGTGCCGCAGCGGATGCACAGGAATGGATCCTCCTGCTTGACGATGCGGCTCGCCGCGGTCGCGGCGCGGAAATCGATCTGCGGCGCAAGCGTGATCACCTTCTCAGGACAAGTCGCCCGGCATAGCCCGCATTGCACGCAGGCCGCTTCGGTGAAGCGCAGCATCGGCCGCTCCGGATCGTCGGCAAGCGCTCCGGTCGGACACGCCGAAACGCAGGACAGGCACAGCGTACAGCCGTCGACCTTCACATCCACTTTGCCGAACGGGGCGCCCTCCGGCAGCGCGATGATATCGACAGGGGCCGGCGCCGCCGCATGCAATTCGCGCAAGCTTTGCGCCAGCACGTCGCGCTTCTTGCCGGCAGCAACGAAACTCGCGGGCTTGCTGACCGCGCCGACCGCGTTGATCGCGCGCAGCGACTGTCCCAGGACGTCCGGATCGTCGGTCTCAATAGTGGTGATGCGCACTCCGTCAAATCCGAGCCCGCCTACGATCGCCTGCGCATAGGCGATGGTTTTATTCAATCCGCTGACGTCATGGCGCGGTTTGGCGCGCAGCAAAAAGCGCACCGCACTCGCGCCGTAGGCAAATGCGCCGGCGAGCGTTTCAAGTCCAAGTTGGGTGACTTCGTTGAGTTCGACCGGCAGAACATTCGCCGGCAATCCGTCGCCGTAGCGGGCCAAAGCCTCGATCAGCGGGCGGCCATGGTCGCCGTCGTGAAACAACAGCACCGGCTGCACTCCGCCGCTTTCGATGAAAGTCGCAAGCAAGATCCGCAATTTTCGCAACAGCGCATCCGCAGGCGGCACGGCATAACCCGCAGCGCCGGTTGGACAGGCAGCCGCGCATTGGCCGCAGCCGGCGCAAATCTGGGCATCGATCGCGACATGATCGCCATTCGGCGCGATGGCGCCGGTGGGACACAGATCAAGACAGCGATGGCAGCCGACAATATTGGAGCGCGAATGCGCGCATAGATGTTCGGTGAAAGCAATGTAGCGCGGCTTCTCGAAAGTCCCGGAGAGGTCGCGCGCTTTGAGCAGGATGCGCAGCACCGCGGCGGCATCGCCCGGATCGGCGCGCAGATAACCGTCGCGCAGATCCGGCGCAGAAAACAGCGGCGCACCGCCGGAGAGGTCGATCAACACATCACATTGCAATTCAACGTCATCGCGCGGGGCGGCGAAATTCAGCCGATCGCGCGACGATGGCGCCGGCGCTGCATAGCCGTCGGCGCGAAGCTTGAACGCGCCAAGATGTCCGCGCGCTGCCCGTATGGCACCTTTGTGCAGCGGGAAATCCGTTGTGCTTGGCGGCAGCGTCGCACCGTCTTTGCTGATCAGAACTGTGACAGCCAGATGATCTTTCAGCAAACGGGCGGCTTCGATCACCCGCTCATCTTTGCCGTAAAGCAGCGTCGAGCCGGCACTGGTCAACGTCACCGCGGGTACATCGGGCATCACTTCGCCTGCGGCCGCGATCAAGGCCGCGATCTTCGGTCCGGCGGCTTTGGCGTCCTTGGACCAACCGGCGGTTTCGCGAATATTGACGAAGCTCATCGCGGCGCCGCCGATCTCGGCAAACAGCGGCGCCTCCTGCGTGCAGGCGACCATGACTGCCTCGGGGCTCGCCGCCGCCTCGCGCACACGCTCGAGTTCGGCGCGGCAAAGCTGCCGGCCGCGAAGCACCTCGGCGCCCCGGCAGCCGCGCTCGACGCGGCCGCCGTCGAGCGGGATCGTATCCTCGCAGGAGCAGATCAGGATTTTGAGCGGCCGCTCGGCCATTGCGATGCCGTGTTGTTGTTGGGCCACGCGGTTATATGTAAAAAGACTGAAAATTAACAGCGAGGACGGATGCCGTCGGTGACGCAGGCCGCTTTTGCGCCGGAACTGACGCTGCCGCCGCCATATCAGGCGGTGCGTCTGCGCGAATTCGGCGACGCCTTTGCTCATGCGGTCGCGCTGGCGCCGCACCGCGGCGCTGGAACGCTGGTTTATGTCGGCCGTTTTGACGTCGCCGAATTCGCGGTTGTGCTCGAACCGGCCGATCCGCTCGTGCGAGCGCGTTGCGTGTTCTACGCCGGCATGGGCGCGCTCGCCGATGCGATCGCAAGCGCGGCGCCGCCGGAAACCGCGATCCATATCAAATGGCCGGACGAGCTGTACGTAAATTGGGGTCTGGTCGGCGGCGGGCGATTGGCGTGGCCCGAACGGACCGACGAAGGCAGCGTTCCTCCCTGGCTGGTCTTCGGTGCGACGATCCGCACTGCGTGGACCAAGCCCGTCGAGCCCGGCGCCACTCCCGAGCTGACCGCGCTGGACGAGGAAGGCTTTGCTGAAATCACCTCGAAACAAATCGTCGAAGGCTTTGCGCGCAATTTCATGCAGGCGCTCGATGTCTGGCAGGACAGCGGCTTCGCCGGCGCGGCCAGGCCGTATCTGGATCGGCTGGCGCGCGAGGGAGGCCAGGCCTGCGCCATCGAGGAGAATGGCGACTTATTGCTGCGGACCGAAAGCGGCGTCGTCGCCGCGCGCCACGGACTCCTCCCCAAGCTCGCGGCGCCGGCTTGGCTCGAGCTTACCGACAAAGAGCCGTCGTGAAACTCTTGCGCACCATTCGTCTCGATGCATCGGACACGTTCGTGTTCGATGCGGCGGCAGAATCCGGCGAATGGGCCGTCTCCGGCGCTTTCGTGTTCTGGCACAAAGATCCGGCGACGCTCGGCGGCAAAGCGCGCGCAGCATTCCGCTCGGGCTTTCTCGGCGTGCGCTCGCTGGGCTGGTCGACCCTGGTGCAGGTCGTTGAGGCGAGCGCGACCGAACGTGCGCGCCTCGTCGAACTTTTAGCCGAACAGCTGATCCACCACTTCGGCGCGCCGACTAAAGATGCGGCAAAAGCGGCGGCGGAAGAGGAAGTCGCCTTCGCGCAATCGCTATGCAGCGTGCCGGAAGGCAGCGTGGTCGCGGTCCATCGCGCTTACGAAGACGGCGCGGTGCGCGAGAGTTTCCGCACGCTGCGCCCGCGCGATGGCGCCAAGCCGGAGCGCGTTTTCTCTTTTCTGGAGGTGGAAGGCGAAGAGGAGCCGAGCGACGAGATCGATCTTGCGGCGCTGGCCGAGCGTGAACGCAAATGACCGACTTCTGGCACGCTTCCGGCCACCACTTCCTCGATCGCGACGACAGCGGCGGTTATGTTGTCACTGACGATTTTCTCAAAGTCTATCTGGCCCGCCCCGAACTGCTCCCGCCGCCGGACGCCTGTGCCGGCGAGCGCGCTTTGCATGCGGCGCTGATTGCCGAGCCGCGTCGCCCGGTCGCCGCCTCCGAAATCATGGACATTGCCGACGCCGATGCGCGCGAGAACTGGGATGTGCTGATTGGCTTCCGGGATTTCCTGCTCCGGCACAAGACGCTGGAGGCCGCCTATCTCGACCTGATGCGGCGCGGCG
>JBQCCX010000092.1:0-3358 GCA_051961815.1 Xanthobacteraceae bacterium
CGAGCGCGCGCTGCACGAAGCGCCGCAGTTCGACCGGCATGGTCGCTTCGATGTCGAGCCGGATCACCGATCCGCGGCGACGCCGCTTGAGCGCGGTCTCGAACAGCCGCACCAGGTCTTCGGCCTCTTCGAGAATTTCGACTTCGGAGTCGCGGGTGACACGAAAAGCGCCGAGGCCCTTTAGGGCATAACCGGGGAACAGCTTGGCGATGAACAGGCTGGTGACGCCCTCGATCGATATCAGCCGCGCCGCGCGGCCCTCGCCTGCGTCGGGCAGCCGCACAAAGCGCTCGATCCGGTTCGGGATGCGAATGAGCGCGTTCATCGCCTTGCCGTCTTTGCCGCGGGCCAGTTGCAAGGCGATCGTGAAACCGAGATTGGGAATGAACGGGAACGGATGTGCCGGGTCGATCGCGAGTGGCGTCAGCAGCGGAAAGACATGGGAGAGAAAATAGTCTTCGAGCCAGGCTTTCTCGTTGCGCGTCACATCCGGGCCGTCGACCAACACGATGCCGGCGGCAGCCAGCTCTTCGCGCAGCTCGCGCCATTGCGACTGCTGATCTTGGACGAGATCCGCCACCGCTGCCGCGATCCGCACCAGCTGTTCGGCCGGCGTCAGCCCTTCCGGACTCTTGCTGGTGATGCCTTCGCGCACTTGCGCGCCGAGACCGGCGACGCGGACCATGAAAAATTCGTCGAGGTTGTTGGCCGAGATTGCCAGGAACTTGAGCCGCTCAAGGACCGGGTTCCGCCGGTTCGCCGATTCCTCAAGGACCCGGCGATTGAAATCGAGCCAGGACAGCTCCCGGTTGATGAAACGGTCCGGGCTGCCGGCGAGATCGGAGGCCGGGTGGCGCGGCTGTACCTCCGGCTCGCGCGGCATTTCGAGCCGCCGGGCGGCGACCGATTCTCGAGGTGCGACAGCTACTTGACTGGATTCCGGCATTGCCGATCCGTGTTGGTTCGGAGCTAGTTTGGCCACTTTCGTTTACGATCCGATGAACAGCGCTGGCCGGCATAAGGCGGCCCGGCGAGCGGTTCCGTCAAGTCCGGCCCATTCACCAGGAAATCGGTTTTCGGGCCGGCACGATCCGGCGAAGGTGCGCCAAGGCGCTCATCCGCCGTCGCGGAACAGTTCCGCGGCCAAGGCCCGGCTGGGTGGCCGCGCCCGCCGCAGCGCCTCCTGGTCCAGCGCAACGACGGCGGCACGCGCCGCCGCAAACGAGCGTTCGATGCGGCTCGCCAGGTAAGAGACGACGCTCTCATCCAAGATAAGTTGGCGATCGGCGGCAAGTTTCACCATCACCCCGCGCAGCAAGGTGTCATCCGGCGCTTGCAGCAGCGCGGTCGGCATGGCGCGGAGCCGCGAAACCACGTCCGGCGTCGATATTTGCCACGCCGAGGGAACCACCCGCGCGGTAAACAGCAGATAAGCCTGCTCTTCACGTGCCAAGTTCAACAGATGGAATAGCGCGCGTTCATCGGTGGTCACGCCGGCGTCCTCGATGACCAGCGTGCCGGTCGCCAGCATGCCCGGGATATCGAAAGCCCCGATCTTATCCGCCGAAACCACGCGTGCGCCCGCCGCCGCCGCCCAGATCGTCGCCAGATGGGTCTTGCCCGAACCCTCAGGTCCAATCAGCGCCACGGCACGCGACGGCCAGTCGGGCCACGACTCGACCAGCGCCAGTGCCGCGGCATTGCCGGGCCCGGCTAAAAAGTCTTCGCGAGCGAAGCTTTCGGCATGACCAAGCGCCAGCGCAAGCTGGCGGGGACGCGACGCAATCCTGTTCGAAACTGGGGTTTGCGCAGACATTCCGCTATCGTCCCACATTATGGCGGCGCCTTGCCGGTATAGAGCGGACTCGCGAGATAGCGCGCCAGCGCGAAGCGGATTAGCACCCCGAAGCCGGCGGCCAAGGGCACCGCGAGAAGCAGACCGACGAAACCGAATAAATAACCGAACGCGAACAGCGCGAAAATCAACCAGACCGGATGCAGTCCGACGCTTTCGCCGACAAGCTTGGGCGCCAGGACATTGCCCTCCAGAAATTGGCCAAACAGAACGATGCCGGCGACGATCACGATGCGGGTCCAGTCAGGAGCAAATTGCGCCAAAGCGACACCGAGCGACAGGATCAGCGCGGTCAGCGAACCGACATAGGGGATGAAACTGATCAGGCCCGATATCACGCCGATCAACACGCCGAAACTCAAGCCGGCAAAGGTAAGCCCGGTCGCATAATAGGAGCCAAGAATGAGGCACACGCCGGTCTGGCCGCGCACATAGGCGGCGATCGTTGCATCGATCTCACGGCCAAGACGGCGGACCGTTTCACGCTGCGGCAGCGGCACCAGGCGATCGATGGCGACAACCATGCGATCCCAGTCGCAGATCAGGTAAAACGCCACCACCGGCGTGATGACGAGAAGCGAAAATATCGAAATCAGCGCTTGGCCCTTGACCCAAAGCGAGCCGAGGAACGCGGTCAGATAGCCGACCGCCTGATTGATCAGATCGCCGAGCGATTTGTCGGCGCCGGTGAGATTGTCGCCGATAATGCGCTTGATCCAGGGATGGCCCGGATCGCTGACGAAGGCCTCGAGACGAACCGCGTAGGCCGGCGCGCTATCGATGAAGGCGGAGACCTGCTGGACCAAGACCGGCGCAATCAGCAGCACCAAAAGCGCGAGCGCCACGACAAAGCCGCCAAGAATGAGAACTGCGGCGAGAAGCCGGCTCACGCCCCGCTTGCTCAATTGATTGGCCAGCGGATCGAGCACGTAGGCGATTGCCATGCCCAGCACAAAGGGCAGCAATATGGGACTGAGCAGCCACAGCAGCGCGACAAGCGCCGCGAGTACCGCCATCCAGAACAGCATGTCGCGTTCGAACCGCATGGCGCCCTCAATGTCCGGCGCCGAACGAGTTCATGTGCCGCACCCATTCGGCGAGGTAGAACGCGATCGACAGTAACGTCAGCAGCGCCACCGCGGCCATGGTGAGCCGCGACAGCAAGCCGAAATCAAGGCCGAATGCGTGTTCGGCCAGGATCAGAATGGCCAGCAGGATCTGCGCCACCGTATTGACTTTCGAGACCAGGAGCGGCCGCACCGGCATCGGCCTGCCGAGGAGCCAAGCCAGCAGAAAGGCGCTGATGATCATAATGTCGCGCGAGACCACGAGGATGACCAGGAAAATCGGCACCATGCCGACAATGCCCAGCGACACATAGATGGAAACGATCAGAGCCTTGTCGGCCAGCGGATCAAGGTAAGCGCCAAGCTCGCTTTTCATGTGGAAGCGCTTGGCGAGGAAGCCGTCGACGGCATCGCTGATGCCGGCGGCGAGAAACAG
>JBQCCX010000093.1:0-7820 GCA_051961815.1 Xanthobacteraceae bacterium
CGCGACAGATGACGGCTGACCAGCACGGAGACGACATCACCGAGCGTGCCGTCGATGATCTTCTTCTTGGCGAAGGCGATCTTCGGATTGAATCGCTGGGAATAGCCGATGGTGAATTTCAGATTGTTCCGTTTGGCCAGTTGAATGAGCTCGTCGGCTTCCCACAATTCGAGCGCAATCGGCTTCTCCAGCATCACATGCTTGCCGGCGCGCAGGCAGTCACGCGCGATCGGATAATGGTTGGCCTCCGGCGTGGTGGAGATGTAGACCACCGAGATCTTGTCATTGGCGATGATCTCTTTGTAGTCGACGATGGCGCTCGCCGGCTTGTAGAGTTTCTTGACCTCGGCGAGCCGGTCCGGCTTGATGTCGCACAGATGCAATTTGTCGACCAGGGCCGTGCGCGAGAGCGTGTCGGCCCGCAGCCCGCCGATCCAGCCGACACCGATCACCGCCGCTTCCACCGTCTTCACCGTATTCTCCCGGCTTTTTGTTTACTGCGGGCGCATAACAACCATGACGCCGCAGGCGGCGCAACGGTTCATGCCAGGGCCGCAGAGGGCGGCGCGGCGACTCCAAAGACTTTGTGGGCAAATTCCGGATAAACCTCCGCCAGCATCGGCGCGACCGTTGTCCGCATCAGGCGCAAGGTATCGGCGCCCGGCGCCGGCGTGACCGGCACTTCTGCGAGCCGATCAAAGGTGAAACCGGTATTCTCGACAACTTCCTCGACAGTATGGCCGGGATGCACGCTCGCGAGACGAAAGCGCCGGCGCGCACGATCGAATTCGAATAGACAGCGATTGGTGACAAGCGCGATCGGGCCGCCAGTACGGACCACATTTTCATCGCTACTGCCCGGCGCGCTGATGAAATCGACCCTCGGCACCAGCGTGCGACGCGAGTGCTCGACACGAAACAGGATGACGCGGGGCACGACATAATAAAGATAAGCCGACCCGAACGACCCGGGGAACCGTGCCTTGGGGCTTTGGTAATCGCCGACGCTGACCAGATTGATATTGCCTTCGCCGTCGATCTGGCCCCCCGACAGAAAGAACACGTCGACGCGGCCCTGACCCGCGCAATCGAACAATTCGCGCGAGCCGTCGGTAAAGAACGTGTGGGCGCTGCTGCCGAGCAGCGATACGTAGGGCTTCGACGCGCTGTTGCCATCCGCGCGTTCCCGCGCCAACAAAGCCGCGGTCGCCGGGATCGGCGAAGCAGCGCCGACCGCGATATGACGCGCATCGCCGATCAAGCGGCAGATGACGTCGGCCAGCAATTCCTCGTCGCGAAATTGTTCAGGCTGCGCGCTTGGCATGGACATAGCGATCGAGATATTGCGCAAACCCTTCCGGCGTCGCTGCGAGCCGCCCATACTCGCGCATGTGCGCGGCGTCGACGCCGTAGTGCTCGGGCAAGGGCAGTGGCCAGGCGCCGCGCGGCTCAACTGCGACGGCTTCGACATAAAAACCCGGCAAAGTGCCGGCAGCGAACAGCGGATCGCGCAGCAAATTGTGTTCGTGAATTTTTTCCGCCGTGACGATCGTTCGCGCCGCCGCATGCGCCAAGGTGACGAGCTCGCGCTGGGTGCCGATGTAAACATTGCCGTCGCGATCGGCGAGCGGGGCGTGAAACAGCGCGATGTCCGGCTTGAGCGCCGGTAACAGCACGATCGGATCGTTGTTGCCGAACGGATTGTCGATGACTTTCCAATCGGCACGATGGGTCATCAGATCGGAGCCGATCAAGCCGCGCAACGGCATGAACGGCACGCCCTTTTCCGCAGCCTGGAACTGCGCATGCAGCGCCGGACAGGTGGCGTCGCGCATATGAATTGCGCCGGCGAGGATAGCGGCGGTGAAGCGCGGCGCCGGACCGAATTCGCCAAGACTGACGGCCGAGGTTTCGAGCGTCTCGATGCAGCCGGCGCCAATCAACAAATCGGCCTGCAAACTCGAGGTCGGCAGCGCGACCAGATGCAGCCGTTTGAGCCCGCGACGAATGAGCGCGCGCGTCGCCGCCATGGCGACCCCGGAGGTCTCCCGCGGCACCGCCAGCACGCAGCCATCGGTAATCGGTGCGAGCACGTCGTCGAGCGAATGGGCGATCCGGGCCATGCGTCGACGTTACTCCGTCTGCGTGTCGCTGGGGAAGGCCAATGGTCTGATGCGCATCGGACGGCTTGGCCGGCGGCCCGAACTCGTTACCATGACTTCTGCAACGAACGACGCGAACCTAGGTCGGATTGTGGAAGAGACCTTACAAACTTTGCTGCTGCTGTTGGCGGTCATGGTGATCGTCGCGGTCGTCGCGCGGCGCATTAATACCGCTCCGTCGATTCTTCTGGTCATTGCCGGCATCGCGCTCGCCCTAATCCCCGGCGTGCCGAAGATCACGCTGGCGCCTGAACTGGTGCTGCTCGGAATCCTGCCACCATTGATCTATTCGGCCGGCGTCGCCATGAGCTGGCGCGAGTTCAAATTCAACCTGCGCCCGATTGCGCTTCTGGCAGTGGGCTGCGTGGTCTTTACCGCCTGCGTCGTGGCGGCGCTGGCGCATTGGGTGCTCGGCATGCCGGTCGGCGTCGCGTTTGTGCTCGGCGCCATCGTCGCGCCGCCAGACGCGCTTGCGCCGTTGGCAATCGTCCGGCAACTCGGGATCCCGCGGCGGCTTCTGATCGTGCTCGATGGCGAAGGCGTCGCCAATGACGCGACCGCCTTGATCCTCTACCGCTTTGCGGTTGCTGCGGTCGCGACCGGCCTGTTTTCGCTGAGCGAGGCCGCAGGCACCTTCGCGCTGATCATTGTCGGCGAGATTTCTTACGGCATCGCCATTGGCTGGCTCAGCCTGCACCTGCGCCGCTGGGCGCGCGATCCGCGCGTCGAGATCACGCTGTCTCTGATGACACCGTATGTGGCCTTTCTCCTGCCGGCGCAACTCGGCGGATCGGGCGTATTGGCCACTGTGGCAACCGGCCTCTATGTCAGCTGGAATGGGCCGTTGCTGATCCCAGCCGCGACGCGGCTGCAGGGCATCTTCTTCTGGGATCTGCTCGTCTACGTGCTCGAAGGACTGATTTTCCTGGTGACAGGACTTCAGCTTCGCACGCTGCTTGACCGGCCGGATATATTTCCATTCTACCAACCGATCCTGGCGGTCCTTCTCACGGTCGTCGTGATTGTCATCGCGCGCTTCGTCTGGGTCTACCCGGCGGCCTATTTGCCGCGCTGGCTGAGCGCCAAGGTCGCGCGGCGCGATCCGCTGCCGCCGTGGCAATGGCTCTTCTTTTTGGCCTTCGTGGGCGTGCGCGGCGTTGTCTCGCTGGCAGCCGCACTGGCGATCCCGCTGACGACCAATTCCGGCGCGCCATTTCCGTATCGCGATCTCATTTTATTCATCACCTTCGGCGTCATCGTCATCACACTGGTCGGCCAGGGCCTTGTGTTGCCGAACGTGGTGCGCTGGCTCGACCTTGGACGCCATGCCGCCGACGAGCGGGACCGGGAGCAGAAAGCCGAGCTTGCCGCACGGTCCGATGCGTTGCAGCTCGCGCAGACGCGGCTCGAAGAACTCGCCGCGGACAACCGCATACCGGCAGAGGCTTTGGCGATCCTGCGCGCCCGGCATGATTACCGGTTCGGCGGCTTGCCGAAAGCGCAATTCGGCGACGGCGATGCGGCTTCGGCAGCGGCAAACACGCGCTCCGATTTGATCGCGCTGGAACGCGAATACATCTACCGGCTGTTGCGCGAGGGTCGGATCACCGACGAGGCGCGCCGGCGCATCGAACGCGAACTCGACCTCGAGGAGGCGAGCATCGCGTCCAAAGAAGACGGCAACGATCCGCCGCTCTAGGCTTTGATCCGGCAGTCAATCCGGCATTGAGCATCGCGTTTTATTTTTGCCGCGGATCCAGCTTGCTGCACACTTCGGGCTTTATTGCAGCGCTTCCAGCGCACAGCTGCGGCGGGCGTTGATCGATCTTTGTTATCAGCACATAGAGAAAATGCATTATCAGCTGCGCGCGTGAGTTCTCACAAAGAACGTTTAATCAAAATTTTGTTCGACGAAAATTTTTCGTTCATCGAATTCGAGTCGGTCAAATATTTTTAGGCGTAGCGCGCTGTGCGCGCGCATGACGCTGATGCGATCGTTACGGCGATGGCCTGACGGAAGCATCGAATCATAAATGAAATTCGATGTTTCGGTGGCCGGGGCTTACGTGCACAAGAGAACGCTTTTGCTCGGCTTCATTGCCGGGCTCACCACCATAGGCGGCGCGACCGCCGCGGAGCTGCCGGTCAAGGCCAAGCCGGTCCAATATGTGAAAGTCTGCACGCTTTACGGCGCCGGCTTTTTCTACATTCCCGGTACGCAGACCTGCATGAAGATCGGCGGCTTCGTGCGCGCCGAAATGAAATACCACGCGATCGGCTCGTTCGAGCCGGCCATCAATGGCGCCAACGCGCAATTCTTCCGCGCCGGTGACCAAATCGACACCCGCGCGCGGGCCGGCATTTCGCTCGATACGCGCGAGCAGACCGAGTACGGAACGGTTCGCGCCTACCTCCTCGCCGGTTGGCAATACACCAGCAATGACGCCCCGACACTCAGCCTTCCCGGGACCGCTGTTCCAACGACCGGCGAAGTGCCGACGCCGGGAGTTACTCCGAATGGCAACAACAATCTGTACCTTGCCCGCGCCTTCGTCCAATACGCCGGCTTCACCGCCGGCAAGGCAATCTCCGCTTTCGATTTCTTCGAAACCACCCGCTACAGCCTGCAGACCAATTTCGCCTATCAAGATCTCGGCCGTTTCGGCATCAACACATTCACCTACACCGCCCAGCTCGGCAACGGCGTCACCGCGAGCCTCGGTCTCGAGGACGGTTCGTTCTATGCGCGACCCATCAAAGATCTCAACGCGGCTCCGCCGGCGAAGGTGATTGGAGGTTTCGGGACATTCTTTCCAATCCTCGCCTCTGGCGGTCCGACCAACGGTCCGTGGAACAATGCCGGGCTGCTGGTGCCGGATATCGCCGGCAATCTCCGTATCGAGCAGCCTTGGGGCGCCGCGCAGATCATGGCCGCGTTGCACGATGACCGCGCGGGCCCTTACAACGCCACTGCCAATGGCGTGATCGCCGGCGTTGCTCACCCGGCCGATAGTTGGGGCTGGGCCGCAGGAGCTGGCGTGCGCGTCAACCTGGCATCGCCCGGTGACAGCTTCGACGTGCAAGCCCAGTACTGCCGCGGCTGGAGCAGTCACTGCATCATCAACAGTTCCGCACGGCTGGCCGATCAAACTTTCGGTCTTGTCAATTCCGGAACGATAGGGCTGGGCTGGGTGGACGATGCCTTCATGGCGAACAGCGCCTCAACCGGCGCTACTCAGCTCCAACTGCCCGCAGCCTGGAATGTATACGCCGGCATCCAGCATTATTGGGTGGCGGATCTGCGAACCTCGCTCTATGGCGGTTACGTCAATTACCGGGCCGAGAGCTCCGCAGTCGACATCCTGGTCTGCGCGCCGAATGGCTTTCGTCCCGGCTGCGCGGATTGGGCGGCCTGGCAGATCGGATCGCGCACATTGTGGAATCCGGTCAGGAATCTCGACATCGGTGTTGACGTGCAATACACCGCCCTCGCCAAGACGGCATTCGCCGGCGGCACCGTCACCTTCGCCCCGACCGGCGCCGGGCCTACCACTTTTGTGGTCGGGACGACGGGCGTCATCTCGGCGCTGCTGCGTATTCAGCGAAATTTTTATCCTTGATGCCGCGAAGACTCCGCTCCGCTCACGATAGCGCGGCCTTCACATAATCCGGCGCAAACGGCACGCGGCGGATGCGCACGCCGGTCGCGTCGAACACCGCATTGGCGATCGCGGCAGCAACCGGGCGGATCGCCGGTTCGCCGGCGCCGGACGGCGCAATCTCCGGCCGATCGATGAGCACGATATCGATCGCCTCGGGCGCCTCGGTGATGTCGAGGATCGGGTAGGACAGCCAGTCGACGCTGGTCACGATCTTAGTGTTGAATTTCACTTCTTCCCACAGCGCGCGGCTGATCCCCTGCACGACCCCAGCCTCGATGACACGCAACAATCCATCCGGATTGATGATCTGGCCGCAATCGTGCGCCACGGTGAGTTTCCGCGGCCGGATCTTGCCGCTCGGACGATCGACGTCGACGTCCGCTACAATCGCCAAGCGGGTGCCGTGGCGCTGGACATAAGCGAAGCCGCGTCCGGACACGGTGTTGCCGCTCGCATTGTGGCGCGGCGACGGAGCGGACTGCCAGCCGGCCTTCTCCGCCGCGGCCTTGATCACAGCGATGTCCCGCGGATCGGTGACGTATTGAAGACGAAACGCGACCGGATCGACGTTGAGCGCCGCGGCCACCTCGTCCATGAACGACTCGCTGGCAAAGTGGACTTGCGGCCCGATCGGGTCGCGCAAATGCGATGTGCGCAGCGGCGAGCCGCGATCCAATAGCGGCGCAATCGTCTCCCAATAGGTATGCCGATTGGCAAAGCTGTAGGATTCCTCCGGCACGCCGAAGCCGTCGCCCGACTTGAGCGGAACGCCGGTCAGTTGCCCTGCCAAGGTGTCGCGCGGTTCGCTCTCGTTCGAATTGACGTCGACCCGCGGGAATGCCTTGCTCAGAAATTGGTAGCCGATCACTGTGCCGGATGAATCGAGCGCGGCGCGCGCGCGATGGATCGAGGCCGGCGCCTTCGGATCCCAGCCCGTGGCTTGATCGCGCATGTATTGCAGGCGGACCGGCCGGCCGACCGCTTTGGCCAGCAACGCCGCGTCCATCGCCACGTCGCCGGCATCGTTGCGGCCATAGGAGCCGGGACCGAGAATCCAGATGCCCCGCACCTTGTCCGGCGGCAGGCCGAGAATGTTGGCGACGCCATCGCGGGTGAAGTGCGGCTTTTGCGAACCGGTCCAGACCGTGGCCCGATCGCCCTTGATCTCCACGACGGCGCAGGCAGGCCCCATACTGGCATGAGATTGAAACGGCCATTCG
This sequence comes from Xanthobacteraceae bacterium, assembly GCA_051961815.1. GTDB lineage: Bacteria > Pseudomonadota > Alphaproteobacteria > Rhizobiales > Xanthobacteraceae > BOG-931. The sequence continues at coordinate 7,045 of JBQCCX010000093.1, forward strand.
TATTCGGCTTCGATCACGCGCGCCGCTGTCTTGAACGCCGCCTCGACATCGCCAAGCCGGCGGCCCTCGCTCTCGCTCTTGCGCACCGGCGCCTTGCGGATGTGATCGTAGAGCGCCGCCTGATCCGGGAATGGCGGCGTCGCGTTCGACCATGTCACTTTGAGCTGTCGCGCGGCCTTGATCGCATCCCACTCCTTGTCGGCGACGACGCCGAGAAAGCCCTGGTTCCACACGACCCGGGCGCCGGGAATATCCTTGATCGAACTCTCGTCGACATTGACCGGCACCGCGCCGGCGACCGCCGGACGGATCATCCGCCCATGAACCATGCCAGGCACTCTGACGTCGGTGCAGAAGTCGTGTTGCGCGAACACTTTCGGCGCAATGTCTTGCCGTTTGATCGGCTGCCCGACGATCCTGTAGTCCTTCGGATCTTTGGGTTTCGCCTTGCCCGGGGCGTAGAGCGGATTGCCGATCTTGCCGTTCCAGGCGAGCGTCACATTGAAGTAGCGGCCGCCAACCAGCTCGGCATAGGTCACGCTCTTCGCCATTTCGGTATTGCTGTGAACGACGCCGCCGTCGATCGACAGTTGCTCGGGGGGAACGCCAAGTCTTTCGGCGGCCAGTTCGAGCAAAACCCGGCGCGCTTCGGCGGCAGCGGCGCGCAGCTGCTTGCCGCCTTCCGAAATGCCGCTCGCGCTCGATGCACCGCCCTGGTTGACGCTGGTGGCGGTATCGCCAGTCACAACCTTGACGACCTTGAACGGCACGTCGAG
>JBQCCX010000094.1:0-3547 GCA_051961815.1 Xanthobacteraceae bacterium
GAGTGATAAATCGAAGACGCGGAAAGATCAGAACGTACGCGCCGCTACGCCGCGCCTTTGAGCTTCTTGGCGCATTGGCTGTAATAGCCACCGCCGCGCTGCAGCCATTTGAGCCCGCCATTGGCGTTGGCTGCTTTGTTCGCCTTGTATTGATCGAGGCAGGTCTTGCGCCGCGCCCTGCCCGGCTTCTCGCTCGAATATTTGGAATCCACCGCGCTCGGGAAGATCGCATTCGCAGCGACCACGGTCGACTCGGACGCCGCGCTGTTTGCGCGTTTGGCTGGCGCCAGACCGCATTGCGACGTGCGGAACGCGTTCCAGGTCGCGCCATTGAGCGTGCCGGCGGCCTTGGCGTCTTTATATTTGGCGCTGCACTCGGTCATCGTCAGCGCCTGCGCCGAACTCTGCATTGCAAGCGCGGCGGCAATTGCGGCGGCAATGAACAAAACATTACGCGTGGTCATGGCAATCCTCATGGCAAATCCTCATGGCGATTCCTCTTGGCTGTTCCCGCTGCGCGGTTGCATCGGCATCGGTTGGAAAAGCGCCGGCTCGGGACGAGACGGCGCTGTTGACGCAAAACTTGCATCCACACCCTGACACACGCTCTGATTGAAATAAAGAAAAACGGCGGCGATTTCAGCTACGCGTGGATTGAAAAAATTTCACTCGGCCGCGCACGCTCGCCTAACGAAGCAGATCGAGACGGCCCGCCTTATGGCCGCGCCATCAAAACCGATAGCAATTTCATTTCTTTGGCGCGTGATGTTGCGGTTCGCCGATCATATCGGCGCAGCCGGCGCGGTTCGCCCAATATTGCCAGGCGCGCCAGGTCTCCGGCGAATGCGGCTTGTAGCCGGCGGCGCGCGCCGCGATCTCGCCTTTGGACAATGGGATCGGCTTGCCGCCGAGCCGCGTCGCATTCATCTGCACCCGCGCATTGCGCGGCAGATAGACCGAAAGCCGCACCACTTCGATGATCGAGCGCGCCGCGGACGCAAAGCCGTGGCCGCGCATCAGCGCCACGTTGCCCGCGCCGAGGCATTTCGCCAGGTCGCGGCCCTGCGCCATGTTGGTGACCAGCAGATTGGTGTCGCCGAATTTTTTGCGGATATCCCACACCGGCACCTTGCCGCCGATGAAGCTGCCGGAATGGATCACCGGCTGCAGCGGGGTCTTGACCAAGCCGAACGGCAAGGTGTCCTCGGCATGCGCATGCACCACGGCGGTGACGTCGGGGCGCGCCTCGAAGATCGCCGCATGGATGAAGCGCTCGAGATAGGGCTGGCGCTTGTCGTTGACGGGCTCGCTCTGCTGGTCGAACTCGATCAAATCGTGGCGCTCGACCAATTCCGGAGCGAGCGAGCGCGCCATGAAAAAGCGCTTCGGATTGTCGGGGTGTCGCACGCTGATATGGCCATAGGCGTCGACCACGTCTTCGTTGGCGAGAATGCGATTGGCGACGACGAGGTCGCGCAACAGGTCTTCAAGTTGGCTCATGGGAATTCCGTAAGTTTGATTGCAACCAAACCTTCGCATCCCGGATGCGGTGCAGCGCGTTAGCGGTGCACCGCTGATCCGGGATCGCCGCAGACACCGAGTTTGAAACGATCCCGGGTCTGCGGCGCACCATTACATGCTGCGCCGCGCCCGGGAAACGAATAAGAACCGCTATCCATATGTCGGCACAAACAGGTCGTCGACTTTCACCGGCTTGTCGATCAAGCCGAGATCCTGCTGGTACTGCACCAGCGCCGTCAACGTCGCCCGGTTCGGCTCGAGGCCATAGGGCCACGGATCGCCGTCAAAGACCTCCCAGATATCGTCGATCTCGCGCATCAGAAACGGCGTCATGTAACGCACGGCGCGCAGATTGAACAATTTCTCCAGCGCGATCTGTTTCGATCTGACGAAAGCGTCGTAGAGGCTCGTGGCGACGAACGGATAGCGCTCGTAGACGCTCTTCTTGATCGCGACCAGATGCATGATCGGATAGATCTTCTTGCGCTTGTAGAGATCCTTGTCGACCTCGACGTAATTGGGGAACAGCCGCACCACGTCCGGATTGGTGCGGATCTCGTTCGGCAGGCTGGTGCCGAGCGTGGCGTCGATGACGCCGTCGGCGAGGAGCTGGCCGAGCGTCTTGCCGGTGGTGTTGTTCTCGATCGAGACTTTTTTCAACAGCGGCAGCACGGTCGGCGCGCCATGCGCGCCTTCGGTATTCATCGCGCTTTGCACCCAGCGCACGTTCGACAAATCGACGCCAAACTCGTTCTTGAGGATGCCGTTGATGAAGATCGCCGCCGTCATCGTATAAAGCGGCACGCCAATGCGCTTGCCGGCGAGATCTTTGGGATTTTTGATGCCCGATTTGCGGTTGATGGCGATGAAGCCCATCCGGAATGCGATCGACGGGAAGACCGGAATGGCGACGAACGGGCATTCGCGATTGGCGAAGCGCTGAACGAATTCGGAGGAGGAATATTCGGCGACGTCGAATTCCTCGCCCCCGGACATGCGATCGAAGATCGGCCGCGGCTGATCGATGGCGATGAAATTGAGATCGATGCCGGCGGGCTTCACCTCTCCGGCATAGAGCGCGAGCATCCGGTCATAGAGCCCACAGGCAAACGAAAGCTGCAGCTTCGACATCGCGGGCGCCGCCCTCCCCTTCTCACTTGTTTTCGGCTTACGGTTAGCACGAGTAGCGCGCAGCGCGGAACGGTAATCCGTCACCCTGAGGCGGCCGCGCAGCGGCCCTCGAAGGGCGACGGCCTCGGCCGTGCATCCTTCGAGGCGCGCCTGACGGCGCGCACCTCAGGATGACGGGTGAACATCGCCCGCCTCAGCGCAAATCCTTGCGCAAAATCTTCCCGATATTGCTCTTCGGCAGCGCGGCGACGAATTCGATGATGGTCGGCACTTTGTAGCCGGCCAGCCGCTCGTGCATGAATTTCGTCAGCGCCGCCTTGTCGAGGTTCGGATCGTTCCTGATCACGAACAGCTTGACGGTCTGGCCGCTGCGCGGATCCGGCACGCCGATCGCGGCCGCCTCGCGCACGCCGGGAAATTGCGTCGCGACGTCCTCGACCTCGCTGGGGAACGCCTTGAAGCCGGAGACATTGATCATGTCCTTCTTGCGGTCGAGGAGCCGCAAAAAGCCGTCCGGATCGAAGGCGCCGATGTCGCCGGTGTGCAGCCAGCCGTCGGCGGTGAGCACGTCTTTGGTTTGCTCCGGCCGCCGCCAATAACCGAGCATCACCTGCGGACCGCGCACGCAAATCTCGCCGGCTTCGCCGGTTGTCAGCACATTGCCGTGGTCATCGACGATCTTCACCTCGGTCGAGGGCAGCGGCAGCCCGACCGTGCCTTGCTTGGGCGCGAAGAACGGATTGATGCAGACCACCGGCGAGGCTTCGGTGAGGCCATAGCCCTCGACCACCTGGCTGCCGGTGATCTCGCGCCAGCGCTTGGCGACCTCGCTCTGCACCGCCGCGCCGCCGCCGACCGCAACGCGCAAGGCGCTAAAATCGATTCCGGCAAGTTC
>JBQCCX010000095.1:0-12974 GCA_051961815.1 Xanthobacteraceae bacterium
CGTTCGCCTGAGGACCTCAAATATGACCGCGGTCGACCATCCAAACAACAACATACCGTTCATCGCGGTTAGAGGGCCAAGCAGCCGCCAGCGTTCCACCGGAAGCACGTCGCCATAGCCGAGGGTCGCGTAGTTCACGAATGCAAAATATACGAGACCGGCGCCCGTTGGGCGCGGCATCGAATATCGAGTACGCCAAAGCCCATACGAATACTTCGATCACATGCGCGGCCATCAGAACCGAGATGGTCGGGATCATCACCGCTATCAAAACCAGGGAGGAATGCGGTTGATGCTTTGCGCCCATGGCGCGCGCAACCTGCACCACCATCGTCATGACTAATGCGTGGATTGCGATGGTGACTAAACTCACACCGCCGCCGACCAAGAATTGTCGCAACATGCCAATTTTGTCCGCACGTTTTGTAATCTCAATCGCAATGATCGACATCGTAATCAGGAACAGCAATGTCCGCTATTCCCCCGAAAGCAGGACACAAGCCAGCCCCGGTTATGAACTCGCGCCGCTTCATTCGACCAACTGTCTGACCTGAAATCACCGGCGGGCACTCGAATCTTCGTCAGTGGTCGGTGCAAGCCGTCGAAGCAGTTCATGTGCAAACTGCGAAAGCGTGTCGTCGCGCGCGCCCATGACCACGATGCGATCACCACTGTGGGCCAACTTGACCAACATGTCGCCACAGGCGCCGCGGTCCGGAAAAGCAAAAGCCTTTCGGCCGCGCCGCTGGATTTCGCGAACAATATCGCCGCTGCCGACGCTACGGTCGACCGTGCCGCCGAAGTAAACGGGCTCGGGCATGACCAGAACGTCCTCATCGTGCAGCCCGCTTGTGAAGCAGCCCACTAAGGCATCCCTCATCAAACGAATCGGCCCGTAGCCATGGGGTTGAAACATCACCAGCAAGCGGCCGGGGAACGCGTGCAGGGTTTCGAGCGTGGCCGATATCTTGTCGGGATTGTGCGCAAAATCATCGAGCACGGTTATTTCATTTGCGGTGCCCACGACCTCCAGACGCCGACGGATGCCACTGAACTCGCCCAGATGGGTCGCCGCGGCTGCGAAAGGCACGCCGCAGGCGTTCGCGGCACTCAGGGCGGCGAGCGCGTTGGCCACATTATGAAGTCCTGGAACTTTTAGGTTCACCTCGACGACCTCACTCGTCTCGCGCGCCTTCACTTGAAACCTGATTCCGGACGGCGATCGAACGGGCGGAGACGCAACGAGGTGGGCTTGAGCTGAATTCAGACTGTAGGTGATGGCTTGCCCGGGCTGCAAATCAGCCAGGAGTGCCGCAGTTTCTGAGTTATCGAGATTGAGAACCACCGTTTTCGCCTTGGCAATGAAACCGCGGAAAAGGGCGCGCAACTCGTCAAGCGATTTATGGTCCAAAGAGATGTTGTTCACGAGTGCGACGCGGGGCTCGAAAAGCGAAATCGAGCCATCGCTCTCGTCCAATTCACTGACGAAGACCTCGCCCTGGCCGATCCTGGCGCTGGCAAAAGGTGAGTCCGCATCAACGAAATTCTTCATATCCGCGCCATTCATGATCGTTGGGCTCTTTCCAGCGCGGTGCAAGATCCAGCCGAGCATGCCGACCGTAGTGGACTTTCCGCTCGTGCCGGCGACGCCGACGCCCAAGGCGGCAGAGTTAAAGAGTTCGGCCAGAAGCTTCGCGCGAGTGGTGACGGCCGCACCAATGCGGCGCGCGGCTTGCACGTCGGGGACGGTCTCCTCCACAGCAGCGGAGGTCACCAAGATCTGACTGGCCCGCGTAACGCCACTGCCATTCTGGGGGTGGAGCAGCACACCGCGTGCACGCAGAAAATCAAATCTTTTGGCATTGCGCCCCTGATCGAGCGCTCTGTCAGACCCCTCAACCCGTCCGCCCCTGGCTTGGACGATCAAAGCGAGCGGGGTCATGCCGCTACCGCCAACGCCGCAGAAAAAGTAATCTCCGAGCTGGGACATCGGCGAAATCTAGAGGGGTTGCCGATGAGGTGCAATTCGGGCTGGGCGTCTGGATGAGCAAAGCAAGCTACAAGATTGGCGTAGTCGCACCGGCTTCGCGCATGGCTCCCGAAGTTGCTGAGAGAGTGCCGACGCTGGCCGGATCGCTGTACCCGGACAGGACACCGGAAATCGTTTTCCATCCGCAGTGCTTCGCATCGCACGGACATTTCGCTGGTGATGACGAAACGCGCGCACAGGCGTTTCTCGACATCGCTAACGACGAGAGCTACGACGCGGTGTGGTTTGCGCGTGGCGGTTACGGTTCCTGCCGCATGGTCGAAGCGGTTATGTGCCGGTTGACGGAATCGTCGAGACGAAAAGCCTACATGGGCTACAGTGATGCCGGCGTACTACTCGCTGCCTTGTACCGGGCTGGCTTCGAGGCCGTAGCGCATGGTCCCGTGGCGCAGGACATCCTCCGAGACGGTGGCGACGCAGCGGTTGGGCGAGCGCTCGCCTGGATGGTCGATCGGTCGCCGGAAGCGTTGGAGCCCACGGTAGGCCGCGTGAAGCTGACAGCAGCATTTAATATGACGGTCCTCAGCCAGTTACTTGGCACGCCGCTGCAACCTCAACTCGACGGACATGTGCTCATGTTGGAAGAGGTCGGGGAGGCAATGTACAGAATTGATAGGTCGCTATTTCACATTACCAGTAACTCCGAAATCAGGCGGGTGTCGGGCGTCATGCTTGGTCGTTGCATCGCCATCACCCCGAACGAACCCGATTTCGGAATGAACGAAGAAGAAATTGCCCGTTACTGGTGCCAGAAGTCTGGGATTCCGTGGCTGGGACGCGCCGACATTGGGCATGACACCAGCAACAAGATTGTTCCCTTTGGGCCAAGCCGCGACCTATGTCGATCGCATCCTCAAGGGTGATGTCCGCTTTGGGTCAGAAACGGACATTCTCAAGGCGAGCGCCAATGTCCGCTTTACCTCTCAAAACGGACATCGATCATTGGCGTGGAGGCGTTCACTCTTTCGTTTCGTGGGACCTGTTTTTACGCCGCAGACGCCGCAATACGGCAACGCCACGTTTCCAATCGATAGCCGGCTCCGCGGGCGTACCGGCCCAGCGTGCGCCGTCGGGAACGTCCGACATGACACCAGCGCGCCCGCCTAGAATTGCTCCAATACCAATCGCGCGGGTGTTGGCGAACACATCGAGATACTTCGAATTGTCGAGAAAGCTGATGTCGAAAGGCCCGGCGCTATCGAGCGGCGCGATATTGCCGATGCAGCGGTCGGCTGGATCGCCGTCACGCAGCTTGGCGTGCGTCAACGCCGCAATCTCGCCGACCGTCAATTGGCAGTTCGGTTTAATAAATCCTGTCATGCTGTCCGTTGCGAACCATCGTTAGCTTGATAGCCAAACGACCCAGCGCCAGCAATGCCCATATCTCCAGGCGTCGCACCTCAAGCTCTACGCGGATCGTAGCGGTTCTAACGAGCTGACTTGAAGTCGTACGCTTGACCGCGCTCATGTCCGCTTTGGGTAAAAGCAGACATTGGGAAAGGTGCGACTGATGTCCACTTTCCCTGATAGCAGTCATGGCTCAGCGCAAGTGTCATGTCCGCTTTGTCCCAAAAGCGGACATCGGCCAGCCTCCGACTGACCGTTCCGCGCCGAATCCCTTACGCAGTCCGGTATTCAGCCATTGCAATCACGGCGCGGGTGAGCGTGCTGTTGGGTTGTCGCAGCTCATCCAGAATCGTGAAGTGATTGGTGTTGGCGACCGGTATCAAGTCACCGGGGACATGCGCTTGCGACCGGTAGGCATGATAATCGCGGCTGCTCGCGATCATAGCCGGCAACTCGCCAGTGCCGTAGGCGATACCCAGCGGTTTGTTGACGATCGACCGCCGCATGGGCGAGAGGTTCTGGATTTCCTCCTCGCTCAGTTTCACCTTGTCGTTGACATGCGGGGAGTCGCGCAGCGCGCCGAGATCGAAGACGCCCGAGATCGCCAGACCCGCCGCCACCTTGGGATGATCAAGAATGAATGACGTCAGATGCCCGCCTGCGGACCAGCCGGTGACGATGATCGGCCCGTCGATGCCGTGCTCACGGGCCTTGGCGTTGAGCCAGTCGAAGGCGCTCCTTAATTCGTTGGTGATCTGCGTCAGGGTCGCTTCCGGCGCCAACGTGTAGCCGCAAAGAGCCGCCGACCAACCACGCGCTAACGGACCCTCGGACAGGCAAGCAAAGATCTCCTTGCTGCCGCGCTGCCAATAGCCACCGTGGATGTGAACGAAACACGGCGCCTTCGGATCACTCGCAGGATATAAGTCCCACTTGTTGCGCTCTCCGTTTCCATAAGCCAAGTCGAGGTGCTTTGGGTGCTGACCGCGCAGCGCCTGCGAAGCTGCGGCCCACTCTTCGGTTTTCTTGCGCGCGTTCTCGGGCCCAACATGCTCGACATTGTTGTATGCGAGATTGCGGGCCTCAAGCGACATCGTAATCCAGTCCATGGTCGCACATTCCTTCGCGCCAAGAGCGGTTGCGCGGCGCGCTATCCCGCATGTAAAGAGCGACCTATCCCAGTTCGAACGTCGTCACGCCGTATACTCGCTCTAATGAAACCGGCCGGATCGGACCGCAATACATCCGCGCAGTCTCGAACACTGCCGCAAATCCTTGCGCGGTGGCGAACGCCACGGCCGCACCGTTTGGCTGTGGCACATCCAGGAACACCTGACCACCTGCTGGCTGCACCAGCGCAGCGAACACCGCTTCGGCCGCTTCGCGGTCATCTGCAATCAGCGGGCCGATTTTGCGGCCCGTGCGGCACGGCCGAATAACACCCCAGGCGACTAGCCGTCTGTCGCGGATCAGTGCGCGCCCGACATGGCCAGGTGCCGCGATCCAGGTATTAAGGAATGCAGGTCTCGCCGCCGGAAACACCGCGGCGTCGTCTCGGGCGATCAAGTCAAAGGGTACTTCGCTCAATGGCACGGTGGTTGGGATAGCCTCGACCTGGGGCGCCACCCAACCGCCATACCGGATGTTGTTGTAGGCAAGCACGAACCCGGATTTGCGATAGTTGTGCTGTTGCGCCACCACGCCATCGAGGCCGATTGTTCGCGAGCCCGCGCGCGCCATGCCCGCCTGCCAAATGCGCAAGCCTAAGCCACGGCCACGCAGATCCGCCCGTACGATATAAAAGCCGAGGAAGGAAAAGAGCTCGTCGTAGTTTACCACCGAGAGAATGGCAGCAGGTTCGCCCGCGAACTCGCCGAGAAGGAATCCGTCTGGAGCTGCGGCAGCAAAGCAAGCCGCGTCGGTAATGCCAGGATTCCAGCCCTCTGCGGCGGCCCAGTCGACCGTCAGGGTCATTTCTTCCGGCAGCATGGTTCGGACGCGAAACGAATCGTCTTTCATAAAAGTCCGGGCAACTCGTGCGGCGACCCCCGCCGCTACGCCGGCTAACAGCTCGCAACGCCCCAGCAGCTTGTTACGGCATCAGGGCTTGATGCCTTGCTGAGCGGTCTCAAGCTCCGGCATCACCTGTAATAGCGGGGCAGGACTGACTGAGAGATCTCCGGTAAACGGTCGATCGTGCGCGAGAATCAATAGCAAGGATGCGGCCACTCCAATCGCAAAAAGCCCTAGTGTGATGGCAGACGCGAGCGGATTGTCGCTGTGCACCATGGCAATTGCGATTAGCGCGCAGGCGGCTTGCAAGCTCAGACACAACCATTTGATCCAATTAACCTGCACATAGCTGATGATGATGCGTTGCCGTCGCGCGTCCAATGCGTTTTCAAGCGAGGTAGTGATCTCACGCTGTGCGGTCTGTTGGCCCTGGCTGCTGGGCGTCAAGGCAAGGGTGAGCTCCAGCGCCTGAGCGAGCGAATAGGGGATTACCTGAAGCGTTGCCGTGCGATGGGCCATCATTGGCCATTCTTGAGCTGAAGCATCCGCGATGTAACTGCGGATCAGCTTGCGCAAGCGCGTCTCGGCTTCTCCCGGAAAAGCCGCCGCCAGGATCACGACGGTCTTTAATGCGCTAGCCTCGCGATCGACGACTGAATTGGCCTTGTCGTTGTCACTCCAAACTTGCGTGGCGGTGAACGCGACAAAAAGAGCGAATAGGATGCCCAGCGGCGGCAGCAAACCGGGGGAGACAGCTTTGAATGAACGAGCTCGCTCACCAACCGATAGCGCCATGACTACGATATAAATTGCTGCCGTACCCAAAGCTGTGAGGCCAAAAACCAGTAATGCCATCCAAACAATGGGCAGGTTATGTAGCCAGTCGTTCATGATCGTCCCTCAAAACAAACGTCGGCGCGTCATCGCTTTGGGCGAGACCGGAAACTTCACTCAATGTGGTTTCTTTTTCAGGGAGTGTCTTCGCAGCGGTCGACCCAGTCGTACTTCGGCGATTGTTCTAAAGGCGGCTCGGCCATGCCTCACGCGTGTGCAAGCTCTCCCTTTCTGCTCGCCGATGGCCGACGGCCGGCTCTGAGGCTCTAGGGTCATCCGTCACAGGAAGTTCGCCGGATGGCTTTGTTGTTTGCTAGACCGGGCAGCCACAATTGCCGAGGATCGCCGTAGCAAAATTCAAGGTTTCTACGGAGGCCACCCCGCCGATGATGGGGGCTGCTCGCTCTAATGCTTCATCCGAAACATCAAAGCTGAGAAGTTCTTCGTCCGCCTGTATGGCGCGAATGACATCTCCATCGGTGAGTATCATGAGAACAATCCTCCGACTCTGGCTGGTGCTCGCCATCCCCTCTTGCCGACTTGCGCAATAAGCGGGCGGCGGCGCTCTCAGGGTTGCACCATGTCGGCACTCCTTAATCTTTGACTTGAATCAAGTATCGAGCGACCCCGGCAGCTTACCGGTGAGCTTAATGTCCGCTTTGGGTCGGAAGCGGACATTAAAGCACTTCCACCCAATGTCCGTTTTAGCCCCGAAAGCGGACTTATTTCGCAGAACTCTTTGCCGGCCATCACATGATAAGCTTTGGCGGGCCATCGGCCGCCTTCTATGCGTGCAGCGAGGTTGGTTCAGATGTTCAACGCCACCTTCATAGTTATAGAAGCCTTCATCCGTGAACTTCGGATGATGTACGAACGGACATACGGGACAATGGAGCCCGGCTATCCTGGCGTGATCAGCTTTGTCGCCCAGCTTGCTCTTGAAAATATCGCGACCAGCGACGCCGCATACCACGATGTCGATCACACCATCATGGTGACGCTTGTCGGGCAGGAAATCCTTCGCGGCCGGCACATCAGCGTCGGCGGCGTGACCCCGCGCGACTGGCTGCATTTCATCATCTCACTGCTATGCCATGACATCGGCTACGTGCGCGGGATCTGTCGAGGCGATGGGGATGGGTCCTACGTCATCAACCTGGCCGGTGAGAAGGTGACCCTTCCGGAGGGAGCCACCGACGCATCCCTGACGCCATATCATGTCGCCCGATCGAAACTGTTTGTGCGGGAACGGTCCGCCAAAGCCCTCGTCAACCTCGATGTCGCCGCGATCGAAGCCAACATAGAACACACCCGCTTCCCGGTTCCCGAGGATGAGCAACACGAGTCCACTGACGATTTTCCGGGCCTGGTGCGTGCTGCGGATCTCATCGGGCAACTCGCGGACATCAACTACCTGCGAAAACAGGCTGCGCTGTTTAACGAGTTTCGCGAGACGGGAATGATCGCGAAACTGAAGTACAACAGCGTCGCAGATTTGCGAGCCAACTATCCCGATTTTTTCTGGAAGACGGTCCGACCCTATATTGGAGATGCCTTGCGCTACCTTCGCGTCACCCAAGAGGGCCAACAGTGGATTGCCAACCTTTATGCAAACGTGTTTTCGGTGGAGCACAGAAAGCAACTTTTTTAGGTGAGGGCGCCATACCGACGCTGCTAGCGCCCGCATGTACGAAGATGCGCCAATTTCGCTGATAGCGTCGATAGTTGCCGGCTTCTTCATGACAGCTCCAAAAAAACGTGCAGAATCCATAGCATGCGGCTGCGGGGCCATTGTTGCCGTTACAGCACAGTGAAGGGAAAAGCGGGTTGCACCCCCTTGCCTCCACAGCAATCCGCCGAAAGGATTGCGGTGTACTGAGACCATTCTGAGGGGAATGGGGGATTTGGAGTCCCGGAGGCCGTCCAACGCGGACGGCCTCTTTTCTTTTGGTCCTCAATGTGGGCCGCGAACGCGGCGCAGCAGGATTCATCAACTCCTGACGCTCCATCGTTCCGGCTTACGCTCGGTTACGCCGGCCTGCGCGGCCGCCGTTCTGCAGTTCTTGGTTGCGGCGCTGCTTGCGCTCTGCCAGCTCGATTTGCATGAGCAACTGTCTTGATTGTTCGTAGGCGGCAATGGCGCGATGAAGGATATCGCGCGTCCGGGAAAGCCCGTCGCCAAGCGAGCGTAGATGCGCGACATCGCCAACGACGCGCCTCATTTCGGCGCCGACGACGTCGCGGAAGGATTCGTCTGTGTCGAGCGGGCTCATGCCGAGTCGCATAACGGACCTATCCCGGACATGGTTCCCTGTGCCCGCTCGGCCACTGCCGGAACAAGCCGTTGGCGGCCCGAGTTGCTGGTTGAGCACGGAGGCGCGAAAAGGCGCATCCAGTGGCGACATCGCCCCCGTTCAGCGATCCCGAGCGCTGGCGCAAGCGCGGCGAAAAATTGCGCGCGATCGCCGCGGACGTCGTCGATTCGAACCTTCGAGCGAGGCTCATCAAAATTGCCGACGGCTATGACGGTCTCGCCGAGCGAGCCGAGCAACGCGCACGAACATCAGGCAAGGGCCGGCCCAAAATGGATGGCGGGGCTGATGAAAACGGGGCTTAATCGGGTTTCGGCCGGTCCGCTTGCTTCGGCGGGCAAGGGTTGGAGCCGAACGAGCAGAACACGCAGCAGTCGCCCTTTTTCGGCTGCAGCCGCGCGCCGCATCGCGAGCAGTCATAAAAAAATTGGCAGGCGTCGATCGGCATTTCTTCGCGCCGTGCGAAACCGCAATGCGGACAGGTGATGACGGAATGGCGAGTGATATCGTCCATCGATGATCCCTGTTTGATTGCCGGTTTTAGCGCGCGCCGCCACAGCCGTGCGTCACAACTTGCCAGCGTGGCATCAAATCTCGGTCATCGCTTTGGGCGCGTTTGCTCTCCGGCAATGCCATTCCGCGCAGCCGCGGGCGGGAACCCGCAACAGCCCATATCTGTTAGACAAACGTATTATTGGCAGAGCCTCGTCCAGCGCACCGGCATTCAGGATCAGCATCATGTCGTGGTCGGCCCCGATCAAACTGCGACCGACTGCCGCCGATCTGGCGATTTCGCGCGCCTGTTTGCGCGTCGCCACTCCTGCGGTCGAGCGGCCGCTGCACGCCATCACTTGGCTCGCCGACGAAAAGATCATGCTTGGCGCCGTCGGCATGTTCTGGGCGGCAACGCGTTTTAGCGCCTCGCGGCCGCTGCGGCGTGAAGCCGATGCGATGCTGTGCAGCGTGTTGATCGCCGGGGTGGTGCCGGACCTGTTCAAAGTTTTGGTCCGCCGCGAGCGGCCCAATCGCGCTCTGGTCCGCCGCCACGACAGGCGCGTGCCGCGAGGCGGCAATGCCTGGGATTCGTTCCCGTCCGGCCATGCGATGCACTTGAGCGCGATCGCGGTATCGGCGCAGCGACTGGTGCCACGGCGCTGGCGCGCAGCGGTGTGGACCGGGCTCGGCGCGCTTGCCGCGACCCGCATCATGCTGCTCGCCCATTACACGAGCGACGTCGCGGCCGGTTGGGGTATCGGCGCTCTGATCAACAAAGCAGTCTGCGCGGCATTTGGCAGGGCCGAACGTTCCACGTCCAAAAACATAGCTCGCGCGACGCCGCTGCAGCCGTTGTAAGTTTTTCAGGAACTCCGCAAGCCTATTGAAGGGGCGGTTGTCTGGCCTTTCGAACCTTTTGCCGTCTGCCCGGTTTATTGGGCAGTGTCAAAAGAACCAGCACCCGCGATCATGGCATTGTCACACGGCGCCCGGCGGCTTCCGGGCCTGGAGGTGACAAGCTACAACCTCGAGATCAAGGACGAAGACGGCTTCGTCGGCGACCGCGCCAGCAAGGGCGCCTTCCGCCAATTCATCGACGAATGGCGCAAACCGCTTCGCCGCATCGGCCAGGATCCGTTCGGCAACGAACAGTCGAGCAAGATCGCCAAAAAAAGGCTCGACGATCTGCTCTCCAAAGGCGATGTCGAATCAGCCGGCGTGGTGCATGGCGCGATCGAATCCTTTGCGCAAGAACTCGCCGCCGTGCTTCGCCGTTTTCTCAAGCTCAAGACCTGGAAACACGCCGAACGGATCGTCTTCGGCGGCGGATTCTCCGGTAGCCGGGTCGGCGAGCTTGCCATCGGCCGGGCCTCGGTGTTGCTCAAGAATGACAAGATCAAAGCCGAGGTTCGAACCATCCGTCACGATCCGGATGAGGCGGGACTGATCGGCGCCGCGCACCTGGTGCCGACCTGGATGTTCAAAGCCCACGACGCCATTCTCGCCGTCGACATCGGCGGCACCAATATTCGCGCCGGCATCGTCTGCTTGAATCTGAAAGAAAAGGACGACCTGTCAAAAGCCGAGGTCGGCCAATTCGAGCTGTGGCGTCATGGCGATGAAAAACCCAGCCGCGAGGAGGCGATCGACAGCTTGATCGGCATGCTCAAACGACTGACCAAGGCGGCCAAGAAGGACAAGTTCAAGCTGGCGCCCTTCATCGGCATCGGCTGTCCCGGGCGCATCGACGCCGACGGCTCGATCGAGGCCGGCGCTCAGAATTTACCGGGCAACTGGGAGAGCAGCGCGTTCAATCTGCCCGCACGGCTGCACGAGGCAATTCCGGAGATCGGCGAGCACGAGACGACGATCCTGATGCACAACGACGCCGTCGTGCAGGGATTGAGCGAGGCGGCATTCATGCACGACGTCGGGGTCTGGGCCGCATTCACGATCGGCACTGGGCTCGGCAATGCGCTTTACAGAAATCGCAAGCAGTAGCGCATACATGGTCGGCCGCTCGTCCCTGCGGAAGCGGGGACCCACTCGTTAGCGGCGTAAACGATCTGGATTCCCGCTTGCGCTAGAATGAGCGGCTGGATCTTCACCCCACGTCCTGGGAGTGGATGCGGCGTTCGCCGACCTCAAGCGGCTCGAGCTTGCCGCGCTGGCGGCGCACCATGAGCTTGTTGAGCGCCGCGAGATAAGCCTTCGCCGAAGCGACCAGGGTGTCGGGATCGGCGCCCTTGGCGGTTACCGAGCGGCCATGCTCGGAGAGGCGAACCGAGACTTCCGCCTGGGCGTCCGTGCCTTCGGTCACCGCATGGACCTGATAAAGCTCCAGCACCGCCTCGTGCGGGACCATTGCCTTGATGCAATTGAACGTCGCGTCGACCGGGCCGTTGCCCTCGCGTTCGTCGATCACCGATTTGCCGTCGATGTCGAGCCGCATGGTGGCGCGTTGCGGGCCGCGCGTGCCGGCGATCACGGTGAGCGATATCAGCTTGATGTGGTCCTGGGCGGTCGCGATCTCCTCGTCGACCAGCGCCTCGATGTCTTCGTCGTAGACGTGCTTCTTGCGGTCGGCCAGCGCCTTGAACCGCACGAAAGCGTCCTCCAGCTGGTTGCCGGCAAGCCGGTAGCCGAGCTCTTCCAGCTTGTGAACGAAGGCGTGACGGCCGGAATGTTTGCCCATCACCAGCGAGGTCTGCTTCACGCCGACATCCTCGGGCATCATGATTTCGTAGGTCTGCGTATGCTTGAGCATGCCATCCTGGTGGATGCCGCTCTCATGCGCGAACGCATTTCTGCCGACGATCGCCTTGTTGTACTGCACCGGGAACGAGGTTACCGCGGAAACGAGCTTCGACGCGCGTGTCAGCATGGTGGCGTCGATGCCGGTCCAGTACGGCAGCACGTCGTTGCGCACCCGCATCGCCATCACGACTTCCTCGAGCGCGGCGTTGCCGGCGCGCTCGCCGATGCCGTTGACGGTGCACTCGATCTGGCGCGCGCCGGCATGCACGCCGGCGAGCGAATTGGCCACCGCCATGCCGAGATCATTGTGGCAATGCACCGAAAAGCGCGCCGCGTCCGAATTCGGAACGTGCTCACGCAGCCGTTTCATCAACGCAAAATATTCCTCCGGGACCGTATAGCCCACGGTATCCGGGATATTGATCGTGGTGGCCCCGGCCTTGATCGCGGCCTCGACGCAGCGGCACAGGAAATCGAATTCGGTGCGGGTGCCGTCCTCGCTCGACCATTCGACGTCGTCGGTATAATTGCGCGCGCGCGTGACCTGCGCGATCACCATCTCGAAGACTTCGTGCGGCTCCTTCTGCAACTTGTATTTCATGTGCACCGGCGAGGTGGACAGGAAGGTGTGAATGCGCCGCCGCTCCGCCGGCTTGATCGCCTCGGCGCAGCAATCGATGTCCTTAAAACTGGCGCGGGCAAGCCCGCAGATCACGGCTTTCTTGGTGCGCTTGGCAATCTCGTTGACCGCGGCGAAATCGCCGTCGGAGGCGATCGGGAAGCCCGCTTCGATCACGTCGACGCCCATGGTGTCGAGGAGTTCGGCGACTTCGAGCTTCTCCTCATGCGTCATGGTCGCGCCCGGACACTGCTCGCCGTCGCGCAACGTCGTGTCGAAGACGAGAACGCGGTCGGCTTCGCGTTTGGGCACGGTTGTTTTGGGCGCAGTTGCTTTCGGCGCAGGATTGGCCGGCGCCTTGGCTGGGCTGTTGCTGCCGGGTTTCATGACGAGGTCCTTGTCTCTGGCGCCGGTCCCGGTTCCGTGATCGGGGTTCCTGTCGGGATTTTCCGGGCGCGCTTAAGTCTTCGGGTTCGGTGGCGGCGATCCCCTGAGTGCCCAGGCGCCATGGCCCAGCCGGCCCTCAGGGGGCAATAAGCAGCAGCAG
>JBQCCX010000096.1:0-4576 GCA_051961815.1 Xanthobacteraceae bacterium
GCGCCGGTTCGCCGGTGACCGGATGGACGCAGACCGCGGGATGCCAGGCGCCGGGCGCTTGGTGCGGATCGTCGGTTGGGGTCACCCCTTGGCGCACATAGCCGCCGCTATTGAACGTGCCGTCGTGTTTGATGCGGCGGGCGCCGAGCTTTGCCTTCAAGGCTGCCGGCAATGCGCGCCACACCGCCTGCATGCCGCAGAAATATGTGTTGCCGCCACTTGGCGGAATCTCGAGCGCATAGAGCATCGACGCATCCGGCGGCAATTCCAGATAGCTCATGTCGGTGTGCCAAACCGCTTCGCCGGCGCCAAGCGCGCCGATCGGCTGGCCTTTGTCATCGAGCACGTTCGAAACGACATAGATGTCCGGATATCCCGGCGGCGACTGCCGGCCGCGTTCCTGATTTGGCGGTGGATCGAGCTCGCCGAGGCGCCGGCTGAAAGCAAGAAGGTCGTCGTCGCTGAGCGTCTGGCCGCGGAACAGCAGCACCGAATAGCGGTGCCAGGCCGCTTCGATTTGCGCAAAGTCAGCCGCGCTCAAAGACGTGAGATCGACATTTCCTATTTCCGCGCCAACCGCCGGCGTCAGCGGCGTTAATGTCATCGGCATCGTCAATCTCTCCAAAGTGCGAAAACTCGCGCGAAAACTCCCGATCAAATGTCATCGAGGTATCGTCGGCAAATCATAGGCCAAAACGCCGCATCTTCCCAGCGCTGCTGGACACTTGCCGGACCGCGCCATTATTTTCGCTGCCGGCTTGCGCGAAGGCCGGACGGGGGACAGCGCGATGCGGCGACGTGATGTTTTGGCGCTCGGATCGGCGGCGCTGGCGGTTCGCGGCGTGGCGACGACTGCACACGCAGCATCGAACTATCCCGAGCGGCCGGTCCGGCTGATCGTTCCGTTTCCGCCGGGCGGCGGATTCGACGCCATCGGCCGGCCATGGGCCGACCGGATCAAGCCGCTGCTCGGCACCATCGTGGTCGAAAATCAGGGCGGCGGCGGCAGCTCGTTGGGAGCGGCCAGCGTGGCGCATTCCAGTCCGGACGGCTACACGCTTCTGCTCGGCGGCTCGAGCACGCACGTCACCGAAGCGATTTTGAAGACACGGCCGCTCTACGATCCGCTCAAGGATCTCGAACCGATATCCAACATCGCGATCTCGCCGTTCGCGCTCGCGGTGCATCCGTCGATACCGGCGGCGACGCTTGCGGAGTTCATCGAGTACGACAAGGCCAATCGCGGCAAACTGTCTTACGGCCATGCCGGCGTCGGCTCGCTCAACCATCTCACCGGCGAACTGTTCAAGTCGCTCGCCGATCTTCCCGATCTGCTGCAAGTGCCGTATCGCGGCTCCGGCCCGGCGATTGCCGACGCCCTTGCCGGCCATGTCTCCATGGTGACGCCGGCCGTGACCGGGCAAATGATCGAATTTCATCGCACCGGCCGCTTGCGAATTCTCGCCGTCACCGGTCCAAATCGGTTGGCTGCCGCGCGCGAGCTGCCGGCGGCGGCGGAGGCACTCCCCGGCATGGTCTCGCAGCAGCTCATCGGCTTATTCGCGCCCGCTGGCACCGCCCGCGCGATCATCGCGCAGATTGCGCAGGCTAACCACGCGTTGCTCGCCCAGTCCGATTATCAAAAAATGCTCATGGACACCGGATTTGAACCCGATCCGGATTCATCCCCGGAGGTATTTCGGCGTCGCATTGAAGCTGAAATCGCACAATGGACGCCGATCGTGCAGGCTCTCGGAATTAAAATCGATTGAAAAGAATCGAGCGCGGCTCAAGCTGCAGCCGCGCCCGTTCGCGCATTGATCCGTTCAGCGCTGCGAGCGCTGTTGCCCGCTTAACGACTCCGCGGTCTGCAAGTGCTTCTGCAGCGTCGGAATTGTTTGCTGGGCAAAATCGGCAAGCGGTCCTTTCGACTTCGCCTGCTTCTCAAATTTGCCGATGTCTTCCTTGTGGTCGGTGACCATCTCCTGCGCGAATTGCCGGTCAAATTGCGGGCCCGACAACTTGCTCATTTGATCGTACATTTTCTTTTGTTTCGCATTCGGCTCGGACGGCGGCGTCATGCCCAACTGTTGCGCCTCTTGTTTGGCTTTTTGCAGGTGCTGACCGTGGTCCTGTTCCAGCATCTGGCCAAAGTCTTTTACGCCCTGGCTCTGCCCGTTCTGCTGCGCAAGCTTGCCCATCTGAATTTCCGCCAGGTCGCTTTCAACGGCCTCGTTCAGGAAGCTCTGGTCGGCTCCAGCCAGCGTGCCTCGCGGTGCATTCATCGTCTGCGCGGCCGCGTTAACCCCGGCGAGCGCGAATGCCGCCGCAAACGCCAATGCGATCATCCGATAGTTCTTCATACTGCTTGTCCTTCGTTGCGGACGTTCGCGGCCGTGAGCCGCAGTCCTTCAAAAGAACCGGCCAGGAGAACTTGTTGTTCCAGCGACAAAAGGTTTTGCACCTTGTGTGCGGTTTCAGACTTGCAGCGGCGCTGACACGCTTAAAGCGCCCCCAAATGGCCGGCTCCAATTTCGTCGGGAGAATTCGCTATTCCGCGGCGACGCGCTGCACCCGCCACTGCATCATCAGCGCGCGCAGCGATGCCGGCTTGAGAGGTTTACTGAGCACATGCGCGCCTTCGGCGCGCGCCTCCTCGCGAATGCGCGCCGAACGGTCCGCGGTGATCACGATGGCCGGCACGTCGCGTCCATCCGGGCGGCCGAGTTGCGCGCGCAGGGCCATGATTGCGGCAATGCCGTTGCCGCCGTCGAGATGATAGTCGACGAGGAGCCCGTCGGGTTCGAGGCCGCTTGCCGCCAGCGCCGCCATGGCCTCGGCGAGATCGGGGCCCCCGAGCACGCGACAGCCCCAGCCGCCGAGCAGCGTCGCCATGCCGTCGAGAATGGCCCGCTCATTGTCGATGCAAAGGACCACCATACCGTCGAGCCGTCCAGGCTGCAGCCGTAGCCCGGCAGACGGCCGCGCCACCGAACCGATCGCTGCCGCGCGCGGCACCGCGACCGAGAAACACGAGCCGCGGTCGAGATTCGATTTGAGCGTCACCGCGCAATCGAGCACGCGGCCAATCCGTTGAACGATCGACAGGCCGAGCCCGACGCCCCGGGCAACCCGGGCGCCTCGGTCGAGGCGATGGAACTCCTTGAACACGGCACGGTGCTTGGCCGGTGGAATCCCGATCCCGGTGTCGTGGACTTCGATGCGCAGATGTTCGCCGCGACGCCGGCAGCCGACCAGCACGCGCCCGCTTGGCGTATATTTGATGGCGTTTGAAATCAGATTTTGCAAAAGCCGCCGCAACAAGCGACGGTCGCAGCGCACATTGAGCGAACAGGGCATCACGATCAGCTCGAGGCTTTTCTCACGCGCGAGCGGGGCGAATTCGACTTCAAGCCGCTGCAGCAATTCATCGATGCGAAAATCCGCGAGTTCCGGCTTCATCACGCCGGTGTCGAGCCGCGAGATGTCGAGGAGCGCCGAGAAAATTTCCTCGACCGCTTCGAGCGAAGCATCGATGTTGCCGATCAGCCCGGCATCGCCGCCGGCGCCGTGCCGTTCGATCAGGCTCGTCACGTAGAGCCGCGCCGCATTGAGCGGCTGCAAAATATCGTGACTGGCCGCCGCGACGAACCTGGTTTTGGAGACATTCGCCTCGTCCGCCTCCGCCTTGGCGCGTTCGAGCGCCGCGTTAAGCCGCGTCAGCTCGCCGGTGCGTTCGCGCACGCGGCGTTCCAAAGTCGCATTGGCGCGCTCCAGCGCCTCCGCAGCCTTCACGCTCGGCGTGATGTCGGTGAACGTGGTCACCAATCCGCCGCCGGGCATATGATTTGCGCGCACCTCGATGACGAGGCCCGGTTCGGCAATGCGCTCGAGGAACGGCTCGGCGCCGGAGGTATATTTTCCGATGCGCTCGGCGATGGAACGATCGCTGGCGTTTTCCGCTTCGTCGTGCCGTGCGATGTGACGCAAAATGTCGTGCAACGGGATGCCGACGCGCGTGAGCTCATGCGGCAGTGTGAGGATCTCGCCGAACTGGCGGTTCCAGCAGACCAAGGCGAGATCCTTATCGAACACCGCGATCCCCTGCCGCACGTGATCGAGCGCGGTCTGCAGGATCTCGCGATTGTAGTGGATCGCGGCGCTGGCATCGTCGAGCAGCTTCAACGCCGCCTTGGTCGAGACCGTGCGCTTGCGCAAGAGCAAGGACAGCACCAGCCGCGACGAAGCGGCGCCGATCGCCGAGGCCAGCAGATATTCAGCGTATTGCAAAAGCTGAAAGTCGGCCTCGGCCGTCGTGTCGAGGCTGATGCGGCGTGCGGCGGCGAAGCTCGCGAACGATCTGCGGGTGCGCTCATCGCCGAGGTAGCGGGCGACGGCCGCGATCAGATCCTCGACGCTGACCGAAGCGCGGCGCAGCCGAAAACCCGGCGCCATCGGTCCGAGCATCGGCGTCAGCGTCGGCGGCGCGAACAAATCGCCCTGCACGCGCTCGATTGAGCTCGGCGGCCGCGCCAGCGAAAAACCGATATAGCAGGCGAGGTTGGCGGTAAGGCTC
>JBQCCX010000097.1:0-13535 GCA_051961815.1 Xanthobacteraceae bacterium
ATCAGCTACGGCCTGTTTCCGCAGCAGGGCCCGATCGGCGAATGGGCCTTGTTCGCGTTTAAGCTAGGCGCGGTGATTTTCCTCTGGGTGTGGCTTGCGCGTGCGACCTGGCGCCTCACTGCGGTTGCTCTCGGCCTGATCATCGGCGGGGCGATCGGCAACGCGATCGACCGGCTGCACTGGCCCGGTGTCATGGATTTCGTACTTTTCCACATCGAGACCCCAAGCTTCGAATTTCGCTGGTACGTCTTCAACTTCGCCGATGTCGCGATTGTTGCGGGTGTGCTGGTGCTGCTGTATGAATCGCTGTTGGGGGGTGCCGCAAAAGCGCCCTGATCGCGGACGATAAGCTGCTGCCGGATTTGATTTATTTTGGCTTTCTGAGTCGTACGGCTGGGTGCCTTCAGAGAGACCCCTTCGAGTGAGCTGGGGGCAAGTTTGGGGTGAGGGTATGGCGCTGCATCGCATCGTCGGATTTGCCTTGACCGGTCGTGCCGGTGAGCCGTCTTGCCGCGCGTCAATGGCGCGCCTCGGGCTCGCCGCCGCGTTTACGCTGGCGTTGGTCTGTGCGTCGGGCTCGACAGCCCGGGCCGGCGATTATGACGATCCTTCCGGTTCGTCCTTTACGTCGAAGGTCTTTAAAGCGATCGGCCTGCCCGATCCCGACCATCCCGAATACGAGATCAATTACAGCGAGCGTTCGCCTCTGGTCGTGCCACCGAACCGCAATCTGCCGGCGCCGATCGCGACCGAACGGGCGCCCGCGCCAAACTGGCCGCAGGATCCCGACGTCAAGAAGCGTCAGGCAGCAGCGAAATCCGATAAACCCCTGCGGCCGACCGATCCCGTCATCGAAGACGGCCGCCCATTGCGGCCGGACGAACTCATTCCGAAAGGCAGCCGAGCGAGCGCGCCTAGCTCGCAAGGAATTGACCCGAAGGGGCAGAAGGGCGTCCTGACCTTCGACTGGTTCAAAAAGGAAGAATACGGAACGTTTACCGGCGAGCCGCCCCGGGCCAACCTGACCGATCCGCCTCCGGGGTATCAAACACCGTCGCCGGATCAGCCATATGGGATTCCGCCGGAACGCAAGGCATACAAGCCGCCGACGCTCGGCGAGCGCATGGAGCCGCAGCGATAGCGTGTGCTGGTGTTGCTTCCGCTCCCGCGTTTGCTGCGCGGGACAGCGCAATTGATCCTTACCGTACGAGGATGAGGGTGCCGAAATTTCTGTTGCTCGTGGCCGCGCTCGTGGCCGCGCTCATGGCCGCGCTCATGGCCGCGACTGCAAGCGCCGCTTTTGCCGGCGCAGAGGTCAGCCATTTTACCTTGGCGAACAGGCTGGAAGTTGTCGTTGTGCCGGATCACCGTGCGCCGGTGGTCACGCATATGATCTGGTACAAAGTCGGCGCCGCCGACGAGACTCCCGGCAAATCCGGCCTGGCGCATTTCCTCGAACATCTGATGTTCAAGGGCACGGAGAAAAATCCCGGCGACACATTTTCACGGCAGGTCGCCGCAATCGGCGGCCAGGAGAACGCATTCACCGCTAGCGACTATACCGGGTTCTTCCAGCGCGTGCCGCGCAATCACCTGAAAGAAATGATGGCGCTCGAAGCCGACCGCATCACCGGGCTGGTGCTCAGCGATGACGTGGTGCGTCCCGAGCTCAGTGTGGTGCTCGAAGAGCAAAACATGCGCATCGCCAACAATCCGGCGGCGCGGCTTGGCGAGCAAATGGACGCTGCCCTTTACCTCAACCATCCCTATGGCCGGCCGGTGATCGGCTGGCGGCCGGAAATCGAACAGCTCAATCGCGAAGACGCTCTGGCCTTCTATCGGCGCTTCTACAGTCCGAACAATGCCGTGGTCGTCGTGACCGGCGATGTTACGGCGGAAGAGGTGAAAGCCGACGCCGAAGCAACCTATGGCAAGATTGCCGATCGCGCCGAAACCAATCCGCGGCGCCGCCCGATGGAGCCGTCGCAAGAGGCGCCGCGCACCGTCACGCTCGCCGATCTTCGGGTCGAACAGCCAAGCGTGAGCCGCGATTATCTCGTGCCATCCGAAAACTCGGCCAAACCCGGCGAAAGCGAGGCGCTCGAGGTGCTCGCGCATGTGCTGGGCAGCGGCGAAAATTGCCGTTTATATCGCGGGCTGGTGGTCGACCGGGGTTTGGCGCTCAACGCCGGCGCCAGCTATTCCGGCACTGCCGTCGACTACGCGAAGTTTGTAGTTTTCGGTGCGCCCAAGCCGGGCGTCTCTTTGCCTCAGCTGGAGGCGGCGATCGACGGCATCCTCAGCGAGATCACCGCCAACGGCATCAGCAGCGATGAGCTCGAGCGCGCCAAGACGCGCCTGATCGCGGAGGCGGTCTATGCCGAGGACAACCAGGCAACTCTGGCGCGCTGGTATGGCTCCGCACTGGCAATCGGGCAGACGGTCGAAGATGTGCGCGCCTGGCCAGAGCGCATCCGCGCGGTCACGGCCGATGCCGTGCAGAACGCCGCCCGTACCTGGCTCGATCGCCGACATTCGGTTACCGGTTACCTCGTCAAAAGCCTGCAATCCGAGGAGAAGCGATCGTGAAAGGGATGCGCGCGGCTGGCCGCGTGATTGGATTTGTGGCGGCGATCGCGGCAACGAGCATGGGGTTCGCGGCCGTCGCCGGCGCAACCACGATCGAGCGCGTCATAAGCGCGGGCGGCATCGAAGCCTGGCTGGTCCATGAGCGAGCAGTTCCGCTGATCGCGGTCGAATTTGCCTTCGCCGGCGGCGCCGTTCAGGACCCGGCCGGCAAGGCCGGCACCGCGGCGCTCACGGCTTCGCTGCTCGATGCCGGCGCGGGCGATCTCGATTCGACCGCTTTTTCGGATCGCCTGGAACGCAAAGCAATTCACATGAACTTTTCGGCCCAGCGTGACACGATCCAGGGTACGATGCGCACGCTCACCGAAAATCGCGACGAAGCTTTCGAGTTGCTGCGCCTTGCGCTCACAACGCCGCGGTTCGACGCCAGAGAAGTCGAGATCAGCCGCGGGCAGATCCTCTCGCTGCTGCGGCGCGAGACCACGAGCCCCACCGATATTGCCAGCCGCCGCTGGTGGGAAACCGCTTTCGAGGGCCATCCTTATGGACGGCCGGTCAACGGTACTTCAGAGACCGTTGCGAGCATCTCGATTGCCGACCTCAAATCCTACGCGCATCGAGTGCTTGCCCGACGGAATTTGAAGATCGCCGTGGTCGGCGACATCGATGCCGAAACCCTCAAAGTCTTGCTTGACCGCACGTTCGGCGCGCTGCCGGAGAAGCCGGATCTCTTTGCGGTCGCCGATGTGGCGCCGCGCGGGCTCGGGCGGCGGATCGAGGTCAGCCTCGATGTGCCGCAGACCGTCGTCGATTTCGGCGGGCCTGGAATTCCCCGGCAGGATCCCGACTTCATGGCCGCTTATTTGATCAACCACATTCTCGGCGGCGGCTCGACCGATTCCCGGCTCTACCACGAAGTTCGCGAAAAACGCGGGCTTGCTTATTCGGTCTCCGACAATCTGGTCTGGCTCGATCATGCCGCAGTGCTGCTCGGCGGCACCGCCACCCGGGCAGATCGCGCCGGCGAGACCGTCGATCTGATCGAACAGGAAATCCACCGCTTTGCCGAAAGCGGCCCGACCGCTGGCGAGCTCACGGAGGCGAAGCGATATCTCAACAGCGCCTTTGTCCTCAATCTCGACAGCTCGACGAAAATCGCCGCCCTGTTGGTGCAATTGCAGCTCGACGGTTTTGGCACCGATTATTTCACCCGCCGCAGCGCTATGATCGAAGCGGTGACGCTCGACGATGCACGCCGCGTCGCCAAGCGGCTTCTCGACAAGGGATTGCTGGTGACGGTGGTCGGCAAGCCGCAGGGTTTTGCGTCCAGCAAGGCAAATTGACACGCATCGGCCGCGATCCGCTACGGCGGAGGAAAGGGCAGCCGAATGGACCATGCGGGAATGACCGCATCGCCAAGGCTGCGCGTTATGTTTCTCGCAGTCGCTGCTTCGATACTTTTTCTCTGGGGCTGGAGCCTTATCCCGCTCATCCAGAACTGGAATAATCCGCAGGAGGATGGCTTTTCCGCCGTGCCGGCTTTTTACGGCACCCTCGTCTGCCTGCCTACCGGCTTATTCCTGTTGACTGGAGTCATTGCCCCGCACGGCCAGCGGGTCGTGCGCGCCCGCCATGCGCTTTGGGTAGGCGGCGGGACGCTGGTCATCGTGGTGGCGTTTCTAATCTTTCAGCAAATCGCGAATTCAATGGGCGGTTAGGACTGGGCTGACCGGCTCTCTCGCTATCCTTGCGAAACATCCGATCGTATCGCCGATCCTCGCGCCGGCTTTACTCTTTGGCCGGCACCGTGCGCAGATAGGCGATCACCGCGTCGAGATCATCCGGAGCGACCGTCGCATAATAGTGATAGCCCATCGGCGGCTTGAGCGGGCTGCCGTCGCGGCTGACGCCTTGGGTCATCGCGCGCTTGATCTCATCGTCGGTCCATGCGCCGATCCCCTTGTCCTTGCTTGAAGTGATGTTGCGCGACACCGACACGCCCCATGGTCCGGGAAATTCGAAGCCGCCCGCGCCGAGTCTGGCATCGAAATCGCGCCCGCGTGGACCCATCGGCGTATGGCACTCCATGCAATGGGCGATGGTGACAAGGTAAAAACCTTTGCTCAGCTTGTCGCTCAGCATCGCTTCGGTGAATTTTTTATCCCCTTGTGGCGGAATCGGATGGCCCTGCGCCATCTTGTAGACCGGATCCGGCACGGTGTTCTTGATCGGCTTGAGCGTGTGCAGATAGGCAACGACCGCGTCGAGATCGCCGTCGGTCATGATCTCGTAAAAGCCGCTCGGCATGATCATCGCCACCGGCACGCCGTTGCGTTTGATGCCCTTGCGCAAGACCTGCTTGAGCTCGGCATCGGTATATTCGCCGATGCCGGTTTCCTTGTCAGGCGTGATGTTCGGCGCGGTTACCTTGAATGGCGGTTCATCCCAGCTTAACCCGCCGGAAAATGCCTTGTCGCCGATGTCGCCGGTCGGGCCTTTTGGCGTATGGCAATTGCCGCAGGTGAGGATTCCATTCACCAGATAGGCGCCGCGCTTGATCAAATCGGTATCGGCCCGCGCGCTACCGGACATCGTGGCCAATGCGAACGCGAAAGCTGCAAAACGGAGCAAGCTGTCCCCCCTTAGTCGCTTCCTGGAAGTATACATGCGCGCGGCACGCCGGCAATTCAGCGTGCCGCGAAGTTGATTGCGCAAATAGCCGCACTTATTGCGGCGTGATTCCGGCGAGCTTGGCGGCTTCGCGCATTTGCTCATAATCGGCTTGAATGAACGCGGCGAATCCCTTCGCCGTCATCTGCTCGGACGAAGCGACTTCCGATCCCAAGCTGACCAGCCGCTCCGCGGCGGGGCTGCCGGGACTCAAGCCTTGAGCGATGGCCTGCTGCAACTTGTCGATGACGTCGGACGGCGTCTTCGTCGGCGCGACGACCCCGATATAGCTTTGCGCCGTGAATCCTTTAACGCCGCTCTCGTCGAAGATCGGAATGTCCGGCGCGAGCTTGGAGCGATGCAGCGCCGCGATCGCGATGATACGCGCCTGGCCGGCTTGGTGCATGGGCAGCGCGGTCGAGAACTCGGTCATGGCGCCGTCGACTGTCCCGCTAATCAAGTCGGGCATCAGCGCGCCGCCGCCGCGATAGGGAACGTGGGTCAGGTTCGCGCCGGTTGCCGCTTTCAGCCGTTCCAGCGTCATATGCGTGGCGCTGCCGATGCCGCTGGTTGCGATCGTCACTGCCGCGGTCTTTGACTGCGATACGAGTTCGGCCATGGTCTTCGCGGTGATCTTGTTGCTCAAGATGAGCGCATGCGGCACGTAGCTCGTGAGCGCGACCGCGGTAAAATCCTTCAGGGAATCATAGCCGACATTGGCATGAACGAACGGCTCGACGGTGAGCGGCCCGTTGGAGCCGACCAGGAGCGTGTAGCCGTCTGGCGTGGCGCGGGCGACGAACTCGGCGCCGATGCTGCCGCCGCCGCCGCCGCGATTTTCGACCACTACTGGCCGGCCCAGTGCCTTGCTGATCAGATCGCCGGTTATGCGCCCGACAATGTCGGCGTTTCCCCCTGCAGCAAACGGCACAATCAGATGAATTGGGCGATCGGGATATGCCGCAAAACCACGTCGGGCCGACAATACAACGGGTACGGATGCAAGCGCGGCAATGAAGCTGCGGCGTGGAATGCTCATAACGATCCTCCTAATTTCTTCTCATCAGTTCCAAATCCTGGCGACGCCCAAGGTTCATCATTTTCGTGCCAATTTCACTTTCACTCAATCCGGGATAGAACTCGCCAATGATTCCGGTCACCGCAAAGATTGCGCTCGACGAAAGAGAAATTGCCGAATCCTTTGTCCGCTCCTCCGGACCGGGTGGGCAAAACGTCAACAAAGTCGCGAGCGCGGTACAGCTTCGTTTCGACGCGCGCCGCTCACCTTCGCTGCCCCCGGACGTGCGCAGCCGGCTTGAACGACTGGCCGGCTCCCGGCTGACCCGCGAGGGCGTCATTGTTATTACCGCGCAGCGGCATCGGGCGCAGGCGCGCAACCGCGAAGACGCGCTCGCGCGCCTTGTCGATCTGATCCGCCGCGCTGCGCTTCCGCCAGTCAAGCGACGAGTCACGAAGCCGCCAGCGGCGGCGCGCGAACGCCGGATCGAAAGCAAAAAACGGCGCGCTGGCATCAAACGGCTCCGCCGGGCCAAGCCGATGCTGGATTGAGCCAGAGCGTCATCCGTTGACAGCGCGATATTGCGCCAGTTCGAGCGCGAAAAGACCTGCGCCCAGGGCGACAAAACCGAGCACCATCAAGATGATCGCATAAACCAAAAGCGACCTGCTCGCGCCGCCGCGCCCGCGCTGCCGGCGCTGGGTGAGGAACAGCACACCGCCGATCGCGTACACCGCGATGCCGCAGATCGCCAGGATCGCTCCGGGCAAGTACCGTTCCATCTGTTGCTCCACACCGCTCCACACCGCTCCACACCGCTCCACATGGCGGCTGGCGGCAGAATAGGCGGGGCCCCCGATCCGGGCTACCGTTACCGCCGAATCGCGAGTGAAAACCGCCGATCATGCCTGTCCGCCAGCTCAGCCAAGCCGTTGTCAACCGCATTGCGGCGGGGGAGGTCGTCGAGCGTCCGGCGAGCGTGGTCAAGGAGCTGGTTGAAAACGCGCTCGATGCCGGGGCGCGCCGGGTCGATATCCTGACCGACGGCGGCGGCCGCCGGCTGATCCGGATCACCGACGACGGCGAGGGCATGACGCGCGCCGATCTTGCGCTTGCGGTCGAACGGCACGCCACCTCAAAGCTCGCAGACGACGATCTCGTCGCCATCCGTACCCTCGGTTTTCGCGGCGAAGCCTTGCCCTCGATTGGCGCGGCAGCGCGGCTTGCGATCGCGACCCGCCACGCCGATGAGCCGCACGCTTGGGCGATTGAAATCGACGCCGGCAACAAATCCGAACTGAAGCCGGCGGCGCTCGGCCGGGGCACACGCGTTGACGTACGCGATTTATTTTACGCAACTCCGGCCCGGCTCAAGTTTCTGAAAAGCGATCGGACTGAAGCCGAAGCGATCCGCGACGTGGTGCGGCGGCTGGCGATGAGCCGGCCCGACGTCGGTTTCACTCTTTCCGGCGAGGAGCGGTCCCCGATGCATTTCGCCGCGGTCTTGGCGGGTTCCGCCGGGCGCCTGGTACGGCTCGGTGATGTCCTTGGCGCCGAGTTTCGCGCCAACGCCGTTGAAGTCGCGATTGAGCGCGAGGACGTCAGGATTGAGGGCTTTGCCGCGCTGCCGACGTTCACCCGGGCGAATTCGCTCGGCCAATATTTGTTCGTTAATGGCCGGCCGGTTCGCGACAAATTGCTGCTCGGCGCCGTGCGCGCCGCCTATGCCGATTATCTGCCGCGCGATCGGCATCCGCTGCTGGCGCTGTTCGTGTCGCTGCCGCCGTCCGAGGTCGACGTCAACGTGCACCCGGCGAAAGCCGAGGTGCGCTTTCGTAACGCCGGATTGGTCCGTGCGTTGATCGTTCACGCGCTTAAGAGCGCGCTGGCGCGTGAAGCCACACGCGCAGCGACGACTGGCGGGGCAGCAACGATCGCGGCCTTTCGCGGCGCGCCTCGGCTGGCGCGCTCGGGCGAGCCTTGGCGGGAAGCCGGCAATGGCAGGCGCGATGTCGGTGCGGCATTCGCGCCACTTCATGGCGGCTTCGGTGCGCCGTCACAATCGGCATTTGCCGTGGGTGCTCCGGCGGCGGAGCTGCGCGACGAACTGGACAGCGCTGCGGATCCGTCACGCGAACAATCCGGCGACGGCGCGCTGCTCGACCATCCGCTCGGAGCCGCGCGGGCGCAGGTTCACGACACCTATATCGTGGCGCAGACACAAGATGGCTTGGTTGTCGTCGACCAGCATGCCGCCCATGAGCGCATCGTCTATGAGCGCTTGAAGGAAGCGATTGCCAAGACCGGCGTAGCCCGGCAGATCCTTCTCATTCCCGAGATCGTCGAACTCGATGAAGCCGATGTCGAACGCCTCGTCAGCCGCGCCGACGAGCTTTCCCGCTATGGCCTCGTGATCGAGGCGTTCGGTCCGGGCGCCGTGGCTTTACGTGAAACGCCTTCGCTGCTCGGCGAAATCGACGGCGCAGCCCTTATCCGCGATCTTGCCGAGTACATGGGCGAATGGGACGAAACGCTGCCGCTGGAACGCCGCCTGATGCAGGTGGCGTCGTCGATGGCCTGTCACGGTTCGGTGCGCGCCGGCCGGCGGCTCAAGCCAGAGGAGATGGACGCGCTCCTTCGTGAAATGGAAAGGACACCTAATTCCGGCCAATGCAACCACGGCCGGCCGACTTACGTTGAACTCAAGCTCACCGATATCGAACGGTTGTTCGGCCGTCGTTGAACGCGAGTGCCACGGCGTGGGCAATCGGCGGGCCGTTGACATCAGCCTTGAGTGAAGCGGCCGAACACAAATTCGGTGTCGTCATAGACGCGCCGTTCCAGCTCGGAAAATCCGGCGGGCAACGTAAAAGCCGATTTGGCGGCTTCTTCAACGACGATCAACGCGCCATGCGTCAACCAGCCGCCCTCGCGCGCCGACAGCAGCGCCGCCGTCGCCAATCCTTCTCCGTAAGGCGGGTCCAAAAAAGCAAGCGAGAACGCTTCGACGGGATGGGCGGGTCCAAGCTTGGTCGCATCGCGCCGGAAAATGCGCGTCACGCCGCCGAGCCCAAGCGCGGCGATATTTTCGCGAATGAGCGCGCGTGCTTCGGCGCCATCGTCTACGAACAATGCGAAGGCGGCGCCGCGCGAGACCGCCTCGATACCGAGCGCTCCGGTCCCGGCGAACAGGTCGAGCACGCGAGCTCCGGTCACCGGGTCGCCATAGGCATGCGCCAAAATATTGCATAGCGACTCGCGCAGCCGGTCGGCAGTCGGCCGGATCGCCGCCGATTTCGGGCCAGCCAGGACCCGCCCGCGGAACCGTCCGCCGACCACGCGCATCAGCGTTTTCCGCGCCGCGGCGGATCGGACCGCCGCGCCGGTCGCTTGCCTCGGCGGTGGCGATCGGATTTGCCGCGAAAGCCGTGGTCGTCTTGTCGCACCGCTTCGGTTGGCGGTGCTTGCCGATATTTCTCGACTACAACCGGTCTGCCCTTGCGATCGGTAAGCGTGTCGGTCTGCGGCCGCTCATCGCGCACAAGTCGGTCCCGGCGATCGCTGCGCGCACCACGGAATCTGCGGCGTAACTTCTTCGTCGGTCGATCTTCTTCGTGAGCGCGCCAGGCATGATCGGACGACGTGCGATGTTTTGGTTTTTCTCGCGGCTGTTGAGGAGCGACAGGATGTGGTTCGTCGCGCGCCAGCTTTCGCGGCGGCGGTGGACGCGGACCTGAGAAATCGGCTGCCGAAAGCCGGACCAGTTTCTCGCCGAGCTGCTCGCGCAGCACGCGGGTGCGGACTTCCTCAACTTCGCCTTCGTCAAGTTCACCGAGCTGGAACGGCCCGAATGAAACGCGAATAAGCCGGGTAACGCTTAATCCGAGATGACCGAGCACATTGCGGACCTCGCGGTTCTTGCCTTCGCGGATGCCGAGCGTGAGCCACACGTTGGAGCCTTGCCGGCGGTCAAGGCTGGCGTCGATCGGGCCATAATGGATCCCGTCGATGGTGAGGCCACCGCGCAAGCCGTCAAGTTCCTGTTGGGTGACCGTGCCGTGCGCGCGCACGCGATAGCGCCGCAACCATCCCGTTGCCGGCAACTCCAGCACCCGCGCGAGCGTGCCGTCATTGGTCAGAAGCAGCAGACCTTCGGTATTAAAATCGAGCCGCCCGACACTGATCAGGCGGGGCAGATCGCGCGGCAGGTTTTGGAAGATTGTCGGCCGGCCGCGCGGATCGGCATGCGTCGTCATCAGCTGGCGCGGCTTATGGTAGAGAAACAGGCGGGTACGCTCGCGGTCCGGCAGCGGTTGACCGTCGATGGTAATGCGGTCCGCACCGGTCACATCGATCGCGGGCGAGGCGATGGTCGTGCCATTGACAGCGACGCGGCCGGCCGCGACCCACGCTTCGGCTTCCCGCCGCGAGGCAAGGCCAGCGCGGGCAATAACTTTGGCGATGCGCTGCCCCGGTTTGGCTTGGTTCGGCTGCTCTTCCATGCCCGATCTATGCCCGCGTCGCCGACGTGTATAAAGACGTGGATGGATGGCACAAGATGCCGGCCCGGACGCATCCAATGACCGGCTTTATGGATATGGCTCTTGACGAAGCGCGCAGTGCCGGCGGACGCGGCGAGGTGCCGGTCGGCTGTGTGCTGGTCCGTGGTGACGAGATCATTGCGCGCGCCGGCAATCGCACGCTCGCCGATCGCGACCCGACCGCGCACGCCGAAATGATCGCGATCCGGCAGGCCTCCCATCGGCTTGGCTCCGAGCGTCTCGATAGGTGCGATGTTTATGTCACGCTTGAGCCCTGCGCGATGTGCGCCGCCGCGCTGTCATTCGCCCGGATTCGGCGCCTTTATTACGGGGCTTCGGATCCCAAGGGCGGCGCGGTCG
The DNA here is from genome assembly GCA_051961815.1 of Xanthobacteraceae bacterium. GTDB lineage: Bacteria > Pseudomonadota > Alphaproteobacteria > Rhizobiales > Xanthobacteraceae > BOG-931. Next base: position 11,179 of record JBQCCX010000097.1, read on the forward strand.
AAAACGGGGTGAAATTTTTCACTTCGGCGAGCTGCCACCACCGGCCGGAGATCTATGGCGGACTTGGCGAAGCCGCCGCCGGCGCCTTGCTCAAGCAATTTTTCAAGGAACGGCGCTAAAGCGAAATGAACGGCCGTTTCGCTCTGGCGATTCGGCAGGCTTTGCTCGGGCTCACACCTTGAGCAGCGCGCCAAGCTTTTCCTTGATCTCGGACTTGACCGCTTCGGCGGAGCGGATGATTGCGCTCGCCTGCAGAAAACCCAGCGTGCGGAAAATGGTCACATTGGGCCGGATCACCAGGTCAGGCCCGGCATGGCCGAGTTTCGCGGCAACAATCGCGCTGCCCATCACCATGACGGTGGTGTAAAGCGCCTCCCATGCGTTCGGCACGTCAACGCGATATTCCTCGGGAATTCCATAAACATCGACCCCCACGATGCGATCGGCGCGCCCGTTCAGTTTGTCGAAGGGCAGGGGATTGGTGGCACCGCCATCGATGAGGACGCGGCCGTCGATGATCATCGGGCGGAACAGGCCCGGTATGGCGATCGAGGCCGCCAGCGCCGGGCGCAGCGGTCCGGCTGTAATGGCCAATTCGCTACGGCGGTGCAGGTCGGTCGCCATGGCGATCAACGGAATTGTCAAAGCGGAAAAATTGTCCGGCACTTGAGCGGGCATAAATTGCTCGCAAAATTTCTCGGGATCGATCTGGGTGGCTTGGCTCACCCGTCCGTAGAACAAATCGGAGAGATTGCCGGCGCGCGCTGTCATCAAACGCCGCCGCGTTTGAGCCCAGTCGTGCGCGAAGGCAATAACGTGATGGCGGATGTCCTTGCCGCGCATGCCGGCGGCGTAGGAAGCGCCGATCAGCGCGCCGATCGACGTACCGGCGATCGCAGTCGGCCGCACGCCCATTTCGTCGAGGGCTTCGATGACGGCGATATGCGCCAATCCGCGCGCACCGCCGCCGCCAAGCGCGAGTGCGAAAGTTTTCATGCGCCGGCCTGGGCCGCGAATTCGAACGCCTTGACGGCAAGCGGGCGCACCAAATGCGCTTTGCTGGCGGCAAGTGCGCTGGTCGCAGTGCCGTCGCGCACTCGCCCGGCGATGCCTTGCATGATCGCGGCGAGACGAAAGAAATTGTAGGCAAAATAAACCGGCAAATGCGGGCGCGGATCGAGGCCAGTCCTCGCCACATAAAGATCGATATAGGCGTCAAGCGACGGAATGCCGAGCGCGCCAAGCTCGAAGCCCGCCAGCGAGCCGGTGCCGGCATCCGAGTGCGGCATGTGCCACTGCATCAAATGATAAGAGAAATCGGCAAGCGGATCGCCCAGCGTCGACAATTCCCAATCCAGGACGGCGATGATTGTCGGCGCGTCGGCAGCGACGATCATATTGTCGAGCCGATAATCGCCGTGCACCAGTCGCGGCGCCTGCTCGGGCGGCAGATGGCCGGGAAGCCACTCGATAAGCCGCTCCATCTCTTCGATGCGTTCGGTCTCCGATGCGCGATATTGTTTGGACCACCGCGCGACCTGCCGGGCTACATACTGTTCGCCGCGGCCGTAGTCGCCGAGCCCGATCGCACCGGGATCGAAGCTGTGGAGGCGAGCCAGCGTCGCATTCATGCCGTCATAGACTTGCGCGCGTTCCTCCGGATCGGAATCCGGCATATGCGGTTCCCAAAACACTCGCCCGTCGGCAAACGCCATCAGGAAGAAAGCGGTGCCGACCACGGTGTCGTCGGCGCAATAAAGGAGCGGCTCGGCGACCGGGAAGCCTTGCGGATAAAGCGCGCTGATCACCCGGTGTTCGCGGTCTACAGCGTGGGCGGACGGCAACAGCTTGCCTGGCGGCTTGCGGCGCAGCACATAGCGCCGCAGCGGCGTTTCGATCAGATAGGTCGGATTGGATTGTCCACCTTTGAATTGGCTGACGAGTGCGGGGCCGGCGAAGCCAGCGACGTGCGCAGCCAGGTAGCTTTCCAGCCGCGCGACATCCAATCGCAGCCGTTCGGAGATTTCACGCGTGCCTGAGTAGGCGCTTTGACGTTCGCTCGTCGTCATGTCCTAGTGGTCCGATTCTAACATTCCCATCCGGGTTCGGTAGGCTCTCGTGCGAATGTTAGAATCAAAGAACCACTAGCAAATACAAGTATTAGTGGAGCTTTGGATTTGACATTCGCTTTCACGAGTTTGCCGTCGGGTGGGCAGCGAATGTCAAATCCGCTCCACTAGCACTGAAGAAATCGAGGAGCGCCTGCGCCGTCGCAGCCGGGTTCTCTTCGGGCAGATAGTGGCCGCTTGCGATCGGCGATCCGCGCAGATCAGAAGCCCAATCGCGCCAACAGGCGA